>CANASS010000047.1 GCA_947364395.1 uncultured bacterium
TGCCTACCCGGCGGATGCTGTATCCCAGGTGTCCCAGCAGGTCCGGCAGGTCTGTCCCCTTGGCGGTCTCCATCTCCTCGTCTGTGAAGCGAAAGGCTGTTTTTTGTTTCGTGTTGATTCACCTCCTTCTTCCGGCGAAACGAAAAGAAGCCACCAGAGCATCCCGTTGATTGGGATGCTCTGGTGGCTTCTCATCTGCTGTTCGGTTGTTATGGCCTCGCACGACCCGTTACGCGCCCCACACGGCGGGGACGTCCTCCTCCTGGGGCTGGGTGTCGCTGCCCTCCAGCTGGGCCTCACAGGGGCTGACACCGGCGTCCTCGCTGGGCTGTTCTTCCTCCGGCTCCGGGATATCCTCCACGGCTTGCCGCTCCGCTGCCTCCAGGGCCTCCTCGATCAGTCCCAGCACGAACTCCCGCTGGGTCAGCTTCCGGCCAGTGCGCTGGGTCTCGCGCTCCAGGTGGGCTTTGATCCGCTGGAAGAGGTCCTCCGGGATCTGGAAGGCCATCGTTCTGCTGTTGTTAGCCATAGTCGTTTTCCCTCCATTTTCTTTCATTTCGTAGTATTCGAGTAACAGGTTGGTGATGTACTGCGCAGTGGTCAGGCCCGACTGTTCTCTGGCCACGCAGACGCGCTGATGCAGGTCTAAGGGAAGCTGGGCACATAAGTTTCTTGTCTCTGGCATGGTGTTCTCTCCTTTCCACTGATTGCAACGCAAGTATACTCGAAAGGCATGGCAAAAGCTATTACCACTACCAACAAAGAATGAGAGACAAACGAAGCATATGTAACAATGGCGGAAAATGAAAAATAGCCCTCTGTGAAAGACTGATCTCGGAGTGGTGGGGAGTTCGACTCACCTTATTGAGAAAAAAGGGCTTTTTGCATCTCCGGTTTCGTTATTTTGAAAAAACGGAGTCGGATTTTTGACTTTCAAACTTTTTGAGCTATATTTTCTTGATTTCTTCGCATTTACGCGAAAACACCGCATTTTCATGCGGTGTTTTCGCTGTGCATCTTTTTTATCAACACATTTTGGTACGGCTGGAGGGATTCGAACCCCCGACCTTTTGGTTCGTAGCCAAACACTCTATCCAACTGAGCTACAGCCGCATATGTTCCTTAAAGCTTACCCATAATACCACATCAGTCAGGGAAATGCAAGAGGTTTTTTCTCTTTTCCCAAAAATTTTTCCAGTCGCGCAAAAAGGCGCCGGATGGTTCATCCGGCGCCCGCGCTCACTGACCTTGGGACCAACTGGAAAACCGATGGAGCATGGCCGCCACCTCCGCCCGGGTGGCGTCTCCGTTAGGCAACAAGGCCCCGCTGCTCCCGTTGAGAATCCCTGCTCCAACGGCCCAGGACATGGCTCTGGTCCCCCAAGAGGCCACCGTCCCTCCATCCCGGAAGCCTGCCAAGCTGGCGGACGCGCTCACGTCATACCCCATCTTCTCCGCATAGCGGTGGAGAATTGCCGCGATCTCCTGCCGGGTCACGTTGGCAAAGGGATCGAAGCGGCCGGGCTCCACCCCGGACACCACGCCCAGCGTCCCCGCCCAGATGGTGCCCTGTGTATACCACTGGCCATCCGGGATATCTCGAAACAGCGTGGAATAGCCCACAGCAGGCTTACCGGCCAGCCGGTGGAGCACCGTGGTCATCATACAGCGCTGCATCCTGTCGTCCGGCGCAAAGCGGGTGGGACTGTCCCCGTTAAACAGCTGGTTCCGATATACGAAAGCCACGTCGTCATAGTACCAGGCCCCCTGCGCCACATCGGTAAAGGGCAGGCTGACCGGCGGCTGGACCGGGTCCCCATGGGTGGTCGTCCACTGACCCTCCCCCATCCACTGGGCGGAGCCGGAGGACACCACCAACACCACATCCGACCCGGCCAGATATCGGTGGCCTGCGGCAAGCCCGTTTCCAACAGCCAGCTCAGCTCCCACAGTGGCGTCGATCAGCGCGCCGCTCTGCACCAAGGCACTTCCAGAGGCCCAGACCATGCCGGACCCGGTAATTCCCGCCACCCGGTCCCCGTTCACCCCACTCTGGGCGGAGAAAGCGCTCCCCTTCCCCTGCCCCGCCTGGGCCACGGCATCGCTGAGAATGAAGGAGGTATCCCGGTCCACTTCCTGCTTCACCGTGGCCTTCAGATCGCTCCAAAACGCCCCGCTGAGATAGCTCACGGACACCAGCGTCTCCGACTGGCCAGCGGAAAACGCCGCCGCAATTCCGGCCGACAGCAAAACCAACGCCAGCGCCGCTGTCAAAAGCTTTTTTTTCATGGCTCCTCCTCAGAGATCATGTAGCTCAGAGTAAGCAGGCTGTCAGCAAAATGAACGTCCTCAATCTGGACGTTGGGCATATCCTGCTGGGGCAGCTCCACATTGGTGAAATTCCAAATGCCCGTCACGCCGCACCGGGCCACCCGCCGGGCGGTGGGCTCCGCCACCCCCGCCGGGACAGTGAGCACACACACGCTCACCGGGCTGCTTTTCAAATACTCTTCCAGCGTATCCACGTGGTAAACCGGGGTCCCGCTCAGCTCCCTGCCCACCAGATTTGGGTCCACGTCAAAGGCCGCCACCAGGCGGAAGCCGTTAGAGGAAAAAGGAAAGTTCTCCATCAGCGCCCGGCCCAGGTTGCCCGCTCCCAGTATGGCCATCGTATGGTCCCGGTTCATGCCCAGGATATCCGCCACCTCAGCCCGGAGCCGCTCCACATTATAGCCATATCCCTGCTGGCCGAAGCCGCCGAAGCAGGACAGATCCTGCCGGATTTGAGAGGCTGTGAGTCCCATGGACTTTGCCAGCAAGCTGGAGGATATGCGCACCGTCCCCGCCCGCAGCAACTCGTCCAGATGCCGGTAGTACCGGGGCAGACGGCGAATCACTGCGGAAGATATTTTGTCTTTCTTCATGATATGACCGTTCCTCGCCAAATAAATTTTAATTATTTTACTCCCTATCCGGCGATTTGTCAATTTGATTGGCTGAGAATTCACAATTTCTCGTCCTCCGCATACACTGTACCATATCAAATAAGGAGGAGCTGTCCATGGCCCAAACCGGTTCACTTACCATACGCGCCTTTACCTCACAGGCCCAGCTGCCCGTGTCCGGCGCCACCGTCATCATCTCCAGCCCCGGCGAGGACGACCGCCGCAAGGTGCTGTCCATCCAGATCACCGATGAGAGCGGCGGCACCCGGCCCGTGGAGCTGGAAGCCCCCGACCGGTCCCTCAGCGAGTCCCCCGGCGGAGCCGTCCCCTTCTCCGACTACTCCCTGGTGGTGGAGCACCCGGACTACTACTTGGCCACCTTTGAAAAGCTCCAGGTGTTCCCCGGGGTGGAGACGGTGCAGAACGTCCCCCTGGTCCCCCTGCCTCAGCCCGCCGGGAACGATATCAACGCCGCCCCAGTGGTGGTCACCCCCCAGCCCCTGTGATGCGCCGCAAGCGTCAAATAAGGAGGTTCCCATGCCAATAGCAGTTACGCCATACATACCCCAAACCATCACCGTCCACACCGGACCGGCCAGCCAGTGGGCGGAAAACGTGACGGTGTCCTTTCCCGACTACATCAAAAACGTGGCCTCCAGCGAGATCTACCCCACCTGGCCGGAGGCCGCCCTCCGGGCCAACATCCTGGCCCAGATCTCCTTTGCACTCAACCGGGTCTACACCGAATACTACCCCAGCCGGGGATACGATTTTGACATCACCGCCTCCACCATCAACGACCAAAAATTCATCAAGGGCCGGAGCACCTTTGAAAATGTGGATAACCTGGTGGATGAGCTGTTCACCACCTACATCCGCCGGAAGGGCTTTGTAGAGCCCCTGGCCGCCAAATTCTGCAACGGCACCACCGTCACCTGCGACGGCCTGTCCCAGTGGGGCAGCGAGAAGCTGGCCCGCCAGGGCATGGGCACCATGGACATTCTGCGCCACTATTACGGCGACGATATCGAGTTGGTTTCCAACACCCCCATCCGCGATATTGAATACTCCTATCCCGGCTATCCCCTGCAAAAGGGCTCCTCCGGCAGCTATGTGACGGTGCTTCAGGCCATGCTGAACCGCATCTCCCGCAATTACCCCGCCATTCCCCGGGTCTACCCGGCGGACGGCATATTCGGCAGCCGGACGGAGGAATCTGTAAAGGCCTTCCAGCGCATCTTCAACCTGACCCCCGACGGCATCGTGGGCCAGGGCACCTGGTACAAGCTGGTGACCCTCCACGGGGCGGTGCGAAAGCTGTCCGAGCTGGTCAGCGAGGGCCAGCCCTTCACCCAAATCCAGGGCCCCGCCCCCGGCGTCACCCTGCGGGAGGGCAGCACCGGAGTGGCCGTGTCCGCCCTCCAGTACTTCATCTCCATCATCGGCCAGTTCTCCCCCGCCGTCCCCGTACTTGCCATCGACGGCATTTTCGGCCCCCTGACCACCCAGGCCGTCAACGCCGTCCAGAGCCGTCTGGGCCTTCCGGTCACCGGTGTGGTGGATCAGGCCACCTGGCAGGGCATTTATGACGAATACCTGGGCATCGCCCGCACCGCTCTGGCCGGAGCCGGGCTGCCCACCACCCCCCAGCAAATCGAGCAGAAGGTCATGTCGGGCCAGTTCCCCGGCTACGACCTCAGCTATGGAAACACCGACGCCTGAAAGGAGAAAACCTGCTATGAACGCCAACGCGCCCGCCCGCGCCACCCCGCCGGAGCCCTCTGACGGCGGCGGCAACCAGCCCATTCGCTCTCTTCAATACATGCTCAACCAGCTGGCCATCCACAACGACGTTCTCACCCGGCTGGCGGTGGACGGCATCTTCGGCGAGCGGACCCTGGAGGCCGTCATGGTTTTCCAGCGGGAAAACCATCTCCCTGTCACGGGAGTGGTGGACCTGACCACCTGGAACGCCATCCGGGACGCCTATGTCCATGTGGAGCTGATGTACGGCTTTCCCCCCGCCCTCAATGTGCTGCCCTGCGGCACCTACACCGCCGCGGAAGGTCAGGAGTGTGAGGTCCTCCGCATCGTCCAGGCCATGTTCGGCTCCCTCAATACGGTGATGACCAACTTCAGCCCCTGTGCGGTCAACTGCTGCAACGACGGCGAAACTTATAAAAACATTCAGGAGGTCCAGCGCCTGGCCGGACTGCCCGTTACCGGCACCCTGGACCGCTCCACCTGGGCCTACTTGGTCCAGCTGTACCAAGTTCTGGTCACCCGCCGCTGAACCGTCAAATCCCCCCTTGCCATTTCCCTCCCAATTCGATATAATGCTTGAAGATATTTCACCCCGGAAGGAGTGTGCGCCATGGCGGGATTTATTCACGACAAGCTGGATACCAAGCTGCTGGTGCTGTATATTATGGACCGGGCGGCGGCCCCCCTGGATTTCGCCACCCTGACCGACCTGTCCATGTGCGACAGCGGCGTGGACTACTTCCAATTTGCCGAGGCGGTGGCGGAGCTGACGGACAGCGGCCACCTGGACCACCAGGGGGAGGTCTACGCCATCACCGGCAAAGGGCACAGGGCCTGCGCCGCCGGGGAGAGCAGCCTATCCCCCGTCATCCGCCAGCGGTGCGACCGGCGGCTGGCCCCGCTGAATCAGGCGCTGAAGCGCAAGGCCCAGGTCCGGGCACAGGTGGCGGAACAGCCCCTGGGCTTTGACGTGTGCCTGTCCATGGACGACGACCAGGGGAGCCTGCTCTCTCTCACCCTGCTCTCCCCCACCCGGGAGGACGCCCAGCGCATCGCCGACAGCTTCCTGGCGCATCCCGACCGGGTGTACAACGGGCTGCTGGGGGTGCTCCTTACCAACGACGACGGGGGGGAAGAGCCTTGAGCTTGATGGGGTTCCCGGTCTCCAATCTATTCCTCTATTTTGTCCTGTACTCCTTTCTGGGGTGGGTGATGGAGACCTGCTACTGTTCCATCATGGAGCGCCGCCTGGTGGCCCGGGGGTTTCTCTACGGGCCCATCTGCCCCATCTACGGCGGCGGCGTGACGCTGATGATCCTGTTTTTCACCCCGCTGAAGAAAAACCTGCTTCTCTTCTATGTGGTGGCGGTGGTGGTCATGACCTCCTGGGAGTATTTTGTGGCCTGGGTGCTGGAGGCCGCCACCCACGTGAAATACTGGGACTACTCCCAGTACCGTTTTAACCTGAAGGGCCGGGTGTGCCTGTGGGTGGCCCTGACCTGGGGCGTTCTGTCCTATATCGTCATCTTCTTCATCCACCCGCCCATCCAGGCCCTGGTGGAGGACCTCCCCATCTGGCTGGAGTTCATGCTGTGCGGCGCGTTTCTGGCGCTGCTGGCGGTGGACGCCACAGCCACCATCCGAAATCTTGTGCTGGTGGCCCTGCACGTGGAAAGCGTCACCCAGCTGGGGCAGGAGCTCCAGCTTCAAGCGGCCCTGGGCAAGGCCGAGCTCAGCAGCCGTCTGGAGGACAGCGCCGCCGCCCTGCGCCAGCGCTACAGCGACCAGGTAGCCCAGCTGGAGCAGGTCAGCCGCCGCTTCCGCCGCGTATACGGCACGCTGAAAGTCAGCCAGAAGTATTCCGTCAGTCACGAGGACATCCTGGCCGCCGCCGCCCTGGCCAAGGAGGAACTGCTCCGCCGCAGGGACGCCTTGAAATCCCTCCGCCGCAAGCACTGAACCTGAATCCTGTTATAAAAAGCACCCCGCCGGAATTCCAGCGGGGTGCTTTTTTGCTTTATGGCAGCGCTTTTTCGTTGCCGAGCGAGAACCTTTCCATCACCGCTGACTCCCGCGGCGGTTTAACGTTCTTTTCGGTCACTTTTTCTTTCAAGAAAAAGTGACTCAACGCTGGCCCTTGTCGTAGGGAATTCCCTCCGCCTTGGGGGCCCGGGACTTCTTAGAGGTGAAGGCCAGCACCACCAGGGTGATGAGATAGGGCAACATTCGGTAAACATGGGAGCTGATGGGGGCGTTGGCCAGCAGGCACACCCCGTCCCCGTTGATGTCGATGGAGGCGTAAGAGGCTGCGATACACTTGAACAGGCCGAAGAGCAGCGCCGCGCCCGCGATGTTCAGCGGCTTCCAGTTGCCGAAGATCATGACGGCCAGGGCCAGGAAGCCGAACCCCGCCACATCGCCGGTGGAGGCGCAGTTGGCGGTAGTCAGGGCGTAGACAAAGCCGCCCATGCCCGCCAGCATGCCGGAGATGGTGGTGCCGGCGTACCGCATTTTGTACACGTTGATGCCCAGGGAGTCGGCCGCCTGGGGATTCTCACCGCAGGACCGCAGGCGCAGTCCAAACCTGGTTTTGTAGAGCAGGACGGACAGCACAATGAACAGCAGGATGCACACATAGGTGGCCAGATACACCTTGTGGATAAAGGTCTCGCCCAAAAATCCCAGCTCTGTTTTGCGGTCGATGCCGAAGGTGCTCTTTTTTATCATGAACCAGCTGGCGGCGTCGCTGCCGTCCGCCATTCCCAGCGTATTCTGGTTCGCGATGATCCGAATAAGGAAGAGCACCAAGGCGGGAGCCATCAGGTTCAGCGCCGTGCCGCCGATGGTCTGGTCCGCCTTCAGGTTCACCGAGGCGAAGGACAGCAACAGAGAGAACACAGCGCCCATCACTCCGGCGGCCAGCATGGCCAGCAGCTCCAGGCCCTGGAGGGTCAGCCAGTCCTTTGCCGCGAAGGCGTCGTGGAAAAGGGCGGTCCCCTGCATGACCCGGACAAAGAGTACCCCGATGAAAGCGCCGAAGATCATAATGCCCTCCAGCGCCAGGTTGATGATACCGCTGCGCTCCGCAAACACGCCGGCCAGCGCCACGATCATCAGCGGGACGGCGTAGAGCAGGGTCTGCTGAATCAAAAACGTCATGCCTGCTCCCCTCCTTTCTCAGCGGAAGCCTCCCCCACAGGGCCGTCTGCGGCGGCCTGGACCGGCTTGTCCTTTTTGCGGGCGCTCAGCAGCATCTTAATGAGCAGGGAGAACGCGCTCAGGTAGACGATCACGGAGATGATGACATCGGTGATAAACTCGTTGTAAGCGGTCAGATTGGTGAGCTGGAGCCCCACAATGTTCAGCATGGACATGAAACAGCCGGTAAAGATGACGCCAATGGGGTTGTTGGCCGCCAGCAGGGCCACGGGAATCCCGTTGAAGCCGGTGGCGGGCAGGGTCTGATAGGTGTGCCAATAGAATTCCGTATTGCCGGACAGGAAGTACAGCGCCGCGCCCGCTCCGGACAGCGCCCCGGCGATGGCCATGGACAGCACGATATTCCGCTTGTCGTTGATCCCGGCGTACCGGGCGGCGTGGCGGTTGGCGCCGCAGGCCTTGAGCTGATAGCCCAGCGTGGTTTTGGTCATGAGGACGTACACGCCCACGGCAATGAGAACCGCGACAAGGATGCCCCCGTTGACCTGGGAGCCGGGGAAGAGCTTGTCCATCCCCAGCTTGGCGGTCTGCACGCCGTTGCCGTCCACATAGGTCCAGGCCCCGTCCACCAGGGTCCGGCCATAGGCAGTCTTGTAGACGTAGCTGCTCTTCGTGTTTTCCACCGTGTTCTGAAATATCTTGGTGGCATCGAAGAACCAGGTCACCAGGTTGGCGGCGATCCAGTTGGTCATGATGCAGGCCAGCACCTCGTTGATATTGAGGAACGCCTTCACCAGACCGGGGATGCAGCCCCACAGGCCCCCCGCCAGCATGCCGCCTGAAAAGGCCAGCAGCCAGGTCACCGGGCTGGGCAGCGCGGAGGACGGGATGCCCAGGGCGATTGCCAGAGTGGCCATGGTGCCCATCAGGTACTGGCCCGGCGCGCCAATGTTGAACAGGCCCGTCTTAAACGCCACCGAGACGGACAGGCCGGTGAGGATCAGCGGCGTGGCCCGGAAGAGCATGTTGCCGATGCTCTGGGGGTTGAAGCCCCAGGTCAGCGTACCCACCGCGTTTCGGCCGGTGCTGAGTATGCCGAAGAAAATAAGCCGGATGCCCTCCCATGCGCTGGACAGGCCCAGATTGTCGCTGAACAGGCCCACTATCAGCACCAGGAGGCTGCCCACCGCCAGCCCGATGACGATGGAGAGCAGGGACGCCAGCACAGTCTTTGTCCCGTCTCTTTGCAGCAGCGTTTTTCCCTGGATTTTCATGCGTCCCCGTCCCCCTCTCCTGTATAGATCTGGAAGAGATTTGGATACCTTACCGTCATGCTCCCTTCCCCTCCCTTCCATTTTTATCCGTCCGCTTGGCTCCGGCCATGTAGAGGCCCAGCTCCTGCACGGTGGTCTGCCTGGGGTCCAGCTCGCCTACAATCTCTCCCTCATACATCACCAGGATGCGGTCGGACAGGCTCATTACCTCGTCCAGCTCCAGGCTCACCAGCAGCACGGCGCGGCCCTTGTCCCGCTCCGCCACCAGCTGGCCGTGGATGTACTCGATGGCCCCCACGTCCAGGCCCCGGGTGGGCTGGACGGCCACGATCAGCGGCTTTTCCCGGTCCACCTCACGGGCTATGATGGCTTTCTGCTGGTTGCCGCCGGACATGGACCGGGCCGTGGTCACCGGCCCCTGGCCAGACCGCACGTCGTACTGCTCAATGAGCTGTCCGGCATACTCCCGCACCGCCCCCCGGTTGATGAAGCCGTGGGTCTGGAACCGCTTTTCGTTGAACCGCTGGAGCACCAGGTTCTGCTCCAGGGAGAAATCCAGCACCAGGCCGTGCTTATGCCGGTCCTCGGGAATGTGGCTCATATTGCTCCCCCTGTGCCTGATGGAGGCGTGGGAGATATCCTCCCCGCACAGGGTTACGGTGCCGCCGGAGCTCTTCTCCAACCCCGTCAGGCCGTAAACCAGCTCGGTCTGACCGTTGCCGTCGATGCCTGCGATGCACAGAATCTCCCCCACCCTGGCCTCAAAGGAGACGTGGTTCACGGCGTTCTTCTTATGAATTTTGGAGGGGACGCACAGGTCCCGCACCTCCAGCACCGGCGCGCCCGGCTGGGCGGGGGCCTTGGTCACCTCCAGCTGCACCGGGCGGCCCACCATCATGTTGGACAGGGACTGCTTGTCCGTATCCTTGGCGTCCACGGTGCCCACGTACTTGCCCTTGCGCAGCACCGTCACCCGGTCGGACACCGCCATGATCTCGTTGAGCTTGTGGGAAATGAACAGGATGGACTTGCCCTCCTTGGCGAATTCCTTCATGGTGGCCATCAGCTCGTCGATTTCCTGGGGAGTCAGCACGGCGGTGGGCTCGTCGAAGATGAGGATCTCATTGTCCCGGTAGAGCATCTTGAGGATCTCCACCCGCTGCTGCATCCCCACGGTGATGTCCTCCACCCTGGCGTCCAGGTCCACCTTCAAGCCATAACGCTGGGACAGCGCCTCCACCTTAGCCCGGGCCTCCCGCTTCTGGAGGAAGCCCATTTTGGTCGTTTCCGCCCCCAAAATGATGTTGTCCAGCACCGTGAACACCTCAATGAGCTTGAAGTGCTGGTGGACCATACCAATGCCCAAGGCGGTGGCGTCGTTGGGGTCGTGAATTTTGACCTCCTGGCCGTTCTTCTTGATGATCCCCTTTTCCGGCTGGTACAGGCCGAACAGGACGCTCATCAGCGTAGACTTTCCAGCCCCGTTCTCCCCCAGAAGGGCGTGAATCTCCCCCCGGCGGAGCTGGAGGGTGATATCATCGTTGGCAATGATACCGGGAAACTCCTTGGTGATATGGAGCATCTCAATGACATTTTCCGCTGCCATTTCTCTCCTCTCGCCTCCTCCTTCATAAAGTGAAAGCCCTGATCCCGGGCTCTTTTTACATTATAAAGCAAATTCCGGCAAAACACAAGAAAATTATGCACATATTGCCAGAGGCGCAGGTTGTAATATTCTCCCCAGAAGAACAGGAACCCACCCGGCAGGGCGGGGAACGGCCCTATCCCATTTATTCCTTTCTCCATGCCGTCCCGTTCCGCCAGCAGCGCTTTCGCCCGGGCCGCCGTCAGTATGACGCACCGCTGGAACAGGCCGAAATACAGTGTGCATGGACAGCTGAATATAATTGAGCGGCGCCCCTCCCCTTCCGGGTCGGAACGCCGCATCATTTGCCGCTCTCAAAAAGAATTGCCCCAGGCAAAATGAAGGCTGCCCCAGGGGGCTCCGCCGGAGAGCCCGCAGTCTCAAAGGACGCCTGTTTACCGAAGGGTCACCGTGTAGGCCAGCCTCTTTTCCCCGCCGGGGGCCAGCCGGATGACGTGGCGCTTTTCGGCGAACTCGCCGCTGTCCCCCTCCCAGGCGGCGCAGCCCTGCCAGGGCTCGAGGCAGATATAGGGGGCGGCGGCACGGGGCATGGTCCAGAACGCGACCATGGGGAACGCCCCAAAGTCCATATAGACCTCCCGCCCTCCGTCCTTGTGGCGGAGAGCAACCCCTTTGGAGCGCAGGCCCTCAAAGATCAGGGTATCCACCTGGTCAAAGACCCCGTGGTCCAGGGCGATGGTATCCGTATCCTCCAGCCCCGGACCAAACCGTCCGGCCCGCAGCAAGCCCTGGCTGGTGGGGATCAGGGCCTTGCAGCTTTCCGCCTCGTCAAACACCAGGCGGTAATCCTCAAACCGCTTTCCAGCCTCCAGGGGGCAGTTGATCCCGGTGTGCCCGCCCACACAGAACAGCAGGTCCCGGTCCCCGGGGTTGCGCACCTCAAACTCGGTCAAAAACCCGTCGTCCACCAGCTGGTGCCGGACCCGAAGCACAAAGTCAAAGGGGTAGCGCTCCAGCGTCTCCCGGGACTGCCGCAGCTCCAGCACGGCGTAATCCTCCCCCCGCTCCGCCACAGTGAACTCACTCCGGCGGGCAAAGCCGTGGCGGTCCATGCGGAAGGGCTTGCCCTCCACCAGCACCGTGCCGTCCTTCAGCGCACCTACAATGGGGAACAGGTTGGGATTCTGCCCCGGCCAGGACTTTGCGTCCCCCTGCCAGATGTACTCCACGCCCTGGCCGTCCCGGAAGGACACCAGCTCGCCGCCCAGCGTGTCCGCAGCGGCGGTATATTCTCCCCGTCTCAGTTCAACTCTCATGGTCCGCTCCTCTCAGCCCGCTGGCCACAGCTCCTCCGGGTACAGCCCCCCTTCCATCATGGCCGCGATGGCGGCGGTGACAGCGGGCTTGTCCTCCCGGTAGGTGACGCCGTACCACTTGTCCTCGCTGGGCAGCACCTGGACCTCCGCCCGGCCCTCGCGGATGAGCTGGTCCACCACGCTAGGCAGGAAGTATTCCCCCTTCAGCGGGTTTTCCGCCAGCGCCTTGTCCAGGAAGGCCGGGAACCGGGCCTCCGCCTCGTCCAAAAAGCTGCGGGTGAAGCCCCACATGTTCATGGACACCAGAGTGTCCCCGGGCAGGGCGGTCCAGCTCTGCCCACCGTCCTCGGTGTAGCGGGCGTTGTCCCCGTCCTTCTCAATGGTAGTGCGCTCGTGGATGTCCCTAAGGGTGCCCTCCTGGTCCACGTCGCACACGCCCCGGGCCACGGAACCGTGCTCCGTCACGGTGTTCTTCACCCGGTAGCCCACCATGGCGTAGGCGTAGCGCGCGCCGTCCTGGTGGCTGGAGAGGAACTCGTAGATCTCCCGGTAGGCCGCCGGTCCATAGTAGTCGTCGGCGTTGATGATGGCAAAGGGGCCGTCCACCACATGCCGGGCCGCCAGCGCCGCCTGGGCGGTGCCCCAGGGCTTGGCCCGCCCCTCGGGGACTGCGTAGCCCTCCGGCAGGTCGTCCATGGCCTGAAAGACGTACTTCACGTCCATGTGTCTCTCCACCCGGCGGCCAACCCGGGCCTTGAACTCCTCCTCGATCTCCTTTTTGATGACGAATACCACCGTCTCAAATCCGGCCCGGCGGGCGTCGAACATGGAGTAATCCAGGATCACCTGATCGTACCCCCCCACCGGGTCCAGCTGCTTCAGGCCGCCGTACCGGCTGCCCATACCTGCGGCCATGATGACCAGAACAGGCTTGCTCATTGCTCATCTCTCCTTTTGTCTCAGTATATGTAAAGTTATTCTGCCTTATTGTTTGCAGCCTTCCCTTATCTCCCGAAGGCGCTCCACGGCCTCCTGGACCAGCTGGCCCATGCCCAGCTCCTTCACCCCCGCCACGATATTGTCACAGTGGGCGATGGGCAGGAGGATGCGCTTGGCCGGGCTCTGCCCCGCCGCCAGGGCCATGGCCGGTGTGATCTCCCCCAGCATGGCGTCGGCGATGACCGCGCCGATGGGGGCCACGATCACGTCCGCCGCCCGGCAGTTCACCACCGCCGCGTTCTCCCCAGTGGCCGCCCCGTCCGCTCCCGCTTTCAGCATGGCGGAGGTGGCCAGGCTGTTTGTACCCACCGCCGTCACCAGATCCTCGGGAAATGCCTTTTTGATGGCGGCCACCAGCTGCTTTCCCACGCCGCCCCCCTGGGCGTCAATGACCAGGATCTTCACAGCACACACCACCTCTCTGTCCTCTTTTTCCAAATATACCACAGACGGCTGAAAAAGTCACGTCAAAAATGCTCCGCGCTGAAAATCGGCTCCCGCGCTCCCCCGCCCGCAAAAAGGACTTGCCAACGGCAGGAAATCGTTTATAATGTTGTTCATACCAAATTAGGGGCGCGCTGCCCCACAGGAGGGGTTTTATGTTTAACTTTGAATTCTATGCGCCCACGCGGGTGGTCTTTGGCCGGGGGACGGAGGCCCGCACCGGCCGGCTTCTCAAGGAATTGGGCGTCAGCCGGGTGCTCATCCATTACGGCGGAGGGAGCGCGGTGAAATCCGGCCTGCTGGACCAGGTGGCCGCCTCCCTGGACGAAGCGGGCATTGCCCACACCTCCCTGGGGGGCGTGGTGCCCAACCCCCGGCTGTCCAAGGTCCGGGAGGGGGCCAAGCTGGCCCGGGAGTTCGGCGCGGAACTGATCCTGGCGGTGGGCGGCGGCTCGGTGATCGACTCCTCCAAGGCCATCGGTTACGCCGTGGCGGAACCGGACCACGACGTGTGGGAGATTTACGACCGCAAGCGCACCCCCAAGGCCTGCCTGCCCGTGGCCTGCGTGCTCACCATCGCCGCGGCGGGCAGCGAGATGAGCAACAGCAGCGTTATCACCAACGAGGAGACCGGAGAGAAGCGGGGTTACCGCAACAACCTGTGCCGCCTCAAGCTGGCCATCATGAACCCTGAGCTCACCACCTCCCTGCCCCCCTATCAGACGGCGGCGGGATGTACCGACATCCTCATGCACACCCTGGAGCGCTACTTCACCCAGGGTGGCAATATGGAGCTCACCGACCAGATCGCCGAGGGCCTCATGCGCACGGTGCTGAAAAGCGCCCTCATCCTCCGGGACGACCCCGCCAACTACGACGCCCGGGCGGAGGTGATGTGGGCCAGCTCCCTGTCTCACAACGACCTCACCGGCCTGGGCGCGGACGGCATGGACTTCGTCTCCCACGGCATGGAGCACGAGCTGGGCGGCATGTTCGACGTAACCCACGGCGCGGGGCTGTCCGCCGTGTGGCCCAGCTGGGCCCGGTATGTGTACAAAGACTGCCTGCCCCGGTTCGTCAAATTCGCCCGGAATGTGATGCACGTGGAGGGCGCTTCCGACGAGGAGACCGCCCTCAAGGGCATCGCCGCCCTGGAGGACTTCTTCCGCTCCATCCACATGCCCGTCACCCTGAAGGAGCTGGGGGTGGAGCCCACCGAGGAACAGATTCTGGCCATGGCCGCCTCCTGCGCCAAGGCGGCCGGGGGCAAAAAAGGCGCCGCCAAGGTGATGTATGAGGCGGACATGGCCGCCGTCTACCGCATGTCCCTATGACGGACGCCATTCGCGCCCTGCTCCGAAAGCACCGGGAGCTGATCAGCTATGTGTTCTGGGGCGTCATGACCACCGCCGTCAACTATGTGACCTACCTCCTGCTCACCAAAGGGTTCCACGTCTACTACCTCACCAGCAACGTCATCGCCTGGACGGTAAGCGTGCTGTTCGCCTACTTCGTCAACAAGCTGTTCGTGTTCCAGTCCAGGGACTGGGCCTGGCGGGTGGCCCTGCGGGAGCTGTGGCAGATGGTGGCCTCCCGGCTCTTCTCCCTGGGGCTGGAGATGGGTATTCTGTGGCTGTTTGTGGACAAGCTCCACTATAACGACGCCATTGTCAAGCTGTGCGCCAACGTGGCAGTAGTGGTTGTCAACTATGTTCTGAGCAAATTCATCATTTTCAGAAAAAAAGCAGATTGAAGCCAGGCCAATGTCATTAAGTTAAGAAAAGCTGGACTTCACAGAAAAGTGAGGTCCAGTTT
>CANASS010000048.1 GCA_947364395.1 uncultured bacterium
GGATCATGTCCAGCACGTGGTAGAAGTCGGCGCCCATGATGTCCATCTTGTTGACGTAGATCATGCGGGGGACCTTGTAGTGGTCCGCCTGACGCCAGACGGTCTCGGACTGGGGCTCCACGCCGCCCTTGGCGCACATGACGGTGACAGAGCCGTCCAGCACGCGCAGGGAGCGCTCCACCTCCACGGTGAAGTCCACGTGGCCCGGGGTGTCGATGATGTTGATCCGGGTCTGGGGGAACTGGTCCTTGGTGCCCTTCCAATAGCAGGTGGTGGCGGCGGACGTGATCGTGATGCCGCGCTCCTGCTCCTGAACCATCCAGTCCATGGTGGCGGTGCCGTCATGGGTCTCGCCGATCTTGTAGTTCACGCCGGTGTAGTACAGGATGCGCTCGGTAGTCGTCGTCTTACCGGCGTCGATGTGGGCCATGATGCCGATATTACGGGTATTTTCCAGTGTAACTTTTCTTGCCATATTGGTTCAGTTTGCCTCCGTCCTTACCAGCGGTAGTGGGCGAACGCCTTGTTGGCCTCGGCCATCTTGTGGGTGTCCTCGCGCTTCTTCACGGCGGAACCCGTGTTGTTGGCGGCGTCCATGATCTCCCCCGCCAGCCGTTCCTTCATGGTCTTCTCACCGCGGTTGCGGGAGTAGTTGGTCAGCCAGCGCAGACCCAGGGTCTGACGGCGCTCGGGCCGGACCTCCATGGGGACCTGATAGGTGGAGCCGCCCACGCGGCGGGACTTGGTCTCCAGGGAAGGCATGATGTTTTCGATGGCGGTGGTGAAGACCTCAAGGGGCTCCTTGCCGGTCTTATCTTTGATGATGTCAAAAGCGCCGTAGACGACCTTCTGGGCTACGCCCTTCTTGCCGTCCAGCATGATGCTGTTGACGAGCTTAGTGACTAAGACGGAATTATACAGCGGGTCGGGCAGAACTTCCCGCTTGGGTACGTTTCCTCTTCTGGGCACTTCGCTTCCCTCCTTCTATATAAAATTAGAATTCACAGGTACTCGAAGTTTCGACCGGCGTCTCGTTGCGCCATGCTTCGTCGCGGGAACCCGCGCGACGGGCCACATACACAAAGTATGCTCCCCTTGCTCAGGACCCCGCTCCTCGCCTGACGCAGCGATACTTGGTCGAAAAAACCTCGCGTAATGTGCCTGTCCGAGACGCACCCATAAAAATTATATAGGTAAACGCTCGGCAAGGCTTTCGGCCTTGCGCGTGTGCGCAAAACTCGTTGTGGGTGAAGAATTACTTCTTCTTCGCAGCCTTGGGCCGCTTGGCGCCGTACTTGGAGCGGGCCTGCATACGGCCGTTGACGCCCTGGGTGTCCAGCGTGCCGCGGATGATGTGGTAACGAACGCCGGGCAGGTCCTTGACACGGCCGCCGCGAATCATAACCACGGAGTGCTCCTGCAGGTTGTGGCCCACGCCGGGGATATAGGCGGTGACCTCGTAGCCGTTGGTCAGGCGCACACGGGCGATCTTACGCAGCGCGGAGTTCGGCTTCTTCGGGGTGGAAGTACGAACGGCGGTGCAAACGCCCCGCTTCTGGGGAGAGGGCAGGTCGGTCTCCTTGTTCTTCAGGGTGTTCAGACCGTGCTGCATGGCGGGAGAGTTGGACTTGTAGGTGCTCTTCTCGCGGCCCTTGCGGACCAGTTGGTTAAAAGTAGGCATGATTTTCCTCCTTTCAATGAATATATATTTTAACGAACGCTCCGGGGATTATTCGTTAAAAACAGAAAAAGTTGGATTTGCCTCAGACCGTGGCGGCCACGGCGGTTCCCACGGCGATGCCGCAGGCCCTTCCCAGCGCCTTCATGGCGTCGGCCCAGACGACCTCCGCCCCCGCCTCCGCAGCCTGACGCTCCAGGGGCTGGGTGAGCTGTGGGTCGGCGTCCTTCGCCAGGTACAGCCGTTTCACCCGGCCGTTTGCCAGGGCCCGGCGGACCTGCTTGACGCCCACGACCTTGGACGCGTTCTCCAGTTCGTTCAGCATGGGACAGGCCCCCTTTCGCGTATCAACGCAATATGAAATTATAGCATACCGGGGCGGGCCCGTCAAGCTGATCTGCACCTTTTTTCCACCTTTTTTCCGGCCTGGAGCGGGGTTTCTTTGTCGAAACCGTCAAAAAAGCCCCGCCCGGAGGGGCGGAGCTCTTTTGAGCGTTAAAGCGGTGCATCAGTCCAGCTTGAGGTCGCCCTCCCTGATCCAGCCGATTTTTCGGAACCACAGCCCGAAGGCCCAGCACAGCAGGGCGGGAAGCACGAAGGAAATCAGGATCAGCCCGATCCACTCAAAGGCCCCCGGCGTGATGGCGGCGGCGCCGTTGGCCAGGGCCTTCTCGCTGGGGTTGAGCCAGCCGGTCCAGACCCCCAGCTGGCTGCACAGGCCGCAGGTGCCCATGCCGGAGTTGATGGGCGCGCCGTTCATCTCCAGCTTGAACAGGCAGGTGGCCAGAGGGCCGGTGATGGCGGAGGCCAGGGTGGGGGGGAGCCAGATCCGGGGGTTCTTCACGATGTTGGGCATTTGCAGCATGGAGGTGCCGATACCCTGACTTACCAGACCGCCCCAGCGGTTCTCCCGGAAAGACATGACGGCGAAGCCCACCATCTGGGCGCAGCACCCGGCCACCGCCGCGCCCCCCGCCAGCCCGGTAAGGCCCAGCACCGAGCAGATGGCGGCGGAGGAGATGGGCAGGGTGAGGGCCACCCCCACCAGCACGGACACCAGGATGCCCATCCAGAAGGGCTGGAGGACGGTGGCGCGCATGATGAGCTGTCCAAAGGCGCTGGCCGCGCCGCCGATGGGCGGGGCGATGACCCAGGCCGCGCCGATGCCCACCAGGATGGTGACGATGGGGGTGACCAGTATGTCCACCTTGGTTTCCTTGGACACGGCCTTGCCGCACTCGGCGGCGATGATGGCCACGAACAGCACCGCCAGCGGCCCGCCAGCGCCGCCCAGGGCGTTGCAGGCGTAGCCCACCGTCGCCAGGGAGAACAGCACCATGGGGGGCGCTTGGAGGGCGTAGCCGATGGCCACGGCCATGGCCGAGCCGCTCATGAAGGAGGCCAGCCCGCCGATGGTGTAGCCCTGCTTGTTGATCTGGAGAATCTGGGCGGTGAGAAAGCCGATGTTGAATTGACTGCCGATGGTGTTCAGGATCGTGCCGATGAGCAGGGAGCAGAACAGGCCCTGGGCCATGGCCCCCAGGGCGTCGATGCCGTACCGCTTTGCGGAGATCACAATGTTTTTGCGTTTCAGGAACGCGTTGAATTTTTCCATATCCATCCCTCGAATCTCAAAAAATAAGTCCGCACAGGTGTCAAGACACCTGTGCGGACTATTATACCGCAGAGGGGAAAAATGTCAAGGGGCGTTTTGCCCCGAGGGGCGGGAGGGAGCCCGGATCAGGGCTTCTTGTTCCCCTTTTGGTAGAGGTACACGGCCAACGCCGCCCCGGCGGCCATGGTGACAATGCCGATTAGGAGAATCACGGTGGCAAAGCCCAGGAAGAAGCTCTCGATCCCGCCAAAAGACGGGGAGGCGGGAGCCAAGCCCAGCTGTTCCAAAACCGCCTGCTGAATCTCCGGGGAGGTGCCGGGAGAAAACTGTACGCCTCCCATGCCGCCAAAGCCGGACACTATGCTTTCGGAGGCGCCGAACATGGCCCCGAAGCCCCACTGGGCCAGCACGCCCACCAGGGTGACTCCCAGGCCGCTCAGGGCGATGCGCACCCCCGCCAGCCAGCCATATTTTCGGATCAGCCGCCCGATGAGCCCAGTGGTTTTTTCAAAGTTACCCTCCTGCGGGGAATCAGGCGCGGCGGTGCGGTGGGGTTCCTCTCTGGGAGCCTCAGCCTCTTTCCGGTCATGACTGGGCTCTCCGCCGTCCAGCAGCTCGTCGGTGGTCACCCCGAAGGCCCGGGCCAGGGCCAGCAGTCTGTCCACCTCGGGCGTGGCGTCGCCCAGCTCCCACTTGCTCACCGCCTGGCGGGACACACCCACCATGGCCGCCAGCTCCTCCTGAGATAGTTTGGCTCTGCGGCGGTAGTATAAAATTTTTTCGTTCAGCTTCATCAAAGCCGCCCCCTTTCTGAGGCTATCCTATCAGAAAATTCGGTTGCGGGCCACCAGCCGGCACTGGAAATTTGCGCAACCAAAGGTTGCGGAGCCGTCGTGAGCAGCGCGGATGGACCGAAGCGAGGAGAAAAGCCCAGTCACCGCGCAGCGGGGACGGGTTTTCTCCGAGACGGAGGGAAGCCGCGCGTCGCGAACAGGCGGAGCACGACTACAGGCTGCGAAACCGTCGCGGGCAGCGCGGCCACTGGCAGCGCCGGATCATTTCACCAGGAACCCCGCCTTCTCCAAGGATCTTACCACCCGCTGAAAGGCCTCCTCGCCGGGGCAGCGCAGGGTGTGGAGATGGATGCCGTCGGTGAGCAGGGACAGGGGCCGGGCGGCGTGTTCCTCCACCTTCCGGATAAATTCTGAGACGTCATACCGGGAGGACAGGTCCAGCGGCCCGGTGAGCTGGCCGTATACCGGGTGCTCCACAATGACGTTCTCCACGGTGCACCCCTGGTCCACCATCAAGGTCAGCTCCCGCCCCATGTCAGCTCCGCTGTGGAGGCAGGCCACGGTGCGGGTGAGTCCCGATTGGGGGCGGTCCAGCACGTAGCCCCGGGGGGTGGCGGAGACGGCCTCCCCCGCCGCCCGCAGCAGGGCCACATCCCCCACGATGATCTGGCGGCTCACCGACAGCTTCTGGGCCAGGACGGTGGCGGACAAGGGGGCTTCGGCGGCTCTCAGATACTCCAAAATGCGTTCCCGGCGCTGGCTGGTGTTCATGGCGGGGCCTCCTTGCGGCGGTGGTTTTTTTACAGTATACCACACCCGTCCCGCCCCCGCAAGCGGGGGTCAGCTCCCCTCCGGCCCGAAAATTTCCTCCAAGCGCTCCTCCACCTCCGGCCCTGGCAGAAGGGCCGCCCCCGCCCCCAGCCCTTTTGCCAGCCCCAGCTTTTCCCGGATGGAACGGGGGCTGTCAAACAGCACAAAGTGGGCCTGGGGCCCCCGCATGTAGGTGAAGTAGTGGGCGCACAGCCCCCGGTCGAAAAACACGGCGGGCTCCAGCCGCCGGAGCAGCTCCTCCAGCTTTTCCTGGGAAATGGGCTCCCCCCGGCCCTGGGCGGGAAGGGGGAACTCCTCCCGGGCCCACTCCACCGCCAGGGCCGTCCGCTCCCCGCCGTACCGCTCCAGCGCCCCCCGCAGTCGGCGGTCCAGAGTGCCGTGGGTGAGGACTGAGGGGATCAGCACCCGGGCGTGGGGGGCGTGAGGGGCGCAGCCCTCGGGGACGTACAGCGCCCAGCTCTGGGCGGCGCAGTTGCGGTCCAGAATCTCCACCAGCTTGGGCAGGCAGCCCCTGGGCGGGCCCTCAAAGTCGCACACGATGCCCCGAAAGGACCGGCGGCGGCACTCCCCCAGAATCTGGCGGCAGCACCCCACCGGGTCCCCCGCGCCGTCGAAGCCCGCGCAGTCCACCAGCATCAGGCCGCCCCGCAGGGCCTGGGGCAGGCGGATGCCCAGCAGCTTGGGACCCGGCCCGATCCGGTAGGCCATGTGGGCGGGGGTGAGGCCAAAGGCGCGCCCCCTGGTCTCCTGTCCGGCGGGCAGGGCTAATAATAGTTCTTTCATGGGAGTTCCCCCTTGCTAACAAGAAAATTTCATGGTACTATAGGAGATGCTATAATCTATGCCTGTCCCAGGCGGAATAGAAGGTGCGCTATGGCGTGGTTCCGGGCCCGGTTTACGGCCCATGATATTTACGAGATTACCGGGGCAGCCCTGGAACGGCGGGGGATCAGGCTGCTGCTGGCGGACTTGGACAACACCCTGGTCCCCTACGGCGCGTCCCTGCCGGACGATAGGCTGAAGCGGTGGCGGGATGAGCTCAGCGCCCACGGGGTGACCCTGTTCGTGCTGTCCAACAACCGGCACGAGAACCGTCCGCGGATTTTCTCCGAGGCGTTGGAGGTCCCCTATATCGGCCATGCGGGCAAGCCCAGGACGCCCTCCTTTGTAAAGGCTATGGAGCGGATGGGTGTGACAAAGGAACAGACCGCCATTGTGGGCGATCAGATTTTTACCGACGTGCTGGGGGGCAATCTGGCGGGGGTCTCCTCCATTCTGGTGGAGCCCATCCGGCTGGCGGGCAATCCGGGGCGGTATCTGCGCTATGCCGCCGAGTGGCCCTTCCGGCTGCTGTCGGGAAAGGGGGAGAAGCTGTGAGCGCGATCTTCGGTCCTGCGGGCAACGCGGAAGATTTTCCCTATAAGTCCTCCGCCGACGCGCCCAAATGGCTGCGGGAAATCGGCCTGGACTGCTACGAGTACCAGTGCGGCAAGGGGGTCCACGTGGGGGAGGACACCGCCCGGAAGGTGGGCCTTGCCGCTGTGGAGCACGGGATCACCCTGTCCCTCCACGCCCCCTACTTCATCAACCTGGCCAACCCGGACCCGGAGGCTTTGCAAAAGACCATCGGCTATATCACCGGGGCCTGCCTGGTGGCGGACTGGATGGGAGCGGGGCGGGTGGTGATCCACTCCGGGGCGCTGATGAAGCGCACCCGGCGGGAGGCCCAGGACATTGCCCTGCGCTCCTTAAAGGAGGTTATCGCCGCCTGTGACGGCGCGGGGTTTTCCCACATCACCCTGTGCCCCGAGACCATGGGCAAGATCAACCAGCTGGGGGACCTGGACGAGGTGCTGGAGCTGTGCACGCTGGACCAGCGACTCATTCCCTGCGTGGACTTCGGCCACCTGTACGCCCGCTCCCTGGGGGCGGACCAGGGGACGGAAGCCTGTGAGCGGATGCTGGACCGGATGGAAGAGGTTTTGGGCCCCGAGCGGGCCTCCCGCTTCCACAGCCACTTCTCCCACATTGAGTTCACCCCCAACGGCGGGGAGAAGTGCCACCGCACCTTCGAAGACGACGGGGGCTACGGCCCGGACTGGGCACCGCTGGCCCAGGCGGTGGCAAGGCGGGGGTGGAGCCCCACCTTTATCTGTGAGAGCGCCGGGACTCAGGCGGGGGACGCGCTGGCAATGAAAAAGATTTACCAAAATTTTCTGCACAATATTCCCGAATGAACGCAGGGGAGGGGCTTGCCCCTCCCGCCGTCCCGATGCGCACCCTGTTTTAGGGGAGAGGAAAGCCCCTCCCCTGTGTTTCGCGTTATACCAAATCAATTTTAATCGGGGGAAAAATAAAATGAAAAAAGATGAACGTAAGAAAGTCATATATGTTGTTACAGTCTGCGTAATAGGTGCTGTAATAATTTGCTGCATACCATTTTTATTTCATCTATTTTAAACTAATTATAAGGAGATGTTTCCCATGAACCATTTTGAAAAAATCGCCGCCGGACTGAAAGACCGCGGCCTGGACGCCATGCTGATCACCAGCGAACCCGGCGAGTTCTACGCCATGGGCTTCCACGGGGAGGGCGTGGCCTTCGTCACCCCGGACAAGACCTGGTACTACACCGACCCCCGGTACATCGAGGCCGCCCAGCAGCTCATCACCGGGGCGGAGGTAGCCCAGCTCCCCAAGGGAGTAAGGTACCGTGAGCTGGTCCGAGATCTGGTGAAGGACGGCGGCGTGTCCAAGCTGGGCTTTGAGGAGCAGTATATGTCCGTAGCCGACCACAAGATCTGGACAGAGAATGTGGAGGCCGAGTTCGTCCCCGCTTCCGAGCTGCTCACCGAGCTGCGCCAGGTGAAGGACGCGGACGAGCTGGCCGCCATGAAGGAGGCCCAGCGCATCACCGACGAGGCCCTGCTGGAGATTTTGAATTTCCTCAAGCCCGGACTCACCGAGCAGGAGGTGGCCGCCCGTCTCACCTACATCATGGCCCGGAAGGGGGCGGAGCGCAACTCCTTTGATCCCATCGTGGCCTGCGGGGCCAACGGCTCCAAGCCCCACGCCGTCCCAGGCCCGGACGTGATCCAAAAGGGCCAGTTTGTCACCATGGACTTTGGCTGCAAGGTGGGAGGCTATTGCTCCGACATGACCCGCACTGTGGCTGTGGGCCAGCCCAGCGAGGAGATGGAGTTCGTCTACAACACCGTCCTCAAGGCCCAGCTGGCGGGCATCGCCGCCGCCCGCGCCGGAGTCACCGGCAAGGAGGTCCACGAGGCCGGGGCCAAGGTGATTGAGGATGCGGGCTACGGGGACTATTTCGGCCACGGCTTTGGCCACTCCCTGGGCATTGAGATCCACGAGAACCCCGGCTTCCACACCCGCAACGAAAAGCCCATCCCCGCCGGGGCCCTGCTGTCCGCCGAGCCGGGTATCTACCTGCCGGGCAAGTTTGGCGTGCGCATTGAGGACGTGATTATGCTCACCGAAGAGGGCTGCATCGACATTACCCACTCTCCCAAGCAGCTCATCATCCTTTGAGGCTTCCAAGCCGGAGGGTGGAAGCCCTATCATCAAAATTGACGCATACTATAAAAATAAAGAAAAGCGGAGCGCATGGCGGTGGCTGTGCGCTCCCTTTTCTTTTTTACAACGCAATATGCGTACGAGGCAGCGGCGGCCGGCGGGGGAAAGGCCTTTCCAATACAAGCGGAATTTACCAGCGCGGCTGGCCGCATATAAAAACGAGGATGGCTCAAACTATGCTCGGATTCCCAATCCAGCACAGAGAAAACAACCAAGATTCAAAAAGGAGAACAAGGATATGTCTAACAGCAATAATTCTAATCGTCTGGTGGTCCCCGGCGCCCGTGAGGCTATGGACAAGTTCAAGATGGAGGCGGCCAACGAGGTGGGCGTCAACCTGAAGCAGGGCTACAATGGCGACCTGACCAGCCGTCAGGCGGGCTCCGTGGGCGGCCAGATGGTTAAGAAGATGATCGAGGCCTACGAGAACGGCCTGAAGTAACGGTCTCATCATTCCCCGTTTCGCGCAAAATAAGCGGCGGCGGAGCCAAAACCGGCTCCGCCGCCGCTTTCCGTCTGTTTCCGGCCCCTGCGCCGTTCATCGGATTGACAGAAAAATAACGGCATGGTAAAATGACACGATTCCTGCAAATTGTGACGGGAGCTTGGATACCAATACTTGGACATAAGGGGGAGACACCAATGGCGGATCAGAGACGGCGGCGGAGGGCCAGCCCTTTGAAAACGGCGGGCATTGTGCTGGGAGCGCTGGCGGCGGCCTGTCTGGCGGGCTGGATGCTGCTCAACCTGATCGTGGACCCCTTCGGGGTGTTCGGCGACCAGGTCCTGGGCTGGTGGTCCTATAACATGACAAGAAATCCCCAGACCGCCAAATTCTCCTATTTGGAGCAGCACCACCAGGAGTTCGACTCCTATGTCGTCGGCGGGCCCTCCGCCGGGGCTTGGTCCACGGAAGCTTTGAACGAATACTTTGACGCCAGATTCTATAACCTGACCCTGAACACTCAGGATATGGAGGAGATGCGGCGGTATATCTTCTGGCTCGTTGAAAATTACGAGGTCAAGCACCTGCTGCTCAATGTGACGGTGGACAACGCCCGGGCCTGGGACGGGCAGGGAGACGGACGGTCCGTCACCGATGCCCTGCCCTGGCAGCTGGACCGAAGCAGTTCCCCAATGGGCTTTTATTTCCGTTATCTGTTCGCCAATCCCCGCTACAGCCTGAGCAAGCTGAAACGGATGGGCGCCGATGGCGTGGTGCCCAACTCCTTCGATGTGTTTGACGCCGCCACCGGTGCCATTGATTACTGTGCCCGTGACGTGGAGGCCATCGGCGCGGCGGGGCTGGAGGAGTATTTGGCCCGGAATACTGCGTTTACCCAGCTGCCGGAGGCCGCCCCGCTGGCCCGCAGGGAGGAGTGCGCCGCCAGCGTCGCCGCTATCCGCTCTCTGTGCGAGGCAAAGGGGGTGGATCTGGTGGTGGTGGCCGCCCCGGTCTATGGCGGCTACCTGGACCGTTTTTCCAGAAGTGAAGTGGAGGAATTTTTGGCCGCGCTGGCCCGGATAACCCCCTGCTGGGATTTCACCGCGGGCTCAGTGAGCCGGGACCCCCGGTATTTTTATGACCCGGCCAGCTTCCGCACCGCCGTGGGAGATATGATGCTGGCCCGGATGTTCAACGGCGGCGCGTACTATCCCGAGAACTTCGGCGTTTACCGCACGGCGGACGGCGGCTCCCTCCGGCTGACGGAGGCCGCCGCCCAGTCGGGGGACCGGACCTATACCGCCCAGGTGCCCATCCTGATGTACCACCACCTGGCGGAGGACACGGTGTCCGGGGAGACCTTCGACCAGCATATGGCGGCGCTGAAAGGGGCGGGGTACACCTCCGTCACCATGGCCGACCTGCGGGCCTACGTGGAGGAGGGAAAGGAGCTGCCGGACCGGCCGGTGGTGATCACTTTTGACGACGGCTACACCAGCAATCTGGAGATTGGTTTGCCTGTTTTGGAAAAGTACGGCATGAAGGCCGCCATTTATGTCATCGGCTGCTCGGTGGGCAAGGACACCTACAAGGACACCGGCGCGGCCATGACCCCCCACTTCACGGCGGAGCAGGCCAGGGAGCTGGAGGACACCGGCCTGGTCACCATCGGCAGCCACGGCTACAACATCCACGAGGTGAAGGGCCGGGACCCGGACCCCATCCGCCACGGGGTTCTCCAGCGGGAGGACGAGACCGAAAAGGATTACGTGGCCTTTCTCCAAGGGGACTGCGCCCGGTTCCGGGAGGTGGTGGAGCCCGCTCTGGGCCGTCAGGTGGATATTCTGGCCTATCCCTATGGCCAGTGCTCCCCCCTCAGCGAGATCCTGCTGGCCCGGGAGGGCTTCTACGCCACCGTCACCACCATACCCGGGGTGAATACCCTGGTGAAGGGCCTGCCCCAAACCCTCCGGGCCATGAACCGCTATGATGTGGAGGCCCTGAACCTGACGGGGGAGGGGCTGTTGGAGCTGCTTGAGCGGGGAGGCTGAGCTTCAGCGGCAGCGGCGCAGCAGGGCCTCGTGCGCCGCTGTCATGACGGCCAGGATGGCCAGCAGGTACAGGGGCAGGAGGCCCGGCGTGACATAGCTGGCGATGAGGCCGAACAGAGGGGGCATGAGGCAGGTGCCCACGTAGGCGCTGGCCATCTGAACGCCGATGACGGCTTGGGAGTTGTCCGCCCCGAAGTGGTCCGGGGTGGAGTGGATGACGCAGGGGTAGATGGGGGCGCACCCCAGCCCCACCAGCACCAGCCCCGCCAGCGCGACGTATTCATGGGCGGGCAGCAGCATTGCCAGGATGCCCGGGGCGATGGTCCCCTGGCCCAGCCGGATCATCTGGGGGTCGCTGAGCTTCATGGTGAGGAAGCCGCTGAGGGCCCGGCCCGCGGTGATGCCCAGGAAAAACAGCCCAGCGTATCCCGCCGCCGTCTCCGCCGGGATGCCCTTGTACACGTTCAGATAGCTGCTGGCCCACAGGATGGCGGTCTGCTCCAGGGCGCAGTAGCAGAAAAAGGCGGCCATGACCTCTTTGGCCCCAGGGATGCGGAGGATCTGCGGCAGGGTGAGGGGAGCCGCATTCCGGTTTTCCTCCCCGGCCGCTCCGGTTCGATGGAACCGCCACAGGGGGAGGCTTATCACAAGGACAGCGGTGAGGGCGATCTGGAGCAGGGAGATATACCGATAGCCCATGTGCCACCCGGCCCCGCTGGCGAGGGCCAGCCCCATGACGTAGGGCCCGACGGCGGCTCCCAGCCCCCACATACAGTGGAGCCAGCTCATGTGGCGGCTGGCGTAGTGGAGGGCCACGTAGTTGTTCAGCGCCGCGTCCACGCTGCCCGCCCCCAGGCCGTAGGGGACGGCCCACAGGCAGAGCATCCAAAAGGAGCCGCTGATGGAAAAGCCGAACAGCGCCGCCGCCGTCATGCCCACGCTGATGGCGGTGACTTTGCCCGTGCCCAGCTTTTTGGTGAGCCGGTCGCTTTGCAGGCTGGACACCACGGTGCCCAGGGAGACGATGATGGAGACGGCCCCGGCCCAGGACATGGGGACGCCCAGCTCGGCGTGGATCACCGGCCAGGCGGAGCCCAGCAGGGAGTCGGGCAGGCCCAGGCTGATGAAGGAGAGGTAGATGACGGCCAAAAGCAGATGTATCATATTGCGTTCCTCCTTTTGGATTTGGCATGATTATATCAGCAGAAAAGGAAAACATCTAGAATAAAACCGCCAGATACTATAAATATTCCGTCAAAGGAGGGAACGGCGTGGCGCTATCCAAGTGTGCTGCGGCGACCAGCAGAGAGGGGAGGGAGCTGGCCTGCCACGGACAGGCCGAGTTTCCCATCGCCTGTTACCACGACGATTTGAGCAGGAATCCCGTCCCCTGGCACTGGCACCCGGAGCTGGAGGCGCTGGTGGTAGTGGAGGGGACGGCCGAGGTGGCCGTTGGAGCGGAGCGCTTCACGGTGGGGCCGGGGGAGGGAGTGTTCATCAGCGTCGGCATCCTCCACGCGGCCTGGGCGCTGGGAGAGTCGGACTGCCGCATCCATTCGGCGGTGTTCCACCCCCGTCTGGTGGGAGGCGGGGCGGACAGCGTGTTCTGGTCCAAATACCTCCGCCCCCTGCTGGGAGAGGAGGGCCGGGAGCACGTCCGGCTGGACGGCTCGGAGGGCTGGCACAGCCAAGCGGTTTATGCCCTGGAAGAGGCTTGGGAGCGCTGTGTTCGGGAGCCGCCGGGCTATGAGTTCCAGACCCGGGACGCGCTGTCCCGGCTGGTGTTCCTGCTGTCTCAGCACCAGGCGGCAGGTCCCAGGCCGGAGCGGGTCCTGCGGGAGGAACGGCGGGTGAAGCGGATGCTGGAGCATATTCACCAACGCTACGCCTCGGAGCTGACCGCCGCCTCCATTGCCAAGGCCGCCTCCATCAGTGAGAGCGAGTGCCTGCGCTGCTTCCGCCGGGTCATCGGCCTGCCTCCTACCCGGTATATAGCCCAGTACCGGGTGCAGCGGGCGGCGGAGATGCTGGCCGCCTCCGATCTGCCGGTGTCGGAGGTGGGGGCCCGGTGCGGCTTCCAGGACGCCAGCTATTTCGCTAAAATCTTTCGCGCTCTGAAGGGGTGCACTCCCACGGCCTTTCGCGCCCGTGCGGCGGAACGGAACGGCGGCGTGGAGGTGTGAGCCTCCGCGCCGCCGCTTTGCGTTTTTTGTTCCCTGCCGCCGGGTCATTTGAAATACTGGGGGTAGGCCGCCCGGAGGGCGGCGGGGTCCAGGTCGTAGCGGTTGAGATGCAGCGCCATCAGCTCCCGGGCGGACTTTGGGTCCTTCCGGCGGATGGCGTCCACCAGGTCCACATGGTCCTGGACGATTTTCCCGCTCTTCACCGACGACAGAGCCAGGGTGCGCACCCGGTCGAAGTGGATGGAGATGTTCTGGATCAGGGCGTATACCTGGGACTTCTTGGCGATATCAAACAGCATCCCGTGGAACTGGTTGTCCAGCGCCATCAGCTGCCCGGTGTAGAAATCGTCCAGGTAGAGGCTTTGCAGGCGGATGTTCTCACTGAGCCGCTCCAAGTCGCCGGGGGCGGCCATCTCGCAGTCCAGCTCCGCCACGGCGCACTCCAGCAGGTCCCGCATGAACCGGGATTCCTCCACCATGTCATAGTCGATGAGGGGGATGGTGCTCTTTTTCTGGGGCTGGATGTCCACGATCTTCACCTTGGACAGCTCCATGAGGGCCTCCCGCACGGGGGTGCGGGACAGCCCCATCTCGGCGGCCAGCTCGTTCTCGCTGATCTGGCTGC
>CANASS010000049.1 GCA_947364395.1 uncultured bacterium
AGGCGTAGCCGAACATCATGCCCTGGTCTCCCGCGCCGTTGTCCAGCCCGTCGTCGAACTGGCCCTCCTTGGCCTCCAGGGCCTTGTCAACCCCCAGGGCGATGTCGGGGGACTGCTCGTCGATGTTGGAGATGACGGCGCAGCTGTCGCTGTCGAAGCCGTACTTGGCCCGGTCATAGCCGATGTCCCGGATGACCTGCCGGGCGATCTTGGGTATGTCCACATAGCAGGAGGTGGTGATCTCTCCCATGATGTGGACCAGGCCGGTGGACACGGTGGTCTCGCAGGCCACCCGTGCCATGGGGTCCTTCTCGATGATGGCGTCCAGGATGGCGTCGGAGATCTGGTCGCACACCTTGTCGGGGTGGCCCTCGGTCACCGATTCAGAGGTAAATAAACGCTTTGCCATAAAAATTTCTCCTTTCTTTGGGGGAAGAGGCTGAAAAACCCCCGCCGGAAAACGGCGGGGGCAGGATGATCCAGTTCTCTCCTCATCTCGCGTTTCCGCCGGAATTGGCACCTTGCGTCGCAGGTTGCCGTGGCTTCATTGGGCCGGTCCCTCCACCACTCTTGATAAGGGTTATTCAATTGTACAGCCCTATTATAGGGGATGAGCGGGCCGCTGTCAATGGGCAGTTGAGGAAAATTGTGAAGATCTGCCTCAGTCCGCCCCTCCCTCCCGCAGGGGCAGGATGTCCCGCCGGTACACCCGGCGCATGAACACGGCGCACAGCGCGCAGGAGAACAGCTCGGAGATGGGGAAGGCCAGCCATACCAGGTCCAGGTTCCCGAACAGGCGGGACAGGAGGAAGGCCGCCGGCAGCAGCACGATGAGCTGGCGCACCAGGGAGGAGATCAGGCTGAGCACACCGTGGTCCAGGGCCTGGAACACCGAGGAGCACACGATGCCGAAGCCCGCCAGCAGCCAGCTGAAGGAGATGATGCGCAGGGCGGGCACGCCGATGGCGATCAGGCTGCCCGTAACGTCCTCCTCCGACCGGAACATATCCAGCAGGGGGCCGGGGAACAGCTGGAACACGGCGAAGCCGACGATCATGAGGGCGGTGGCGTAGATGGCGCTGAGCTTGATGGTTTTAATGATGCGGTCCGGCTTGCGGGCGCCGAAGTTGTAGGCCACGATGGGCACCATGCCGTTGCACAGGCCGAACACCGGCATGAAGAAAAAGGACTGGAGCTTGAAGTACACCCCGAACACCGCGGTGGCGGTGTCGGTGAAGGCGATGAGAATCTGGTTCATGCCGAACACCATCACCGAGCCGATGGACTGCATGACAATGCCGGGCAGGCCCACGGAGTAGATTTCCCGGATGGTGGGGCCGTGGGGGCGGAAACCCCGGAAGGACATTTTAATGTCTGGATTGCGGGTGGCGTTGAAGAAGATGGACACGCAGCAGCCCAGAACCTGACCGATGACGGTGGCCAGGGCGGCCCCGGCCACCTCCATCCGGGGGAAGGGGCCCAGGCCGAAGATGAGGATGGGGTCCAGGATGATGTTGGTCAGGGCCCCCGCCGCCTGGGCGATCATGGTGTAGAAGGTGCGCCCGGTGGCCTGGAGCAGCCGCTCCAGGGTCACCGCCCCGAACAGGCCCGCGCTCATCCCGCACACGATGACGAGGTAGTCCTCGCCGTAGTCCACAATGCCGGGTATGTCGGTCTGGACGGTGTAAAACAGCCGGGAGCAGGTGAGGCCCAGCACCACGAACACCAGGCAGCTCACCGCCGCCAGGAAGATGCCGTTCACCGCCGAGCGGTTTACCTTTTCCCGGTCGCCTTGGCCCAGGCTCCGGGCCAGCAGGGCGTTGACGCCCACGCCGGTGCCCACGCTGACGGCGATCATCAGGTTCTGCACCGGGAAGGCCAGGGACACCGCGTTCAGCGCGTCCTGGCTGATCTGGGACACGAAATAGCTGTCCACCACGTTGTAGAGGGCCTGGACCAGCATGGAGATCATGATGGGGATGGCCATGTTCAGCAGCAGCGGGTTTACCGGCATAATGCCCATTTTGTTCTCGCTTTCGGGCCGTTCCACGGAAAAGTTCCTCCTTTTTCTCTGCAAGGCGCGCCTTGCCCACGGTTTTCCATACAGTTGACAGTAAGCTGTAATTATAGAGGAACATATTTTTATTGTCAATGGGGCAGGGGAGAGTTTTGGCGTTTTAGTGAAATTTCGGGCCGAAAAGGAGGAAAGAAACACCCAGACCACCAAAATTTACCCTGCCCGAGCCTTGACGCTGGGGAGGGAAGAAGGTATGATAAAAATAAGGACCCAAAACCAGGAAATTCACAGGATAATTACAGGAGGTAGATTCCAATGGCTGTCAATCGTTTCGTACTCAACGGCATTTCCTACCACGGCAAGGGCGCCATCCAGGAGATTCCCGGCATCGTCACCGCCAAGGGCGTGAAGAAGGCGTTCATCGCCTCCGACCCCGACCTGGTGAAGTTCGGCATCACCAAGAAGGTCACCGACCTGCTGGACGCCAACGGCATGGCCTATGAGGTTTACGACCACATCAAGCCCAACCCCACCATTGAGAACGTGGTGGAAGGCGTGGAGGCCTACAAGAAGTCCGGCGCGGACTACATGATCGCCATCGGCGGCGGCTCCTCCATGGACACCGGCAAGGCCATCGGCATCATCATCAACAACCCCGAGTTCGCCGACGTGCGCTCCCTGGAGGGGGTGGCCCCCACCAAGAACCGCACCGTGTTCACCATCGCCGTCCCCACCACCGCCGGTACCGCCGCCGAGGCCACCATCAATTACGTCATCACCGACGTGGAGAAGAAGCGCAAGTTCGTGTGCGTGGACGTGAACGACATCCCCGACGTGGCCATCGTGGACCCGGATATGATGTCCACCATGCCCAAGGGCCTCACCGCCGCCACCGGCATGGACGCCCTGACCCACGCCATCGAGGGCTACACCACCGCCGCCGCCTGGGAGCTGGCCGACTGCCTGAACCTGGAGGCCATCAAGCTCATCGCCGCCAACCTGCGCAAGGCCGTCAACAACGACCCCGAGGGCCGGGAGGCCATGGCCCTGGGCCAGTTCGTCACCGGCATGGCCTTCTCCAACGTGGGCCTGGGCATCGCCCACTCCATGGCCCACACCCTGGGCGCGGTGTATGACACCCCCCACGGCGTGGCCTGCGCCATGATGCTCCCCATCGTCATGGAGTACAACCAGGAGGCCACCGGCGACAAGTTCAAGCACATCGCCGAGGCCATGGGCGTGGATACCGCCGGCATGGACCAGGCCGCCTACCGCAAGGCCGCCATCGACGCGGTGCGCCAGCTGTCCGTGGACGTGGGCATCCCCACCAAGCTGGAGGCCATGAAGGAAGAGGACCTGGAGTTCCTGGCCCAGTCCGCCGCCGCCGACGCCTGCGCCCCCGGCAACCCCAAGGCCGCCTCTGTGGAGGACTTCAAGGCGCTGTTCCGCAAGATCATGTAAGAGGCTGCCCAGGCAGGTTCTGAGCCGTTTTTCCCCAGCGTTTGGCGGGGGCGGGCCCATGCCCGCCCCCGTTTTGCGCGAAAAAATCCCGCCGGCGGGCAAAAAAGGGGTTGACAAGGGCTTACAGAAGGAATATACTGGGTTACGCTGTGAAATAAAAACGAAAGGAGGCGCACAGTATGCTGATCGTTAGATTTGTATGTGTATGTGAGGCTGGACTCAAGACCGCTGTGAATTGTCACAGGGGACAGTGGGGATTTTTGTGCGCCTGCGGGATGGGATAGGACTCTCCTCCTGTTTATTTTGGTATGCCGCTTCCCTCTGTCTCTCAGAGGGAAGCTTTTTTTGTGTCTGTTTTTAGGAGGAAGAGCGTATGGAATCACAGATGAAACTGACCCCCAGGGAAAAGACCTCCATGATTATGGAGCAGCTCCGGGGGAATTGGGGCTTTTTTGCCGGGGCGCTGGTCCTGGCCTGGATGAACACCGCCTGTAACGCCGTCATCCCTCAGATCATCGGGGTGACGCTGGACTCGGTGCTGGGGGACAAGGAGCCCGGCCTGCCCGGCTTCGTCCAGGCCCTGCTGCCCCTGGACCGGCTGCGGGCGGACCCCTGGGCCGCCCTGTGGGCGGCCGCCGGGGCGGTGGCGCTGGCCGCCGCCGTCCGGGGCCTGTGCATCTTTGGGATGCGGGTCAACCTGGCCCGGGGCTCCGAGGGCTTTGTGAAAAAGCTCCGGGACAGCCTGTACAGCCACATTCAGCGGCTGAGCTTCCAGTGGCACACCGCCCACGCCACCGGCGACATCATCCAGCGGTGCACCTCCGACGTGGAGGTCATCCGCACCTTTGTCTGCAACCAGCTGATGGAGGTGCTGCGCACCGTGTTTCTCATCGCGCTGTACACCGGCATCATGCTGGCCATGAACTGGCGGCTGGCCCTGATTCCCCTGGCCTTCATCCCGGTGACGGGGCTGGCCTCCGGGGTGTTCTACGGCAAGATCTCCGCCCGGTTCCAGGTGGCCGACGAGGCGGAGGGGGAGCTGACCACCTGCGCCCAGGAGAACCTCACCGGGGTCCGGGTGGTCCGGGCCTTTGGCCGGGAGCGGTTCGAGATCGACCGCTTCGCCCAGAAGAACGACCGTTTTTCCGCCCTGTGGGTGGAGCTGGGCAAGGTGCTCAGCGTGTACTGGGCCTCCGGGGTGTTCCTGGTCTGCCTCCAGATCATGGCGGTGGTGGCGGCCGGTGCGGCGGCGGCGGTGAACGGGTCCATCACCCTGGGGGACTTCCAGGCCTTCGTCATATACAACAGCGCCATGGCCTGGCCGGTGCGGTCCCTGGGCCGGGTGCTGTCCGAGATGAGCAAGGCTGGGGTGTCCATGGACCGGGTGGGCCACATCCTCAAGGCGGAGGAGGAGGCCGACCGCCCCGGGGCCAAACGCGTCAAGCTCGGCGGCGACATTGTGTTCGACCACGTCACCTTCGGCTACGAGGGGCAGGAGGTCCTTCGGGACGTGTCTTTCACCATCCCCTGGGGGTCCACCTTCGCCGTGCTGGGGGGAACGGGGTCGGGCAAATCCACCCTGGTCCACCTGCTGGACCGGCTCTACGACCTGGAGGAGGGCCAGGGGCGGGTGACTGTGGGCGGGGTGGACATCCGGGATATCAGCCGGGAGGACCTGCGCCGCCAGGTGGGCCTGGTGCTCCAGGAGCCCTTCCTGTTCTCCCAGACCATCCGGGAGAATATCGCCGCCACCCGGCCGGAGGCCGCCGGGGAGGAGCTGCGCGCCTGTGCCCAGATCGCCTGCGTGGACGAGGCCATCGCGGACCTGCCCAAGGGCTACGAGACGGTGGTGGGGGAGCGGGGGGTCACCCTGTCCGGCGGCCAGAAGCAGCGGGTGGCCATCGCCCGGATGCTGCTGCAAAACGCCCCGGTGATGGTGTTTGACGACTCCCTGTCCGCCGTGGACGCGGAGACGGATACCAAAATCCGGGCCGCGCTGAAGGAGAGAATGTCCCAGGCCACCGTCATCCTCATCTCCCACCGGGTGACCACCCTGATGCAGGCCGACCGCATCCTGGTGCTGGACGGGGGACGGGTGGCGGATATTGGCTCCCACAGCCAGCTGATTTCCCGCCCGGGCATTTACAAGGAGATTTACGACATCCAAATGAGCAGCGACGACCGCGCTCTGGTGGAGGAAGGAGGGAATCAATAATGGCGGCTTTTGACGAGAAAGAATATAACCAGGCCTTTGACTGGTCCATCTGGAGGCGGCTGACCCCCATTCTGGCCCGGTTCAAGGGGCGCTACCTGAAGATGGTCGTGTTCACCGGCTTGACCGACCTGCTGGACGCGGCCCTGCCCCTGTTCCAGCTGTACGCCGTGGCCCATTTCATCCAGGCGGGGACCCTGGAGGGGCTGGCCCCCTTCGTTGGGGTCTATTTGGCCGCCATTCTGATGGAGAGCGTTCTGGTCATTGCCGCCACCCGGCAGACCATGCACATTGAGATGTACCTGGGCCGGGACCTGCGCCGGGACCTGTTCACCCATTTGCAGACCCTGTCCCTGTCCTTCTACAACGTCACCCCGGTGGGCTACCTGCTCACCCGGATCACCAACGACACCAACCGCATCGCTGGCAACCTGGCCTGGGGGCTGAACGACATGGTGGACGAGATCATTTATGTGGTGAGCTCCTTTGCCATCATGTTCGCCCTGGACTGGCAGCTGGCGCTGGTGGTGATGCTGGTGGCGCCCTTTGTGGCGGCGCTCACCGTGTACTTCCAGCCCCGCATCTTGGACTGGAACCGAAAGGTGCGGAAAATCAACTCCAAAATCACCGGGGCCTTCAACGAGGGCATCACCGGGGCGAAAACCGCCAAAACCCTGGTGATTGAGGACCAGAGCATCAAGAACTTTAAGGATCTGACAGGGAGCATGAACCGCTCCGCCGTCCGGGCCGCCCGGCTCAACGCAGTGTATATCCCCGTGACGCTGTTCTTCTCCACCCTGACGGTGGCCATTGTGCTGCTGCGGGGGGGCTGGCTGGTGAAGGAGCAGGTGCTGGGCATCGCCACCCTGTCCGCCTTCATCTCCTACGCCATGAACATCTTTGAGCCCCTTCAGCGGATGACCAACAACCTGGCGGAGTTTATCGCCGTCCAGGCGTCCATCGAGCGGGTCACCGGGCTGCTGGATGAGAAGCCCCAGGTCACCGACAGGCCGGAAGTCGTGGAGAAGTACGGCGACTGCTTCGACCCCAGGCGGGAGAACTGGGAGCCGCTTGTGGGAGAGATCGAGTTCAGGGACGTGACCTTCCGCTACCCCGACGGCGGGGACAACGTGCTGGAGCACTTCAATTTGAAAATCCCCGCCGGGGCCACCGTGGCCATCGTGGGGGAGACGGGGGCGGGCAAGTCCACCCTGGTCAACCTGGCCTGCCGCTTCTTTGAGCCCACGGAGGGCCAGATCCTCATCGACGGCCGGGACTACCGGGAGCGCAGCCAGCTGTGGCTTCACTCCAACATCGGCTACGTGCTGCAAAGCCCCCACCTGTTCTCCGGCTCCATTCGGGAGAACATCCGCTACGGGCGGCTGGACGCCGCCGACGCCGAGATCGAGGCGGCGGCCAAGGCGGTGTCGGCGGATCAGGTGGTGGCCAAGCTGGACCAGGGCTGGGACAGCGACGTGGGCGAGGAGGGGGACCGGCTGTCCACCGGCGAAAAGCAGCTGATCTCCTTCGCCCGTGCGGTGCTGGCCGACCCCCGGATCTTCGTGCTGGACGAGGCCACCTCCTCCATCGACACCCAGACCGAGCAGTATATTCAGAGCGCCATCGACCACCTGCTCCGGGACCGCACCTCCTTCCTCATCGCCCACCGGCTGTCCACCATCCGCAAAGCGGATATGATCCTGGTGGTCCGGGACGGAAAGATCGTGGAGCAGGGCACCCACCAGTCCCTGCTGAAGGCCCGGGGCTACTACCACGACCTGTACAGCAAGCAGTTCGCCGAGGAGAACGCGGCCAAGGTGCTGGGGGCTTAAGGAGGAATTATTAATGATAACAATTGAGGAAATCCCTGTGGAAAGAGCGGGCGAATTTTGGGAAATTCAATTTGGATATCTGGTGGACGATGGAATGTTGGTCACGGAGGAAGAAAAAGCGTACTTTTCCAGCCGTGAATACCGGGGCCATCTGGAAGGGCTGATGCGGCGCGATCCGGACAAGCTGCACATGGTTTACTTCGTTCGGGACGGCGCGCGGATCGGGGCCTCTCAGTACTGCACCTATCAGAGCGAGGATGGAAAGTGCTTTATCCTGGATTTCTGGGTTTTTCCAGAATACAGGGGCGGCGGAACAGGCCATGCCTGCTTCGATGCCCTGACCGCTTACACAAAGGCCGATGGGGCGCTTTACTATGCCTTGAACTACGCCAAGGAGGATTCTCACAGGTTCTGGCTGTCAAACGGCTTTGCGGATAACGGCGAGGACGAGTACGGCGTAAAGCTTATGATAAAAAAGTAAAGGAGGAGCGCCCGCCGCCCGGCGGGCGCTCCTGCCTTTTCCCATGGTTTTTTGTGAAAAAAGGTTGCCAGCGGCGGGGGGATGTGGTATTTTAGTATGTGATTTTTGGCGGGCGTCCCGCCGGGGAGGGGATTATTATGGCGAAAAATACCAGCAAAACCTATCGGAATCAGGTAATGTATTCCGTTTTTGTCCGCAATCACACCGCGGAGGGCTCCTTTGAAGGGGTCCGCCGGGACCTGGAGCGCATCAAGGGGCTGGGCGTGGACGTGGTCTGGCTCATGCCCATCCACCCCATCGGGGAGGTCAACCGCAAGGGAAGCCTGGGCTGTCCCTACGCCATCCGGGACTACCGGGCGGTGAACCCGGAATACGGGACTCTGGAGGACTTCCAGCGGCTGGTGGACGGCATCCACAAGCTGGGGATGAAGTGCGTCATCGACGTGGTGTACAACCACACCTCCCCCGACTCCTGGCTGGCCAAAAACCACCCCGAGTGGTTCTATCAAAAGCCCGGCGGCGGCTTCGGCAATCGGATCGGAGACTGGTGGGATGTCATTGACCTGGACTATTCCCAGCCGGGGCTGTGGGATTATCAGATCGAGACGCTGAAATACTGGGCGTCCATGGTGGACGGCTTCCGCTGCGACGTGGCCCCCCTGGTGCCCCTGGAGTTCTGGCTCCGTGCCCGGGAGGAGGTGGAGAAGGTCCGCCCCGGCTGCCTCTGGCTGGCCGAGTCGGTGGAGCCCTCCATGATCCGGGAGTGCAGGGCGGAGGGGATCAGCGTGCTGTCTGACTCCGAGTGCTATCAGGCCTTCGATATCTGCTACGACTACGACATTTTCAACACCTTCCAGGACTATCTGGAGGGGAAGGTTCCCCTGGAGCGGTACGCCCAGGCGGTGAACGCCCAGGAGTCCATCTACCCCGGCAACTTTGTCAAGCTGCGCTTTTTGGAGAACCACGACCGGGCCAGGGCGGCGTTTCTCATCCCGGAGGGGATGGCCCTGGCGAGCTGGACGGCGTTCCTCTACTTCCAGAAGGGCATGACCCTGCTGTACGCCGGACAGGAGGCGGAGTGCACCCACCGGCCCGGCTTGTTCGACAAAGACGGGGTGGAGTGGCGCGGCGGCGAGGGCGTGACCAGGCTGCTGAGGACCCTGGCGAAGCTGAAGCGGAACCCCATCCTCGCCGACAGCCGGTACGAGGTAAAGGCCCTGCCCGGCGACATCCTGTACGCCGTCCACCGCAGGGGGGACCGCCAGCTGGTGGGCCTGTTCAGCGTCAAGGGGAACGCCTCCCCGGCGCGGGTGGAGGCCCCGGACGGCTTCTACCCCAATCTGCTGGACGAAAACGGCCAGGAGGTGGAGGTGTACGAGGGCATGGTGAGCGTCAAGGGCGCGCCCATCGTATTTGAGGCCCCCTGGACCGGGGACAAGCAGAGCTGAACGTCACTATTTTAAGGAGAAAAAGAGATGAAGCGAGAAAATTTCCGCTCCCGGCTGGGCTTCCTGCTGGTGAGCGCCGGATGCGCCATCGGCATTGGAAACGTGTGGAAATTCCCCTATGTCACCGGGGAGAACGGCGGCGGCGTGTTCGTGCTGTTTTACCTGCTGTTTCTGGTGATTATGGGCATACCCGTGCTCACCATGGAGCTGGCGGTGGGCCGGGCCAGCCGGAAGAGCGCCGTGCTGGGCTACCGGGCCCTGGAGCCCGCCGGGTCCAAGTGGCACATCCACGGCTGGTTCTGCCTGATCGGCTGCTACCTGCTGATGATGTATTACACCACCGTGTCCGGCTGGATGCTGGGCTACTTCTTCAAGTTCGCCGGGGGCGCCTTCGAGGGCCTGACCCTGGAGGCGGTGGACGGGGTATTCCCCGCCATGCAGGGCGACCCCATTGAGATGACCGTTTGGATGGCGGTGACGGTGCTGGCGGGCTTCCTGGTGTGCTCCCTGGGCCTCCAGGGCGGCCTGGAGCGGGTGACCAAGTGGATGATGCTGGGCCTGCTGGGCCTGATCGTGGTGCTGGCCGTCCACAGCCTCACCCTGCCCGGGGCGGGGGAGGGGGTCAAGTTCTACCTCCTGCCCGACTTCGGCCGGGCGGTGGAGCAGGGCCTGGGCAAGGTGGTCACCGCCGCCATGAATCAGGCGTTCTTCACCCTGAGCCTGGGCATCGCCGCCATGGAGATCTTCGGCAGCTACATGAGCCGGGACAACACCCTGGCCGGGGAGGCCGCCCGGATCTGCGGGCTGGACACCTTCGTGGCCGTCATGAGCGGCCTCATCATCTTCCCCGCCTGTTTCTCCTTCGGGGTGGAGCCCAACGCAGGCCCTCCCCTCATCTTTGTCACCCTGCCCAAGGTGTTCACCAACATGGCCGGGGGACGGCTGTGGGGCTCCCTGTTCTTCCTGTTCATGTCCTTCGCCAGCTTCTCCACCGTCATCGCCGTGTTTGAAAACCTGCTGGCCGGCTGCATCGACAACTTCGGCTGGAGCCGGAAAAAGGCGGCGCTGGTCAACGGCGTGTTTGTGCTGCTGGCCTCCATGCCCTGCGTGCTGGGCTACAACCTGTGGTACTTTGAAGCCACCCTGCCCAACGGCGCGGTGGGCCAGGTGCTGGACATCGAGGACTTCCTGGTGTCCAACCTGCTTCTGCCCCTGGGCTCCCTGATGTACCTGCTGTTCTGCGTCACCAAGTGGGGCTGGGGCTTTGACAAGTATCTGGAGGAGGCCAACGCCGGAAAGGGGATCAAAGTGCCCCGGGCGCTGAAGCCCTACTTCCAGTTTGTGCTTCCAGTGCTCATCCTGGTGATCCTGATCCAGGGGCTGCTGAAGTGAAACAGGCCCGTCCCGCCGGGGATCATCCCGGCGGGGCGGGCTTTGACATTTTGCGCCATCTCTTGCGAATTCTTTAAATTTTGACGCAGACATTGCATTTTTTCCCTTCCTATGGTATGATGGGTCACATCTGAAAAGGGGCCAAAGGGGGCGGAACGGTCCCCGCTCCGCCCTCACATGCCATAGGAAGTGACCCATGATGAATCGACCTTATACCGGCTACACCGGGCGGAAAAGCCTGGGGGGACCGGCCCTGTCCGTCCTGTTTTTCCCCGCCGCCGTCCTCTACCACGAGCTGCTCCTCCGGGCCTTTGACAGGAGCACTCCTTTCTTTGACCTGGCCCTGCTGCGCGTGGCGCTGTTTTCCATCGCCGCCGGGCTGTTTATCGGCCTGATCCTGGATCTGCTGCCCTGGAAGACCCCGGCCCGCGTGGCCGGCGGGGTTCTGCTGGGGCTGGGCACGGTGCTGTTCTGCGTGGAGCGGGGGTGCCGGGCCACCTTCAACCTCTACTACGGCGTCACCTTCATGGGGGACATGGCGGGCGACGTGGCCGGGGGGTTCGGCTCCACGGTGGCGTCGGTGGTGCTGAGCATGATCCCGTTTATCCTGCTGTCCTTCGTGCCCCTGGCGGCGTTTATCTTTCTGCGCAAAGGGGTGGTCCCCGACGAGGGCGGCGAAATGCCCGTGCGGATTATCCTGGCCGCCGTGCTGGTGGCCTGCCAGCTCACCGCCTACCTGCTGTCCACCCTGGGCCCGGCGAAGAGCTACTATACCTATGAGTTTACCGCCAACGCCGCCATCCCCCACTTCGGCCTGCTGACCTCCGTTCGGCTGGAGCTGGAGTACGCGGTGGCGGGCACCCCCGCCCCTCCGCTGGGGGAGTTCATTGACGACCCGGTGGACACGCCCGCCCCCGGCGGGAGCGCCCAGCCCTCCGCAGACCCCTCTGCCGACCCCGGACCCGACGCCTCCAAGCGCCCCGCCGCCACCGGCCCCAACGCCCTGGACATCGACTTCGAGGGAATGGCGGAAGCGGAGACCAACGAGACGCTGAAAAGCATGCACCAGTATTTCGGCAGCCTCACCCCCTCGGAGAAAAATGAGTACACGGGGATGTTTGAGGGCAAAAACCTGATCCTCATCACCGCCGAGGGCTTCTCCCCCTACGCCATTGACAAGGAGCTCACCCCCACCCTGTACAAGCTCACCCGGGAGGGCTTTGTGTTCCACAACTTCTACCAGCCGGATTGGACCCAGTCCACCTGCGGCGGCGAGTTCGCCGTCACCACCGGGGTCATTCCCAACTGGGTCAAGAGCCAGTACGGCAACCTGGCCGCCCAGGCCAGCATCGAGAAGTCCATGCCTATCACCCTGGCCAAGCTGTTCGCCCCGTTGGGCTACAACGTCCCCGCCTGGCATAACGGGCAGTTCGATTACTACAAGCGGAACCAGTACCTGACCAATTTCGGCTATGACTACAAGGGCTGTGAAGGCGGCGGATTGGAGCTGCCCTACAACGGCTGGCCGCGCTCCGACCTGGACATGATTGAGGCCACGGCGGACAGTTATATTCAGGCATATGTGGACAGCGGCACCCCGTTCCACGCCTACTATATGACCATCAGCGCCCACGGCTGGTACTCCTGGGCCGACAACAACATGTGCAAACGGCACCGGGAGGAGGTCGAGGCCAAATACCCCGACCTGTCGGAGTATTGCCAGGCCTACCTGGCCTGCAATATGGAGCTGGATCTGGCGCTGGAGCGCCTGGTAGACAAGCTGGAGGCGGCGGGTATCGCCGACGACACCCTCATCGTCATGACCGGCGACCACTACCCTTATATGCTGATCGAGCGAGACAAGGTGGACTACTATAACGAGCTGCGGGGCTTTACCGACAGCGAGGACGACACCTCCCGCTACCGCAACACCCTGCTGATGTGGTCCGGGGCCATCCAGGAGCCCGTTGAGGTGGACACCCCCTGCTCCTCCATCGACATTGTGCCCACCATCTGCAACCTGTTCGGGCTGGACTACGACTCCCGGCTCTACTCCGGCCGGGACATCTTTGCCGGCAACTATGAGGCGGACCAGTATTCCAACTGTATGCCCCTGGTGGTGTTCGCCAACAAGGGCCAGGGCAACGCCTGGATCACCGCCGCGGGGACCTATGAGTGCTCCACCAAGACCTTCACCCCCAGCGAGGGCGTTGAGCTGGAGGATGAGGAGGGCTACGTCAAGCGGGTCCACCGGCTGGTGGCCGCCAAAGTGAACTATTCCAAGCTCATCATCCAGGAGGACTACTACGCCCATGTCCAGTTTCCGGAATAAGCGAAAGGGCAGGGTCAAGGGCGTTCCTTTTCTTTGAAAAGAAAAGGAACCGAAAAGAAACTTTTGAAAGCGAAACTTCGTTTCACTTAAGGAACCCCTGAATAAATCCGCAAAGCGCCGCAGACGCATTTGTTCAGAGGTTCCCTAAGAATAAGGCATATTCAGAAGCAACAGCAAGGCCCGGCGGGAATCCCGCCGGGCCTTTGTTTGTGGAATGTTTTGCTGCCGGGCGGAGACGTTGCAGAGGTGAACTGTTTCCGCAGCGATCCAAAAGTTCTTTTTGCTTCTTTTT
>CANASS010000050.1 GCA_947364395.1 uncultured bacterium
CGCCGCTGTCGGCCAGCATGATGGTTTCGGAGGACTGGATGATGTTGTACCCGTCTGCCGCGTCCACTTCCTCCAGCACATAAGCGCCGGGGTTCAGCCCCGTCCACATGGCGGTGCCGTTCTTGCCGGTGACTTTGGTGCCAATGACGGTGCCGCCCGTGCCGCTGGTGCCGCCCAGGTAGCGCAGTTGGAACGTGCATCCGGGCAAAACCGCGCCGGTGACGCTATCATATTTTTCGACTATGATGGCGTTCTTGGGCACATTCTCAAAGGTGATGACCTTGCTCTCGCCGCCCTTGATATAAAATTCCTGGGTGGCTGGTTCCTTGATGGTGTACCCGGCGGCGGGGGCCAGCTCCGTCACCTTGTACCAGCCGTCCCGCAGCAGGTCAACAAAGAACTGGCCGTTCTCGTCGGAAAAGAACGTGCCCAGGCTGTTCAGCTCCCCGGTGGTGGTGCTGTTGCTCCCGTGTCAGCGCCGAGACGGTTTTGTTGTTTTTCGGCGAACAGAAAATGTCGAAAAATGGCGGGTAAAAGTGTACAGCCTTTGCATCATTATACTTGCCGTTTTCGCCCGTCAAGCCTGAAACAAGCTGATAAATCAGGGCTTGACGGGCTTCAATCCGGCAAGTGATGTGGTGTATAAGGCTGTATAACACCTGTATGCCGCCCTATAAAAAACGACATTCCGTTTCGGCGAAAAACGACATTTTGAAATGGCGCTGACAAAAAGGGCAGACTGCCCCCCAGGTGTGACGTTCACCGCTCCCGCCCCCTTTCCCGCCTGCGGTACATCTCCAACGCTTTCACGATGGTGTCCTCGATTTTCTGTGCGGGCGTCCCCGCAGGGAAAAACTTGTCGATGCGGTTTCGGGGCATTTTGAATTGCTCCACCTGATTGGGCTTTTCCTCCTGCATGATGGACAGGATCACATCGGGGTTCAGCTTGCCCTTTTCGGAAAAGTCCCTGATTTTGATGGCCTGGGCATGGGAGGGGGTGCAGTCCTCGCCCTCCATGACCTCCAACAAGGCGTTCTGCTCATTCTCCGGCAGATAGGACAGCTCCACGGCGGGGCGCAAGGCCATTTGTAACTGGCCCTTTTCTTTCAGCACAGAATTGTCCACCATTTCAAGGATTTCCGGGATAAGGTTTGTCAGGCGGATATACTTTCGGATTTGCTCATGGCTCTCGCCCGATTGCTCCGCCAAAATCTCCCGCGAAGTCTTGCCGCCTAACTTCTGCAACGGTGTTGCAGAAGTTAAATCTGTGCGCTCACCTTGTTGCCGTTTCATGGCGTCCAGCTTCATTTTATAGGCAAACGCCTTTTCCGAGGGCAGAACGCGCTCACGTTGGAGATTGCTGTCCACCATGATAATGATGGCTTCATCGTCTGTCAGTTCCCGGACGATGCAGGGCACCGTGGGCAGTTCCGCCAGCTCCGACGCAAACTTGCGGCGATGGCCGGACACCATCTGATAACCGCCGTCTGGCATGGGCCGCACCAGCACGGGAGAGAGAACACCGCGCTCCTTCACGCTTTCCACCATTTCCGTCATACTCTCGTCCATCCGCACCTTGAACGGGTGGTCTGGAAAGTCGCTGATCTCGGTGGTGGGCAGGTCGATCACATAGCTGCGCTGGGCGTTGTCCCGTTCTGCCTGGGTAGAGAACAGGTCGTTATAGGCCCCGGTCAGCCCCAGGTCGATTGCGGTTCCTCTGCTCAAGGGTGCTCACCTCCTCCACCAGCGCGGTATACGCCGCCGCCACCTTCCCCTTGCCGTCGTGGGCGAAAATACTCTTGCCCTCTACACTGCACTCCGCCGCCCGGACAGAAAAGGGTATTTCCGTGTTCAGCACCCGGAGATTGCTCCCGGTCTGCCGCAGGGCGGCGATGATGCTCTTGGCGTTGTTGGTACGGCTGTCCACCATTGTCAGCAGGATGCCGTCAATCTTCAGCTCCGGGTTGATTTGCCGCCGTACCTTGGCGATTGACCCCATCAGTAGCTTCAAGCCCTTGGTGGACAGGTAGTTGGCCTGACAGGGAATGAGAACGCTGTCCGCCGATGCCAAGGCGTTGATGGTCAGCATACCCAGCGAGGGCATACAGTCAATCAGAACATAGTCATAGTTCCGTTTGACCGCCCCCAGGTAGCTCCTCAGTACAAACTCCCGGCTCATGGTGTTCACAAGGCTTACCTCAAAGCTGGACAAGCCAATGTTGGAGGGCACAAGATCAACACCCTCAATGTCCTTCAAAATGCCCTTGTCCAGCGGCGAGAGGTTGCCGTTGTCCACAACGACTTGCATCAGGTCAGAGATGGTCGTGTTCAGATCGTCCGGGTTCTTTATGCCCAGGCTCACCGTGAGACTGCTTTGGGGGTCTGTGTCCACCAGCAGCACCTTTTTTCCTTGTTGTGCCAGCCCAACACCCAAATTGACCGTTGTGGTGGTCTTGCCGACGCCGCCCTTCTGGTTGGCAACAGCGACCACTTTGCACTTGTTCATGGGTTTCCGCCTCCTTTCTCTGGATATAGTCATAGCCGCCTGCGGCGAAACAGACAGCTATGTAAAGTGGGCCAGCGGCCCACCTGGGGCCTACTGTCCCTCGTCCATGAGAAGTGCCAGAACGTCCTCCATGCCAGCGTCAAAGATGAAGTCCTCGCTCTCCGCCAGAAACTCCTCCATGAACATCTGCGCCAGGGCGGGGTACTGCTGGCAGTCGGTGAAGTCCTCCGACGGCGCAATCTCCACCAAGGCATAGACGCCCTCCAGCACCTTCATGGCCCCGGTGCAGTCGCCGTGGCTCACCATGAGCCGCAGGGCCTTCTCCGTGGCCCGCACCATGTCCAGCTCGCCCACCTCCAGGAAGGCGCTCCACAGGGCCTCCATACTCTGCTGGGCGGTGCTGCGAACCTCGTCGGCCAGCTTCTCAACGCAGGCCTCGCTGTTCTGCGCCTCGTTCTTCTTCCACTTCATGACTTGTCCTCCTACTGTAAAATTCACAGCCGTCAGCGGGATTTAGACGGCTATGTAGGCTTTTGGGCAGGGCGAAAATGTTTAAACCGGCAACCGCTCCATTTTCCCATTAGCAAGGATCAAAGCCGTTTTCTTGCCCGATTAGCAAACCGCCCCATTTTTCGGCGGAAAAACAAAAAATCTTGCTAATTGATTAGCAAGGTTTCAGGGGGAAAACGGTATGTAGTTCGATTTGAGTTTGGTGGTAACAGTGATTAGCAAATAATAAAGGATAAAGCGCCCACCTTTTAGGTGAGAGATATAGCGTTTTCCCTCGGTTTTCAAAAAGTTATAGAAAAAGCACAAAATCTTCGGGTTTTCCGAAGATTTTGTGCTACTAATGGCACCCGCGGGAGGATTCGAACCTCTGGCCTACCGCTTAGGAGGCGGTCGCTCTATCCGACTGAGCTACGCGGGCATATGAAATTGTACAAATGAAATCGAACTGGGAGCCGTACACCTGTGTCCCTGGAGTGGGGCGCTTTGTTCCACACTTAGGAGGCGAATGCTCTATCCCCTGAGCTACGCGGGCATATCAATTTTTCCGGTCTGAAACCGAACTGTGAACCACTCAACTGTGATCCAAAAGGTGTTAGGTCTATTCTGCACTTAGGAGGCAACCGCTCTATCCACCTGAGCTACCGGGGCCTATTGACTTGTGCAAGCGCAATCTACACAAGAGGAAAAAGCAAACGAACTGCGCACACTCAAGCGGCAAATACCCTATCCCATGAACTGCGCGGGCGCGTGCCTCACCCGATCCGTCTCCTATTGTACCCAATTTCTCCCCTCCTGTCAATGCGGCACAAGAAAATTTTAAAAAAGTCTCCAAATTCCGCTTTTCCGACTGTTGCAAACAAGAGAAAGTGGGGATATAATAAGAAACCGCACTTTAAAAAGCAGCAATCCTATATTGAGATAGAGGGTAACGATATGCAAAATGAAAAACTGAGGAACATCGCCATCATCGCCCATGTGGACCACGGCAAGACCACCCTGGTGGACGAGATGCTCAAGCAGGGCGGCATCTACCGGGAGAACCAGGCCACCGTGGACCGGGTCATGGACTCCAACGACCTGGAGCGGGAGCGGGGCATCACCATCCTGGCCAAAAACACCGCCGTCCACTATAAGGACACCAAAATCAATATCGTGGACACCCCGGGCCACGCCGACTTCGGCGGCGAGGTGGAGCGCATTTTGAAGATGGTCAACGGCGTCATCCTGCTGGTGGACGCCGCCGAAGGCCCCATGCCCCAGACCCGGTTTGTGCTGTCCAAGGCCCTGGAGCTGGGCCATAAGGTCATCGTTGTGGTGAACAAGATCGACCGTCCCGACCAGCGGGTCCACGAGGTGATGGACGAGGTGCTGGAGCTGCTGCTGGACCTGAACGCCACCGACGAGCAGTTTGAATCCCCCACCCTGTTCTGCTCCGGGCGGCAGGGCACCGCCAGCTACTCCCCCGACGTGCCCGGCGCCGATCTGGTCCCCCTGTTTGAGACCATTCTGGACTATATCCCCGCCCCGGACTGCGACCCGGAGGCCCCCTTCCAGATGCTGGTGTCCTCCATCGACTACAACGAGTTCGTGGGCCGCATCGCCGTGGGCCGCATTGAGCGTGGCACGGTGAAGCAGAACCAGGAGATCGTGGTGTGCAACTACCACAAGCAGGACGAGGCCCCCAAAAAAGCCAAAGCCACCGCCCTGTACACCTTTGACGGCCTGGCCCGCACCCCCGTGACGGAAGCCAGGGCGGGGGAGATCATCGCCATGAGCGGCATCGGGGACATCACCATCGGCGACACGGTGTGCGCCCCCGCCGCGCCGGAGCCCATCGAGTTTGTGAAGATCTCCGCCCCCACCCTGGAAATGACCTTCTCCGTCAACGACTCGCCCTTCGCCGGTAAGGAGGGCAAGTACGTCACCAGCCGCCAGCTCCGGGACCGGCTGTTCCGGGAGACGCTGAAAGACGTGTCCCTGCGGGTCACGGAGGTGGACGCCTCCACCGACGCCTTCAACGTGGCGGGCCGGGGGGAGATGTCCCTGTCCATCCTCATTGAGACCATGCGCCGGGAGGGGTACGAGTTCCAGGTTTCGCCCCCCCGTGTGGTCTACCAGGAGGTGGAGGGCAAAAAGTGCGAGCCCATTGAGCGGGTGGTCATCGACGTGCCCGCCGACTGCGTCGGGGCGGTGATGGAGAAGCTGGGGGCCCGAAAGGGCGAGTTTTTGTCCATGGACCCCATCGGCAGCCGCACCAAGCTGGAATTCCTGGTGCCGTCCCGGGGCCTGTTCGGCTATCGCAACGAGTTTTTGACCGACACCAAGGGCGAGGGCATCATGGCCTCCGTCTTTGAGAAGTACGCCCCCTTCAAGGGGGACATCCAGCGCCGGAACACCGGCTCCCTGGTGGCCCACGAGCAGGGCGACTCGGTGACCTACGGCCTGTTCGCCGCCCAGGAGCGGGGGGCGCTGTTCATCGGCGCGGGGGTGCCCGTGTACGAGGGCATGGTGGTTGGGGTGTGCCCCAAGATGGAGGACATCACCGTCAACGTGTGCAAGAAAAAGCAGCTCACCAACATGCGGGCCTCCGGGTCCGACGAGGCCCTGCGGCTGGTGCCCCCCAAGTCCATGAGCCTGGAACAGTGCCTGGAATTCCTGGCGGACGACGAGCTGCTGGAGGTCACCCCGGAGAATCTGCGCCTGCGCAAGCGCATCCTGAACCACGAGAAGCGCATGAAGGCCCTCAAGGGCGGGAAGTCGTAAGACGGTTCCTTTCCTTGAAGGAAGATCGAAAAACCAGAGCGGCAGGGTCAAGGGACCCTGCCGCTCTTCTTTCGCGCACCCGGTGAATCAGCGGGCTTCCTCCGCCAGCAGCTTGTCGATGGACACCAGCTTGACGCAGAGGGTAAAGATCACCATGGCCACCCGCAGGTCCTCCAGGGACGGATAGGTGGGGGCGATCCGGATATTGCTGTCGTGGGGGTCCCTGCCGTAGGGATAGGTGGCGCCCGCCCCGGTCATCACCACGCCGGCCTTTTTGGCCTTGGCCACAATCTCCTTGGCGCAGCCGTCCAGGGAGTCGAAAGAGATGAAATAGCCCCCCTTGGGGGTGGTCCACGCGCCGATCTCCAGGCCGCCCAGCTCGCTCTCCAGCGTGTCGATCACCATCTCAAATTTGGGACGGAGTATGTCCGCGTGCAGGCGCATATGCTCCACCATGCCGTGGATATCGCCGAAGAACCGCACATGGCGCAGCTGGTTCACCTTGTCGTGCCCGATGGTCTGGATGGACAGCTGCATCTTGATGTCCTCCATATTGTTCGGAGAGGTGGCGATGGCCGCCAGCCCGGAGCCGGGGAAGCTGATCTTGGAGGTGGAGGCAAATTTATACACCAGATCCGGGTTGCCCGCCCGCTTGCACTCCGCCAGGATCTCGATCAGGTGATCCTGGTCCCGGTCATACAGATGATGTACGCCGTAGGCGTTGTCCCAGTAAATGCGGAAGTCCTTGGCGGCCGGCTTGAGCCGGGCGAAGCGTCGGACCGTCTCATCCGAGTAGGAAATCCCCTGGGGGTTGGAGTATTTGGGGACGCACCAGATCCCCTTGATGGACTCGTCGGAGGCCACCAGCTCCTCCACCAGGTCCATATCCGGGCCGGTGGGGGTCATGGGCACGTTAATCATCTCGATGCCAAAATACTGGGTGATGGCAAAGTGGCGGTCATATCCCGGCACGGGGCAGAGGAATTTCACCTTGTCCAGCTTGCACCAGGGCACGCTGCCCATCACGCCGTGGGTCATGGAGCGGGAGATGGTGTCGTACATCACATTCAGGCTGGAATTCCCGTAGATGATGATGCTGTCGATGGGGTTTTCCATCATGTCCCCGATGAGCTCCTTGGCCTCCTTGATCCCGTCCAAAACGCCGTAGTTCCGGCAGTCGGTGCCGTCCTCGCAGGTCAGGTCGTCATTGCTGCTCAGCACGTCCATCATGCCCATGGACAGGTCCAGCTGCTCGGTGCAGGGCTTTCCCCGCGCCATGTTCAGGCTCAGCCCTCTCCCCTGGTACTCTTTATATTCGGCCTTCAGCTGGGCCTTCAGGCTTTTCAGCTCTTCTTTGGTCATTTCCGCGTATGGCTTCATGTTGTTCTCCTTTCAGGCCGGGACGCCGCCGGGCGCTCGCAGCCGCTGATATTCCCGCCCGCTTCTTACATGCCGGTGAGCGCCATCATCATATCATTTTGCGCAGGGACAGTCAAGCTGGAAGCTGTGCCAAAGCCCTCCCGCCGGGGCGGGGACGCCGTGGGCATCATGTACTGACTCACACATGTGTCACAGCTCCCACAATCCTTCCGTTCTGCAAAATGGGGCTTCCGCTCATCCCCTGGACGATGCCGCCGGTGGCGTCCAGCAGCCGCTGGTCGGTCACTTTAATGAGATAGTCCCGGCAGTCGTCGGGGCTCTCGGGAAACACCTTGGCGATCTCAATGCCGTACTCCTCCACCCGGTCCCCCGACACATTGCACAAAATGGTGGCCGGGCCCGGCTCCACCTCATCCCGGGCCGCTACCTCCACCGGGGCGCCCTCCACCCAGCCGCTGTCCGCCATCACGCCGAACACGCCGCCGCTGGTGTTGGCGTGGAGCAGACCCAGGGTGGAATCGGTGTCAAACACCCCCTGGAGCTGGCCCGGGCCGCCGGCCCTGCCCTTCTCCACCCCGGCCACGGTGGCGGGCAGGATGGAGCCGCTGTCCAGAGGCATGAGCAGAGCTGTGTCCACGTCGTTGATGCCGTGGCCCAGCGCCCCGAAGGCCCCGGTGTCCGGGCAGTAAAAGGTCACCGTGCCGATGCCCGCCATGGAGTCCCTGATCCACGCCCCCAGCTTGTAGGCCCCGTCCGCCGCGCACAGCGCCGCCGTGGCGGTAAACTGCACCTGCTTGTCGTCCCGGATGGCCCGGATGCTCATGGGCTGGTCCTCCAGCTCCTGGAGCAGGGCGGACACCTCCTCAATGGTGTCCACCTCGGTGGAGTTGATGTGGGTGATGATGTCCCCCTCCTTCAGCCCGCAGGCCTTGGCCGGGTTCACATTGCCCGCGTCGGTGGCGATGTCCGAGGTGCCCACCACCACCACGCCGTCAGAAAAGAGCTTGATGCCCACCGCCCTGCCCACGGGAATCACCGTGGGCGCGCTGGCGTAAGCCGCCGTCAAGGTGGGCCACATGGTCAACACCAACCCCAGCAGCAGCCCCAGCGCCCTCTGGACCGCCGCCCCCGCAAATGGTCTGGCTTCTTCATTCAAATCCATTCACCGCCTTTTGTTTGTGCGCGGCCGCCCGGCGGCTCCGCTCCCCAGAGAACGCATCCGCCCTTGGCCGCGCCTTTTTTGAAACCGGCGGGCACCCCGGCGCGTGTGAAGCGTTTCTTCCGCAAACGCCGTAACGCCCGCCCTCTTAATATGGCGGCGGGAACGGATTTTCACCGTGGGAAAGTCAGGCGGGTTTGACAGGGAGAAAACGGACTGGGCTGAAAAGAGCGGCCTTTCCCCTTTTATGCTGGAAAAATTCAGAGGAACGGGATAAGATTGGATCAAATTTGACAAAGGGTGCGAAAAAATCCCAGCGGGAACAAACATAGTCTGCCCAGGACCGCGCATACCTTATAGAAAAAAGCGAGGTGCGACTATGGAAAAATCGACCAAAAAAATGCTGTTTCTCTACCTGGCCGCCGCCGCTCTGGGGACGGTCCTCCACTTCCTCTTCACCTGGCTTCCCAGCCCGGCCACCGCCCTGATTTCCCCGGTGCGGGAGAGCGTCTGGGAGCACGTCAAGCTGCTCTACTTCCCCCTGCTGGGGGCGGCGCTGCTGCTGGGCCGGGGCGGAAAGGGGACTGGGCGCACCCCCTGGCTGCTGAGCCTGCTGGCGGTCTGCGCCGTCCTGGTGGGCACGGGCTGGCTCTACCACATCGTCCTCCGGGGGGAGAGCCTGTACGTGGATCTGGCCCTGTATTTCCTGCTGCTGGCGGTGGGATTTCTGCTGCCCCGGGTGCTGTGGCCGCTGTGCGAGTGGCCGGGGACGGAAAAAGCAGCCCTCCTCCTCACCGCCCTGCTGGGGGCGCTCATCGTGTGGTTCACCTTCTTCCCCCCGGACACGGCCCTGTTCGCCGATTTGGGCGGCGCGGTGCGGACCTTTCTGACTCTCCCGGTATAGCTACCGCACCTGCCCCGTCCCCCGGATAACATACTTGTAGGTGCACAGCTCCTCCAACCCCATGGGACCCCGGGCGTGGAGCCGCTGGGTGGATATGCCCATCTCGCACCCCAGTCCGAACACGCCTCCATCTGTGAACCGGGTGGAGGCGTTCCAGTACACGGCGGCGGAGTCCACCAGGGCAGTGAAGCGGCGGGCGGCCTCCTCATTGGCGGTGACGACGGCCTCGGAGTGGCCGGTGGAGTGGGCGGCGATGTGGGCGGCGGCGGAGTCCACCCCGTCCACCACCTTGACCGCCAGGATATAGTCCAAAAATTCCGTATCAAAGCCGTCGGAACCGGCGGGGGTCCCAGGGATGATGGCCGCGGCGGATTCGTCCAGCCGCAGCTCCACCGGGGGCAGGCCCCGGGCGGTCCGCTGCTCCACCAGCAGCTCCCTCAGCCGGGGCAGGAATTGGACGGCGATATCCCGGTGCACCAGACACACCTCGGCGGCGTTGCACACGCTGGGCCGGGAGCACTTGGCGTTCTCCATGATGCGCAGCGCCATGTCCAGGTCCGCGTCCCTGTCCACGTAGACGTGGCAGATGCCGGTGCCGGTCTCGATGACGGGAACGGTGGCGTTGTCCACGCAGGCCCGGATGAGCCCCGCCCCGCCTCTGGGTATGAGCAGATCCACCAGCCCCGAGGCGGTCATCAGCTCGTTGGCGGACTGCCGGGTGGTGTCCTCCACCAGCCCCAGGGCGTCCTGGGGCAGTCCGGCGGCGGACAGGCCCTCCCGCAGGGCGTCCACGATGGCGGCGGCGGAGCGGTGGGCCTCCTTGCCGCAGCGCAGCACACAGGCGGAGCCCGCCTTCAGCGCCAGCGCCGCCGCGTCGGAGGTGACGTTGGGGCGGCTCTCGTAAATGATGGCCACAACCCCCATGGGCACGGCGGTCTTTTCAATGACCAGCCCGTTGGGCCGCTCCTCCCGGCGGAGCACCCGCCCCACCGGGTCGGGGAGGTCGGCCACCTCCCGCACGCCGTCCGCCATGCCCTTGATACGGCCCTGGTCCAGGGCCAGCCGGTCCAGCATTACGCCGGACACCGTGCCCCTGGCCGCCGCCAGGTCCAGGGCGTTGGCCTCCAAAATGGCGGAGGCCCGGGCCACCAGCCCCTCCGCCATGGCCGCCAGCGCCCGGTTTTTCACCTCCGTCCCCGCCAGGGCCATTGCTCCCTTGGCGGCCTTGGCCCGCCGTAACAGCTCCAAAGTGGTCATGCGTCCTCTCTCCTTCCAATGAACCGGGTGCCGGTGTGGCGGCCCTCCGCGATGTCATAGAGCAGCTGGGGCTTCCGGCCGTTGGCGATGACCATATCGCAGCCGCAGCCCATGGCGATCTCCGCCGCCTTCAGCTTGGTGGCCATTCCGCCGGTGCCCAGGGCGGAGCCGGGCGCCCCCGCCAGCGCCCGCAGCTGGGGGGTGATTTCCCGCACCTGGGGAATGAGGGCGGCGTGGGCGTCCCTTCGGGGGTCGGCGGTGTACAGGCCGTCGATGTCGCTGAGCAGAATCAGCAGGTCCGCCCCCACGCACTGGGCCACGATGGCGGACAGGGTGTCGTTCTCCCCGATGGTGGTGGCCACCCCCACCTCGTCGGTGGCCACCGCGTCGTTCTCGTTGACCACAGGCAAAACCCCCAGCTCCAGCAGGCGGTTGACGGCGTTCTCAAAATTCTGCCGCCGCTGGGGGTAGTTCACGTCCTCCGCCGTCAGCAGCAGCTGGGCCACAGTGTGGCTGTAGGCCCCGAACAGCTTGTCGTAGGTGTACATCAGCTCACACTGGCCCACAGCGGCGGCGGCCTGCTTTGTGGGCATATCCGCCGGACGGCCGGGCAGGTTCAGTTTCCCCACCCCCATGCCGATGGCCCCGGAGGACACCAGCACCAGCTGATGCCCTCCATTTTTCAAATCCGACAGCACCTTCACCAGCTCCTCCACCCGGCGGATATTCAGCCGCCCGGTGGGATGGGCCAGGGTGGAGGTGCCCACTTTTATCACAATCTTCACAGCCCTCTCCTCCTTCTCCCTTAGTTGGGCTATTATACCACGCTAAAGCGAAAAAGAAAAGCCCCTGAAATGGTCTGCGTTCTACGGTTATTTTGTTCAGCCCATTAACAAGGGCAAAACATCTGCCGATATATTCCACAGAGTAATAAAATGGAAAGGAGCGGCGAACATGGAGCTGCGCAGTACCAGGGAGCTGCGGCGCAACGCCCAGCTTGACAAAACGATGGGCAGGAAGGCGGAGGCCCAGACGGCCCCCGCCAAGGCCCAGACCACCCAGCCCAGGGAGCCCGCTGACAAGCTGTCCTTGTCCAGGCAGGCGCTGGCCTATGTGGAGGAGCAGAGCCGTCAGGCCTGGAACCCGGAGGAGGGCCAGGGCAAAAAGGACAGCCTGATCCAGGGGTACCTGGACGCCATGGAGACCCAGAAAAAGCAGCTGGACTCCATGGAAGACAAGCTGGACATGATGAACAAGTGCCAGAAGATCGCCGCCGCCATCATGCGGGGAGACCGGGTGCCGCCGGAGGACCTGCGGTATCTGATGGAGCACGACAAGGAGGGTTACAAGCTGGCCATGGCCCTGCGCCAGGAGAAGAAAGACCCCAAGAAGGTGGAGAGCGTGCTGGACGAGGAGGACAAAAACGGCGGCAGAACAGAGGAGGCCAGCGGCGGGGAGGCCCCGTCCGTGGAGGGGGGCGGAGGCGCGGAGAGCGGCGGGGACCCGTCCGCTTCGGCGGAATGAAGCCGACTGGTCAATACAACCAACGAGGAGTGTACGGCATATGAGCGTTACATTTGACCCCAACCGCCCCAGCCCCGACCAGATTTCCCCATTGCGGACCGGACGGTTCGCCACCTCCGAGGAAAAGGCGGCGCGGGAGGCCGCGAAAGCAGAAGGAAAAGAACCCCGGGACAAAATCGAGATTTCCCAGGAGGGCCGGGACGCCGTCTCCGAAACCCCGCCCCAAGGCGGCGAAACGTGCTGGGAAGAACAGATGAAAAAAATTGACGCATGGCTGGGCAGCATGACGAAAGACGACTTTATGGGCCTGATGCGAGAGCAGTTGGGCGAACCCAAGCAGTTGGAAATTAACTGGTCCGCTGCGGTAGACCCGGACCATACGATTTATATCAAAACCTATATGGATTCACTCGTCTCTCAGTGCAAAGAAGTGCAAGGTATTATTGAGGATTACTATTCCGATGCCTATCAAGAGGCGATGCGTGACCCCGAACCGCTGAGTTTTCTTTCCTCGAAATATCTTTGGTCCGGGTCCAAAATCTTTGACAGCAGCATGTCAACGCCAATCTGAAATTGTAAGAAAACGCCGAAGAAATTTTGTCATTTTTTGGCGGAGGGGGGTA
>CANASS010000051.1 GCA_947364395.1 uncultured bacterium
GGCGGCGGTGGGGAAGCAGGTGGCGGGCAGGGAGGGATTCAGCCCCAGCTGGTCCCCGGCCCCCGCCTGCTTGCGGATGCCGTGAGGGCCGTCGGACAGGGTCATGCTGCCCACGCCCAGCCGCTCAATGGTGCGGGTCTGCCAGAAGTCCTTGCCGGAGAACAGGTAGCATTTTTCCTCCAGCGTCATTTGCTTGATGATGTCAGCGTGTTTCAAGCCAATTCCTCCTCACTGCTTTTATACTTGGAGCTTATCGCCTTTCGGCAAAAGCGCTGAACAAATCCTAGGAAAGGGGTCCCGGGATTGGTTCAACGCTCTCCCGGCCCTCCGGCCCGCCCGCAGGCGGGCCGGAGGGCGCTGGGATCATTCCGCCGCGTTTGGCGGAGCTTTACCGCTTCGGACGCGGTCAGGCGTTCTGCTTTTTCTTCGCGCCCCGGAGGATCATCACCTCGCCCGCCACCGCGGCCAGGATAACCGCGGCGGAGATGGCGTACATGGCGATCTCCCAGCCGGCCAGGCCGCCGCCCGCGCCGTTGGCGTAGGCGCGGCTGTTGGCCGTGGTGTACAGGATGTTCTTACAGGCCTGGCGGGCCGCCTGGAGGGAGGTGCCGCTGGTCTGGTCGGTGAGGCTTCCCACCTCGATCATCTGGGGGGTGAGGCAGAAGTCGCCGCCGTTGCGGATCTGGATGTCCGCGTCCTGGTAGCCGTAGCCGCCGAAATAGTCGGTGAGCACCATGCCCCGGAAGCCCCACTCGTCGCGGAGCACCTTGTTCAGCAGCTCGGGGTTGGCCCCGGCGTACTTGTTGCCGATGTAGTTGAAGGCGGACATGACGGCCATGGACTTGCCCTCGTAGTTCTTCACGCACATCTCAAAGGGCTTGAGGTAGATCTCCCGGATGGCCTGCTCGTTGGACCAGGTGCACAGCATGTCGGTGCGGTGGGTCTCCTGGTCGTTGAGGGCGAAGTGCTTCATGAAGGAGTACACGCCGCTCTCCGCCGCGCCGTTGATGGCGGTGGAGGCCATGGCCCCGGACAGGTAGCCGTCCTCGGAGTAGTACTCGAAGTTACGGCCGGAGAAGGAGGTGCGGTGGATGTTCATGGCGGGGGCGTACCAGCCGGACACGTCCATCTCGTCGGCCATCTTGCCGATGCTGGCGCCGAAGTCATGGGCCAGGTCGGTGTTCCAGGTGGCGGCGATGACCACGCCCGCCGGGAAGCCGATGGAGGCCTTGCCGGTGAAGTTGTTGTTGATGGAGGCGGGACCGTCGCAGTCCACCTGCTGGGTCTTGCCCACGGAGTCGATGGCCACGCTCTGGTAGCCGCCGATGCCGATGAGGTTCACCATGTCCTCCACAGAGAGCTGGTCCAGCATCTTCTCCCACTGGGGATCGTCGTAGTCCAGGCCCCGGACATCCATCATGGTCAGGCCGTTCTTGGCCCCGGTGGTGGGCACCGCGTCGCTGTCGTTGTTGAACTGGGTGGGATCGTAGTTGGTGTGATTGTAGAAGCCGGCCTTCACATCGGCGGCCATCTCGAAGTTGGTGGGCGCGGCCACAGCGGCGTCATAGTTGGCGAAGCTGTCCTTCCGGGACAGGTAGGTGACATCGCCTTCCGCATAATCAAACACGCTGAGGGCGGCGGTCTGGTCGCTGGCGCGCTTGCCGCTCTCGCCGTAGGTCACCGCAGAGGACACGGTGTAGGTCTGGGAATCAATCACATTGTGGGAGTCGCTGTTGATGGAGATCACGTAGTCCCCGGCCTCCAGCACGTAGGAACCCGCGCCCTGGTAGTCGAAGGAGGCCATGTCCTCCACCTGGAAGGAGATCTTCACGGTCTCGGACTTGCCCGGCTCAATGACGCCGGTTTTGTCGAAGGCCACCAGATTGGCGCTGGCCTTCTCAATGCCGCCGTTGGTGTAGGGCGGGTTGTAGTAGACCTCTACCACGTCCTTGCCCGCCACGCTGCCGGTGTTGGTGACAGTGACATCGAAAGTAATGGTCCCATTACTTTCGGAGATGGGGCCCATCTCCTGCTGGAAGGTGGTGTAGCTCAGGCCGTAGCCGAAGGGGAACTGCACGGTCTTGTCATAGTCGATGGCGTTTTCCGCGGCGGCGGTCTCATACCAGCGGTAGCCCACGTAAATGCCCTCCACGTAGTTCACAAAGTTGGGAGTCACGGGCTGGCCATAGGACTCGGGGGACACGTCGTCCAGGTTGGTGTACTTAAACTCGCCGATGTTGTTGAAGGCGGGGATGGCGGTCAGGTCGTACACGAAGGTGTCCACGGTGCGGCCGGAGGGATTCACCTTGCCGCTGAGGATGTTGCCCAGGGCGTTGAAGCCGGTCTGGCCGGGGCCGGGGGCCAGGATGACGGACTTGATGGAGGGATAGTCCTCGATCCAGCCCAGCTCCATGGCGTTGGAGGCGTTGACCACCACGATGACCTTGTCAAACTGGCTGGTGACCTTCTCGATCATGGCCAGCTCCCGGGTGGTGGGCTCCAGGTAGTGCTTGGAGGCGTCCAGGTCCTCGGGGTACTCGCTGAAGCGCAGGCCGGAGGCGGCGAACATGGTGCCGCTGCCGTCGTCCTGGAAGGTGTCGGGTACGCTGGGGTCCAGGCTGGTGGGCAGGTCCGCGCCTTCGCCGCCCGCCCGGGAGATGACGATCATGGCCACGTCGGAGTAAGCCGCTGCCTTGTCAAACATACCGGCGGCCTCATACTCGTCGATGGTGGGCTCGGGGCAGGTCCAGTCCTGGCCCATCATGCCGATGTTGGGGCGCTTATCTTTCCAGGCGGTGTAGAAGCTGGTCAGCTCCTCGTTGTACTCCACCCCCGCCTGCTTGATGCCCTCCAGCAGGGTGACGGTGGGGTACAGCCCGGACAGGGAGCCGGAGCCGGTGCCGCCGTACACGGGCTTGGTGGCGGACCAGCCGAAGGTGTTCACCTTGGCGCCGTCTCCCAGGGGGAGCAGGCCGTCCTCATTCTTCAGCAGGACAAACCCCTCGTCCGCAATATCCTCGCACAGGGCGCTGGCATTGGTGACGCTATCCTCGCTGATGTCGCCGCCGCCCCGCAGGGCCATGCCCACGATGCCGTACAGCGGGCCGGTGAGAATCATGTCCACGATGATCACCAGCGCCACGATGAAGCCCATCCAGGCGGACCCCCGGGCAATGCCCTTGGTGGGCTTGGGCAGCTTCATGGCCGCGATGGTGACCGCGACGGCGATCACCAGAATCACGGCCAGGGCGATGAGATAGCCCTTAATCATGCCCAATGTGGTGATGACGTCGTTCATGTTGATGCCTAACATTGTTTCTTCCTCCTCATTCACTTTTTAGCGGGACTGTTTCCCGCTCTACGGGGAGAGTGTAGCATATTTTTTCCGCGCGATGGCTCGATTTGCGCAAACTGCGGTTTTTTTCGCCTAAACTGTATTTCGGACTGTGCATACTCGCCAAAAACCAGCGGGCGTTTCTTGCTGTTTTCCACAAAAACCGGGCTTGGAAGGGGCTTCCAGCAGGTCAGAACCGCCATTTGCGCCCCGGGGCGGGTCCTTCCCTTTTGGGGAGAACTGTGGTAAAATCGGAACTATATGGCCAGCGCGCCTGCGGCCGGCCCCACAGCCGCCTCTGTTCAGCCGCGGCGGCCATACCAGATCCTGTTCAAAGGAGGCCCCTGCCGTGGCGGACCGTCAGAACGACTTTTCCCAGGGGAGCATCCCCCGCAACATTATGAGTCTGGCCCTGCCCATGACGGCGGCCCAGCTGGTCAACGTGCTGTACAGCGTGGTGGACCGGATCTACCTGGGCCACCTCCCCGCCAGCGACAGCCTGGCCCTCACCGGCCTGGGGGTGACCATGCCCATCGTGTCCATTCTGATGGGCTTCGCCAACCTGTGCGGCACCGGGGGCGCGCCCCTGTGCTCCATCAGCCGGGGCCGGGGGGACGACCAGGAGGCGGAGCGGGTGATGGGCAGCGCCTTTTTGCTGCTGCTCATCCTGGGGGCGGCATGCACCGCCTTTTTCCTGGCCTTCAAGGAGCCCGTCCTCTACCTCTTCGGGGCCAGCCCGGACACGTTCCCCTACGCCGACGGCTACATGACCATCTATCTCTGGGGCACTTGGTTCGTCATGGTCAGCCTGGGGATGAATCCTTTCATCAACGCTCAGGGCTTTGGCCGGGTGGGCATGATGACCGTCCTGCTGGGGGCGGCGGTCAACATTATTCTGGACCCCATCCTCATCTTTGTATTCCACATGGGGGTACAGGGCGCGGCCCTGGCCACCATCTTTTCCCAATTCCTGTCGGCGGCCTGGGTGCTGTCCTTTCTCACTGGGAAAAAAGCCATCCTGCGCCTGCGCTGGGAAAACCTGCGGCTGGAGGCGGGGCGGACGAAAAAAATTGTCTCCCTGGGGCTGTCCGGCTTTTTCGTGAATATGACCAACAGCCTGGTACAGGTGGTGTGCAACTCCACCCTCCAGCGCTATGGCGGCGACACCTACGTGGGGGTGATGACCATCATCAACTCCATTCGGGAGGTGTTCATCATGCCGGTGCAGGGGCTGACCAACGGCTCTCAGCCGGTGGAGGGCTACAACTACGGGGCCCGGCAGTACAGCCGGGTCCGGGAGGCCATCCGGTTCACGGCGGCGGTGACGGTGGCCTACTCCGCCGCCTTCTGGGCGGCCGCCATGCTGTTCCCCGCCCCCCTCATCCATATATTTAAAAGCGACCCGGATATCTTGGAGGCCGGCGTCCCCGCCCTGCGCATCTACTTCTGCATGTTCCTGTTCATGTCGCTGCAGCTGGCGGGGCAGGGGGTGTTTGTGGGGCTGGGCCGGTCCAAGCAGGCGGTGTTTTTCTCCCTGCTGCGCAAAGCCATCGTCAACGCCCCCCTGACCCTCATCCTGCCCGTCTGGATGGGCACCACCGGCGTGTTTGCCGCCGAGGCCGTGTCCCAGCTGGTGGGTGGGCTGGCCTGCTTCGCCACCATGTACTTCACCCTGTACCGCCCCCTGGGGCGGCTGGAGAACGGGGCCCCGGCGGCATGAAAAACGGCCCCTCCGCAGCGCGCGGAGGGACCGGCATAGGACGGTTCAGCTTTTCTCCTCAAACACCGCCCCGCAGGACCGGCAGTGGACGGTAATGCGCCCCTTGCCCCGGGGCACCCGCATCTGCTGGCCGCAGTTGGGGCATTTGAAGTAGCGGTGCTCCCGGTCCTGGGCCCGGGAGCGGAAGGTGTTCCACCGGCGACCGATGGGCCGGACGGCCTGGAGGAACCGGGCATTCTCCGCCCGGCGGCGGTCTATACTGCGGGACAGGGAGCGGTACAGGCTCACCACGATCAGGATCAGGGCCAGCAGCTCAAAGGCGATGATCCTGGTGAACACGTAGATAAGATAGAAAATAACGTAGAGCGCCGCCAGCAGCAGGTTCAGCTGGTCGCCTCCATAGCGTCCCGTCATAAAACGGGTCATATAACGGCGGATCATAGGCGCTCACCTCCTTGGGCACAGGGGTTTCAGGATATTTCTTATGATAACGCCCGCAAATGAACGCGTCAATGGGGAAACCGTAAACAATGTGTGAATTGTCCGTTGCCGCCGGGAAAAAAAGCTGGTATACTAACATAGGAAACACGACGCCGCCAACAGGCGCGGCGGAAGCTGACAAGGAGGGGGACCCTATGGCCCGCATCGACAAGCAAAACTATTACCTGGACATTGCCGGCACCGTGCTGGAGCGCTCCACCTGTATGCGCCGCCACTACGGGGCCATCATCGTCCAGAACGACGAGATCGTGTCCTCCGGGTACAACGGCGCTCCCCGGGGGCGGAAAAACTGCGGCGATCTGGGCTGCTGCACCCGGGAGGCCATGAATATCCCCTCGGGGGAGCGGTACGAGCTGTGCCGGTCGGTCCACGCCGAGGCCAACGCCATCATCTCCGCCTCCCGGCGGGAGGTGCTGGGGGCCTCCCTCTACATGGTGTGCAAGGACCCGGCCACCGGCGGACTGATTTCCGGCTCCACCTCCTGCTCCATGTGCCGCCGCCTCATCATCAACGCGGGCATCGCCAAGGTGGTGATCCGGGACACTCCCACGGCCTACCGGGTGGTGGACGTGCAGCGGGAGTGGGTGGAAGAGGACGACTCCATCCCGGCGAACCTGCCATGAGCGGAAGAACGCTTTACGCGAAGTCCGCGCTCACCCTCTGCCTGGCCCTGGTCCTGCTGGCGGGCTGTGCGCCCGCGCCCGCTCAGGCGGCACCGGAGGCGGAGCGCACCTTTTTTGCCATGGACACCGTTATGACCCTGCGGCTGTACCAGGGCGGAAGCGGGGAGACGCTGGAGCGGGCGGAGGATCGGGTGAGGGAGTTCGAGGCCCTGTGGTCCGTCACCGATGAAAACAGTGAGATACGCGCCCTGAACCGGGATGGTCGGGCCCGGCTCTCCCAGCCGACGGCGGACCTGCTGGAGCGGGCGCTGGGCCTGTGCGCCCGCACGGACGGGGCGCTGGACATCTCCGTTTACCCCGTCCTGCGGACCTGGGGCTTCACCACGGGAACGTATTCTGTTCCAAACGATGAAACCATCGCCGCCCTGCTCCCCCTGGTGGACTATGGCCAGATTCGATTGGAGGGCTCCGCCGCCGCCCTGCCCCCCGGCATGGAGATCGACCTGGGCAGCGTGGCCAAAGGCTATACCGGGAGCGCGCTGGCCGCCTTGCTGCGGAAAGACGGCGTCACCTCCGCCTTGCTGGACCTGGGCGGCAGCATCCAGACAGTGGGGGCCAAGCCGGACGGCTCTCCCTGGCGGGTGGGCGTCCGGGACCCGGAGGGAGAGGGCAGCGTGGGCGTGGTGAGCGTCACGGATCAGGCCGTGGTCACCTCCGGGGGCTATGAGCGGTATTTTCAGGAGGGCGGCGCGTCCTACTGGCACATCCTGGACCCTGAGACCGGAAAGCCCGCCCGCAGCGGGCTGGTTTCCGTCACCGTGGTAGGGGACGACGGCGCGGTGTGCGACGCGCTGTCCACCGCCCTGTTCGTCATGGGGCTGGATGACGCGCTGGAGCACTGGCGGCAGTATCAGGATTTTGAGGCGGTTTTTGTGTCCGAGGACGGCTCCGTCACCATTACCGCCGGACTGGCGGAATATTTCACCCTCAGCCAGACGAACCGCGCCCTGACCGTGGCCCAGCCCTGAAGGACGCGGGCCCGCCCACACCGGCGGGCCTGCCCCTAAACGCACGCTTTGGTTACTTTCTCTCCCGAGAGAGAACCGGGCATTGGAAAGTTCATGAAAGTTTCACATTTGGGCTTGACAGGAAAGCCCGCGGCCTTTACAATAAGAACGGATAATTTTGAAAAGCCGCTTTTGCGCTTTTTGCCGTTTTGAGCGTTGCCAGCGCCCTGCGGGCGTTTTATATAGTCTATTGAACCATTCTATAGATCATATTCTTGACTCTCAAATAGTGCTGTCATGCCCATTTCAGGGGCGGTTTTTCGGTTATCGCGGTGCGCCTTTCACGCATCGCGTCTTATTTTGCCTAATTTTGAATCAAAAACAGAAGAAACAGGAGGTGTGGAACTCAACATGCAATTGCCAGTCTATGTAACCGTAATCATCGCCGCTGTGGTGGGAGTGATCTGCTTCGTCCTGGGCTACCAACGGCGTAAGGCCGCCGCCGAGCGGGAGATCGGCTCCGCCGAGGAGGAAGCCCGCCGGGTCATCAACGAGGCCATCAAGTCTGCGGAGAGCAAGAAGCGGGAGGCCACCGTGGAGGCCAAGGAGGAGATCCTCAAGGCCCGCAGCGAGTTTGACAAGGAGATCAAAGAGCGCCGGGGCGAGATCCAGCGCCAGGAAAACCGCCTGAACTCCAAGGAGGAAAATCTGGACCGCAAGCTGGAGAACCTGGAGCGGAAAGAGGAGGGCGTCAACGCCCGCATCGCCCAGCTGGAGGAGGAAAAGCAGGAGCTGGACCGCCTGAAGGACAGCCAGACGGAGCTTTTGGAGCGCATCTCCGGCCTGACGGTGGAGGAGGCCAAGCGCTACCTCATCGACCAGCTGGAGGACGACGTGACCCACGAGCAGGCATTGAAGCTCAAGGAGATCCAGACCCGCTTCAAGGAGGAGGCGGAGACCTACGCCCGGGAGCAGATCGCCCTGGCCATCCAGCGCTGCGCCGCCGACCACGTGGCGGAGGCCACCGTGTCCGTGGTGCCCCTGCCCAATGACGAGATGAAGGGGCGCATTATCGGCCGTGAGGGCCGCAACATCCGCACGCTGGAGACCATGACCGGAGTGGACCTGATTATCGACGACACCCCGGAGGCCATCACCGTGTCCTGCTTTGACCCGGTGCGCCGGGAGATCGCCCGGCTGGCCCTGGAAAAGCTCATTCTGGACGGCCGCATCCACCCCACCCGCATTGAGGAAATGGTGGAGAAGGCCAAGCGGGAGGTGGACGCCACCATCCGGGCCGAGGGCGAGCGGGCCGTGTTTGAAACCAACGTCCACGGGCTGAACCCGGAGCTGGTGAAGCTGCTGGGCCGCCAGCACTACCGCACCAGCTACGGCCAGAACGTGCTGAACCACTCCATCGAGGTGTCCCAGCTGGCGGGCCTGCTGGCCGCCGAGATCGGCGTCAACGTGGCCGAGGCCAAGCGGGCGGGGCTGCTCCACGACCTGGGCAAGTCCATCGACCACGAGGTGGAGGGCTCCCACGTACAGATCGGCGTGGAGCTGGCCCGGAAATACCGGGAGAGCGAAAATGTAATCCACGCCATCGAGGCCCACCACGGCGACGTGGAGGCCCGGACCATCGTGGCCTGCCTGGTCCAGGCCGCCGACGCCATCTCCGCCGCCCGTCCCGGCGCCCGGAAGGAGAACGTGGAGTACTACATCAAACGGCTGGAGAAGCTGGAGGAGCTGACCTCCTCCTTCAACGGGGTGGACAAGGCCTACGCCATCCAGGCGGGGCGAGAGGTCCGCATCATGGTCAATCCCGAGGCCATCCCCGAGGACCGCATGATTCTGCTGGCCCGGGAGATCGCCAAGAAGATCGAGGACGAGCTGGAGTATCCCGGCCAGATCAAGGTGAATCTCATTCGGGAGACCAAAGCGATAGAATACGCGAAGTAGGCAAAACACAAAATGCGCCGCCGTGGACTTCACGGCGGCGCGTTTATAGCTTTTTGTGCATAAAATCAGGTTCATACGCTGCATTTATCTTAGGCAAATATAATCAAAACAATGCTGCTTACAAGGAAAACAATACCAACAATGAACTCAATTAGTCCGACTCGCTTCGCATACTTCTCGTCCTTGAAACCCCTTTGATAATCTACCTCGAAACCGTTAATGAGATTGTATTTCCTTTGAAAATAAATGGAGTATCCAAACAGTGAGAACATCAAGCCCAGTACAGCTGTAACAATTTTAAGAATAATCATATGAACACCTCCACTGATTTACTATGCTTTATTTTAACATATCCAAATGTTTGTTGCAAGGGTGTCTGGTGAAATCGCCGGAGTTTTTGCCGACAGCACTGATGTTAAAAAGGACCGCGCACTTTTTCCATTGCGCTTTTCCTATTCCTGTGATATGATATCCAGACACCAAGAAAAGGAATGGTAATTGATGGTCACCTTTGAATCCCCCCAGTTTGAGGACCGCCAGTGGGTCCAGCCCCTGCTGGAAGCGGAGGGCAGCTTCGGCTGCGAATACAATTTCACCAACATCTACCTGTGGAGCCGGGCCTATCCCCAGAAGATCGCCCGGGCGGGGGACAGGCTCCTGGTGCGCATCGAGGGCGCGCTGGGGCTGAGCAGCCTGTATCCCGCCGGGAGCGGCCCCCTGGCCCCGGCGGTGGACCTGCTGGCTCAGGACGCCGCCGCCCAGGGCAAGCCCCTGACGCTGGTGTGCGTTACGGAGGAGCAGAAGGCCGCTCTGGAGGCGGCCTGCCCCGGCCGGTTTGCCTTTGAAGAGGACCGGGACGGCTTCGACTACCTCTATAACGTCAACCGTCTGGCCGACCTGCCGGGGAAAAAGCTCCACGCCAAGCGCAACCACATCCGCCGCTTCGACGACCAGTTCCCCGACTGGCTGCTGGAGGACATCACCCCCGCCAACGTCCCCGAGTGCGTGGAGCTGGAGCGCCAATGGGCCGCCATCCGCCAGGAGGAGGCGGGGGAGGACGTGGACACGGTGTCGGAGGAGACGGTGGCCGTCATCGAGGCGCTGTACCACATGGACAAGCTGGGGCTGGAGGGGGCCCTTATCCGGGCGGACGGAAGCCCCATTGCCTTCTCCCTGGGGGGCTTCATCACCCCCGAGGTTTTTGACGTGAACTTTGAGAAGTCCTTCGGCGACATACAGGGGGCCTATCCCGCCATCAACCGGGAGCTGGCCCGGATGATTCGTTCCCGCCACCCCCAGGTCAAGTGGTTCAACCGGGAGGACGACATGGGGCTGGAGGGCCTGCGCCGGGCCAAGCTGTCCTACTATCCGGACATCCTGGTGACCAAGTACACGGCGCGGGCGGTCTGAATGTGCATATCATCCACAAAATATTGCATAAAAATGAATAGATATTCCGCTTTTGTCCGTCATAACGATGAAAACAGCAAAGTGCAAGGGGGTTTCATGGATTTCCCCTTGCATTTTTATTACATAACGTTTATAATCGGCTTCACACAGGGGGACGGCTCTCCCTGTGTACCGCAAACTTTCTATGGAGATGAATGAAAAATGAAAGCAATGAAGAAATTGACGGCCCTTCTGCTGGCCCTCGTCATGGCGCTGGCTCTGTGCGCCTGTTCCAACCAGGGCGATACGCCTACCCCCACCACGACTCCCTCCGAGGCCGCCGAGGAGAGTACCGCTCCCAGCCAGGGAGCCGAGCCCGCCGCCCTGACCACCGCGGAGGAGGGCAAGCTCCACATGGCCACCAACGCCGCCTTCCCTCCCTATGAGATGCTGGCCGACGACGGCTCCTTCGAGGGCATTGACGTGGAGGTCGCCGCCGAGATTGCCAAGAAGCTGGGCCTGGAGCTGGTGGTGGACGATATGGACTTCACCGCCGCCCTCACCGCCGCCGCCAACGGCCAGAGCGACATCGTCATGGCGGGCGTCACCGTCAACAAGGAGCGCCAGCAGACCCTGGACTTTACCGACTCCTACGCCACCGGCGTGCAGGTGGTCATTGTAAAAGAGGGCTCCGACGTGACCATGGACAACCTGGGTGAGAAGATGATCGGCACCCAGAAGGGCACCACCGGTTACATCTACGCCTCCGACACCCCGGAGAACGGCGGCTATGGCGAGGACCATGTCATCGGCTACGACAACGGCGCTGTGGCCGTTGAGGCCCTGAAGGGCGGTCAGATCGACTGCGTTATCATCGACAACGAGCCCGCCAAGGCTTACGTGGCCGCCAACGAGGGCCTCACCCTTCTGGAGGGCACCTGGGTCACCGAGAACTACGCCATCGGCGTGAAGAAGGGCAATACCCAGCTGGTAGACGCGGTGAACGCCGCCCTGAAAGAGCTGATCGAGGATGGCACCGTGCAGCGGATCATCGACAAATACATTCCCGCTGAGTAAAACGGATACAAAAGCGGCCCCTGGCACGAGGGGCCGCTTTTGACAGATATGGAGAGGAGGCGAGCCTATGGAGGGGTTCTGGGCTGACTTTGAAAAGAAATTTACCATGGCTTTTCTTACAGGGGACCGCTGGAAGCTCTATTTGAAGGGGATGGGCACCACCCTGGAGCTGACGGCCTGCGCCCTCGTAATCGGCGTGGTGCTGGGCGTTTTCGTGGCGGTGATCCGCTCCGCCCACGACCAGCAGCGTCCGGGGAAGCGGAATTTCGCCCTGGGTGTGGTGAACGTCCTGTGCAAGCTCTACACCACGGTGATCCGGGGCACCCCCATGCTGGTGCAGCTGCTCATTTGGGGCTTCGTGGTTTTCACATCTACCCGCAACCGCTTTTTTGTGGGTATGCTGGGTCTGGGCATCAACTCGGGGGCCTACGTGGCGGAGATCGTCCGGGGCGGCCTGATGAGCGTGGACATAGGCCAGACCGAGGCGGGGCGCTCCCTGGGCCTGGATTACATGGACACCATGCGCTTTATCGTCATCCCCCAGGCGTTCAAGAACATCCTGCCCGCCCTGGGCAACGAGTTTATCGTCCTCTTCAAGGACACCTCCCTGGTCTCCTACGTCGGCGCCACCGAACTGCTCTACTACGCCAACGCGGTGGGCGGCAAAACTTATCAGTTCATGTTCCCCCTGGTGGGCGCCGCCGTCATGTACCTGATTTTCTGCATCATTCTCACCTGGCTCCAGGGCAAGCTGGAAAGGAGGCTGCGTCAAAGTGATCGACGTTAAGAATTTGAGCAAGTCCTTCGGCGACCACCTGGTGCTGG
>CANASS010000052.1 GCA_947364395.1 uncultured bacterium
GGACCTCACTTTTCTGTGAAGTCCAGCTTTTCTTAACTTAATGACATTGCCCAGGACGGGCTGTCCGTTTTTTCTCCCGGCCCACAAAATACCCCTTGACAAATGAAGCGGTCGTACTATAATAGAGATACAAACGTTTGATGGAACGCGCGATTGAGAAAGGAGGGCCCCATGGAGGTGATGGACAAGCTGACCATTCTGGCCGACGCCGCCAAGTACGACGCCGCCTGCACCTCCAGCGGGGTGGTCCGGGGCGGGAAGCCGGGGACCATCGGCACCGCCGCCAACTCCGGCTGCTGTCACACCTTCTCCGCCGACGGCCGGTGCGTGTCTCTTTTGAAGGTGCTGTACACCAACTACTGCTGCTATGACTGCGCTTACTGCGTCAACCGCCGGTCCAACGACGTGCCCCGCACCGCCTTCACCCCCCGGGAGCTGGCGGAGCTCACCATTCAGTTCTACCGGCGCAACTACATTGAGGGGCTGTTTTTATCCTCGGCGGTGCTGAAGGACCCGGACTACACCACCGAGCGGATGATCGAAACCCTGCGCCTGCTGCGCACCGAATACCGCTTCAACGGCTACATCCACGCCAAGGCCATCCCGGGGGCGGACCCTGGGCTCACCTACGCCCTGGGTCTGCTGGCGGACCGGCTCAGCGTCAACATTGAGCTGCCCTCGGAATCCTCCCTGCGGCTGCTGGCCCCGGACAAGAGCCGGACGGCCATCTTCAAGCCCATGGCCCAGATTCGGGACGGGGCGGCCCGGTCCAAGGCGGAACTGAAGCTGTACCGCCACGCTCCCCGGTTCGCCCCGGCGGGCCAGTCCACCCAGATGATCGTGGGGGCCACTCCGGAGAGCGACCGGCACATTTTGTCCCTCACCGAGGGCCTTTACCGAAAATACCGGCTGAAACGAGTGTTTTTCTCCGCCTATATGCCGGTGTCCGACCACAAAAGCCTGCCCGTCCCCACCGGGTTCAAGCCTCCCCTGCTGCGGGAACACCGGCTGTACCAGGCGGACTGGCTGCTGCGGTTCTACGGCTTCACCGCCGGGGAGATTTTGGACGACGCCCACCCGAACTTTGACGCCGCCCTGGACCCCAAGAGCGACTGGGCCCTGCGCCACCCGGAGTTTTTCCCAGTGGAGGTGAACCGGGCGGACTATGAAGCCATTCTGCGGGTGCCCGGCATCGGGATGCGGGGGGCGGAGCGGATCGTGGCCGCCCGGCGGTACGGCCCCCTGTCCTTCGAGGGCCTGAAGCGGCTGGGCATCGTGATGAAGCGGGCCCAGTATTTCATCACCTGCTCGGGCCGGATGCTCCCCGGCCTGCGGTTCAGCCGGGACAGCGTGTACCGCCGCCTCACCGGGCTGGAGCAGGCGGCCCTGGGCGGCGGGGAGAGCTGGCAGCAGCTGTCCCTGTTCGGCGGAGAGGGGGAAAACCCATGACGGCCTACCGCTACGACGGCACCTTCGCCGGGTTCCTCACCTGCGCCTGGGACGCCCTGGAGCGGGGCATTGACCCGGAAGCCTTTCTTCTCCCTGACGGCGGGGCCAGCCTCTGGGAGGTGTGGGAGCCCGCCACGGACAGGGAGAAGGCCCGGCGGCTTTACGCCGCCCTGAAACAGCGGGTTTCCCCCGCCTTTCAGAAGCTTATCGCCCGGGGGTTCCTCACCTGCCTGCCGGACAAGGAACTGGCCCTGCTCACCCTCATCCGCCGGGGGCTTCGGGAAGGGGACCGGGTGCGGCTGGATCTCAGCGACCCGGTGATGGCCCGGGTGAACCTGGCGCTGGCTAAAATGTGGACCGAGTGGGACCATTTGAAGGGCTTTGTCCGTTTTTCCGACCTGGACGGGGTGCTGGTGGGGGAGATCGAGCCCAAAAACCGGGTGCTTCCCCTGCTGGCGGGGCATTTCGCCGCCCGGTACTCCGGGGAACAGATCGTCCTCTACGACCGCACCCACCACGAGGCCTTTTTGTCCCACCGGGGTCGGTGGAAGCTGGTCCCGGCGGAGGACTTCCGCATGGGCCCCGCCGGGGAGACGGAGCGCTCCTACCGGGCCATGTGGCGGAAATACTACCAGACCATCGCCATTGAGGGGCGGACCAACCCCAAGTGCCAATCCACCCACCTGCCCAAGCGCTACCGCCATGTGATGACGGAGTTCCTCACCGACGAAGAGATGGACACCGCCCTCCCCGGACGGGCGCTGGAGAGGGGCCGTACAGATCAAAAAGCGCCATAGAGGGTCATCCCTCCATGGCGCTTTGCCGTTTGTTCCTCACTGTTCCACATCCACCACCCGGAGGTAGCGGCGCAAGGGGTACTCCCCGTCGTGGGCCTCCCCGGGGAAGGCGGCGGACATGGACCCCGCCCGGGTGACCCGGCTGACCCCGGCCCTGGCCAGCAGCCCGGTGAGGGCCGCCCGCCGTCGGGGGTCGCAGATCAGCCCCGCCGTCTGAAGCCGTCCCTTCTGACGGCGCAGGGCGGGAATCAGCTCCCTTTGGGGCAGCAGCTTCACCAGCACGTTGCCCTCCATGGGGGACAGCTCCAGCTCCCGGTCCGGCCGGAGGAGCACCGAACAGCCCCGGCCCTGGAACAGGGCCTCCCCCTCTGTTTTTCCGTCCACAATCCGCCCCAGCAGAGCGGCAAAGCCGCTGAGGGAGGAGGCGGCCCCTCTGGCGGGGCCGGACCGCTTGGCCGCCGCCCGCTCCAGATGGGGCAGGAATTCCCGGCAGAAGGACTCCCCCTCCCCCCGGTCCTCACAATCCAGGAAAATCACCTGACAGGAGGAGCACAGCCGCTGGCCGGTGTCCACGATGTGGGCGGCCAGGGCGGACAGCTCCTCCGCCCGGTTCTCAAAGCCGGAGACATAGGCGAAGCTGAGCCGGTGGCCCCACTCCATGAGCTTGCACCCCGGCCCCGCCAGGGTCCGGGCCGCCTCAATGGCCCCGTCGCCTCCCCAGACCACCAGCCCGTCGGCCAGCTCCGCCAGGGCTTTCAGCTCCTCCCGCCGCCCGGAGGGCAGGTCGAAGGCGTAGAGGTAGGGGGCCAGCCGGGGTTCCTGCTCCGCCAGCAGCCGGAAGGCCGCCAGGGACAGGCCCTTGTCCCCGTGGGGCAGCTTTATCAGGTTGACGTTGCCGGTGAGCAGCCCCTCCAGGGCGGTGTAAACCGGCAGTCCAGGCATATTGCCGGGGGCGATGTGGAATAGTACCCCCAGGGGCAGGACCTGGGCGGTGGTTTTGGCCCGCTCTCTGGGCGCGAAGGGGTCCGGCCCCAGCTCCGCGGCCAGCTTGGCCTCCAAGCTCTCCCGGCGCAGGAGGGGAAGCAGCTCCCCCAGCCCCATCCCGGCGGGCAGGAACCGGGCCAGCAGGGCGTCAAATTCTCCCCGCTCCAGCCGCCTCCCCAGGGCGTCCACGGCGGCAATCACCGTCTCCGCCTCCAGGGGCGGTCCGGCCCGGACGGCGTTCAGCCGGGCCTCCAGCCCCTCCAGCAGGGCTTTGCCCTGGGTGTCGGGCAGCAGCTTTCCCTGGGCGAAAATCAAAAGGCCTCCCCCTTTCCCAGCAGCTCAGCGGCCCCCGCCGCGCAGGTCTGGATGCCGCTCATCCCCACCCGCCCCAAAATGGTGAGATAGGGGCTCTGGATGCCGCAGCCGCACTTTTCCCCCGGCGTAAGATACCCCAGGTCGTCGGTCATGACGCTGAGGGTGGGGGTGGCGCACATCAGGGGCGAGATCAGGTTGATAAGCCCTACCTGTCCCATGGGCAGAGGGGCCAGGGTGTCCGGGTCCCGGATGATGATCCGGCCATAGGCCGGTATGTGGAAATGGTGGCGGGGGCAGGTGTTGTAGAACACCGGGTGCTCCACCGCCCCAAAGAGCTCGTTGATGTGGTCCTCCTGGATGCCCAGCGTTTTTTCTGCCAGAGCATAAAGGGTGGACTTGTCCACCTCCTGGTCGGCGTGCCCCTTCCAGCCTCCGGCCAGAATGACGCGGGAGCCGCGGGGCAGCTTCACCCGCAGCCCCAGCTCCTCCATCCGCTTCAGGCCGAACCACAGGTAGGAGGGAAAGCCGATGATCCGCGTGGGAAAATGGGAACGCTCCAGCTTTTTCAGGGCCCGGGCCACGGCGTCCAGGTCGGGGACGTAACCCTCCCCCTCCATGCGCAGGGCGTAGGTCCGGCTGAGGGGCGGGGAAAAATGGCTGAGGCCGAACATGGTCCGGGTGACCCCGGTGTGGTTGGACCTGTGGGGCTTGTAGCCCAGAATCACACAGTGGGCGGGCTTGGGCGACGCCAGATGGTGCCGGAGGCCCAAATTGACCACCATGGGAGCCTCGGCCAGGATGGAGCCCCAGTCAAAGCCGATGCGGCTGAATTTCCCGCTGGTGCCCGAGGAGGTAACCTCCATGGCCATCCGCCGGCGGGGCATGGAGAACAGGGTCCGGCCCTTGAAAAACAGGGTGGGTATGGGGGGGATTTGGGCCAGATCGTCCACGGTGCGGAGCTGGTCCGGGGAGAAGCCCAGATGTTCGCAGATGGCGGCATAGCCGGGGCAGCGGCGGATGTGATAGGCGCAGTTCTCCCGGCAGGCCCGCAGAAAGGCCCGGTCGGAGCCCGGCACATCGTAGGGCCGCAGCCGCCAGAACAGCCGCTGGCGGGACAGCATCGCCTTCACCTCCCCCTCATTCCGCTTTGGCCCGGCGCACGCTCCACACGCTGAGCACAATGCTCACCAGCAGCAGGGCGGTGAGGGCGGCCACCACTCCCATACCGGCCTGGATGCCCGCCCGCTCGGCCACCTGCCCCACCAGGAAGGGGGTGATGATGCCGCCCACGCTTCCGGTGAAGATCATCACGCTGCACCCCAGGTCGTTGCCCCGGATGCAGTCGCTGCCAAAGGCGAAGGCGGTGGGGTAGATGGTGGCCATGAACAGCCCCACTCCCACCAGCCCCAGGATGATGGGGAAGGGGGTCCGGCTGAAGAACATCACCAGGAAGCAGGCGAAGAAGCCCGCCCCGTCCAGGAGCAGCAGCTTGCTCCGGGACACCCTGCCGGTGATGGCCGCGCCCACCATGCGGCCGATAAAGATCACCAGCCACAGCAGGCTGTTCATCAGCTGGGACCAGCTGGCGTCCAGCACGCCGGTGTCCTGGAAGTAGGTCACCAGCCAGCCCACGATGGCGTATTCCGCCGAGATATAGAACAGCAGCATGGCGCTGCCCAGCCAGAACTGCTTCACCTTCAGGAAGCTGTGGTCGGCGGAGCGCACGCCCTTCCGGGGGGGCTCCTCGGGCAGGGGCATTTTGGCGTACACCACCAGCTGGCTGACGCACACCAGGCACAGGACGCCCGCCACCAGCCGCCAGCCGAAGGCGGGCCAGCGTCCGGCGCACACCACCAGCAGGATGGGGGACAGCAGGGCTCCCACGGCGAAGGCCCCGTGGAGCAGGTTATAGCCCTGGGCGGCCCTCTCCCCGGGGAGGGTGGAAATCATGGTGTTGGAGAAGTTGGAGTTGCCGCCCCGGGCCACCCCGGTCATAAGGAAGGCGGCCACCAGCAGGGGGGCGCTGCCCAGTCCGGCGGAAAAGATAAGGTAGGCCACCGTCATCCACACGGCGGTGAGCAGGATGGCCCGCCGTCGCCCCAACCACAGGGGGAGAAACCCGGCGATGAGCACCGAGATCAGGTTGCCCACCGACTGGCAGGACAGCAGCACCCCGGACAGGTCGTAGCTGAAGCCGTAGGTCTCCCGGAGGAAGGGGATGAAGGAGCCCAGGGGCTGGGACGCGGCTCCGCCGACAAAAAAGGCGAACAAAACGCAGTACAGCAGCTGATTCTGCCGCTTTTCCAACGGCGTTTGGGTGCTCATGGGAATCGACTCCTTATCATTTCTGTTTTTCCGCCGGGCCGCGCTCCAGCGCCCGGTTCAGTGCCTCCCCGCCCCCCTGCACGCAGCTGTGGGGAATCAAAAAGGCCCGCTGGGGATTGACATAGAGATAGGCGGCGTCCGGGCGGCGGTAGATTCGGTATATCCGCTCCCAGGGGTAAGAGGCCCGCTCATGGCCGTTGTCCACAGACAGCTCCTTACCGCTCAGGTCCAGGGTGTAGACATACTTTCCCCCGGCCAGCCCCTGGCCCTCAGCCTGCCGCCGCACGGAGAGGAAAAAGCTCAAAAGCCAGGCCGCCGGGAGGCCCAGGGCCACCACCAGCAGCACGCTGCCCAGCAGGACCGCGCCCCGGCGCTGCCGCAGGGCGAAGCACACCCCCGCCGACGCCCCCAGAATGGCGGCGAACAGGGCCGGGCGGAGCCATCCCTTTTTATGGACGAAGGTGTCAAACATGCTGAATTTGAGAAAATCCCGTTGGCTGAGCCGGACCTGGACCTTCATGGGGCAGACCTCCCATCAGAGCTTCTGTTTAGCATACCACATCCGCCGTCCCCAATCAATATTCAAAATACTTGCAAAAAACCAAAGGAAATGCTATCATCAAAGCACTTCAGCAAAACAGCGGAGACGGCGGGGGGAGGTGCTCTCATGGGACCAGCCGGCTGGCCGCGGATGACGCTGCTGGGCCGGATCGTCCTGTTCCTCACCGCCTTCGGCGCGGCCATGGCCCTCCAGACCGGCATCGGCTACTATCAGAGCAAATACGTGCTGGCCCCCCTGGAGCGGCACAGCGAGCGCATCCAGACCATCAGCCGGTTCCTCAACGACGCGGAGTCCTGCATGGCGGCGCTGGAAAACTACCGCTGGGACTACGGGGACGCCGGTGCGCTCATCGACGCCGTCCGGGCCGGACAGGAGCGGTCCGCCGGCCATCTGGCCCGCATCGACGGCGATCTGCGCCTGGTGGGGGAGGAGCAGTACCTGCTGGCGGCCGCGGCCCAGACCACCTACGGCACTCTGGCCCTCAAGCTGGACGCTATCGCCGCCCACCTCCAGGCGGGCCGGGCGGACCGGGCCTCCCAGCTGTATTATAATGAGGCCAAGCCCTGCGGGGCCTATCTGCGCCAGTACACCCAGCAGCTGCTGGAGCGGGCCTGCCTGGACAGCCAGGACGCCCACGCCCGGCTGTCCCAGCTCAACAAGACGCTGAACCAGGCCCAGAGCGCCGTGGTGCTGGTGTGCCTGGTCACGGGGACCATGCTGGTGGTCTCCCTCTTCCGGCTGCTGCGGTCGGTGTCCGCCCTGGCCCAGGCCTCCCAGGCCATCAGCCGGGGGGAGTTCGACACCCCGGACCTGGACGAAAGCCAGCGGGACGAGACCGGCCACATGGCCCGGGCCTTCAACGAGATGAAGCGCTCCATGCGGCAGCAGGTGGAGCTTTTGAACGAGAAAAGCGCCATGGAGGGAGAGCTCCATGCCAAGGAAAAGGAGGCCCTGGAGCTGCAAAACCTCATGGAGCGGGAGAAGCTCCAGCAGCTGCGCAGCCAGATCAACCCCCACTTTCTGTTCAACACCCTGAACGTCATCCTGTACACCGCCCAGCAGGAGGGGGCGGCCCGCACCCACGGCCTCATCGGCTCGCTGAGCCGCCTGTTCCGCTATGCCCTGGCCAGCAACGACAGCCAGGTCCCCCTGGCCCGGGAGGTGCGCATTGTGGACGAGTTCTACGCCCTGTACCGGGAGCGGTTCGGGTCCCGGGTCCGGCTGTGCTGGCACATCGGGCCTGAGGTGGACCTGCCCGACGTGCTGGTGCCCTCCTTCATCCTCCAGCCCCTGGTGGAGAACGCCTTCAAGCACGGCTTGGCCCCCAAGGAGGAAGGGGGCCAGGTGGACGTGACCATCCGGCAGGAGCGGGGCGCGCTGGAGATCACGGTGGCCGACGACGGGGTGGGCATGGACCGGGCGGCCCTGGACGCCCTGCGGGACATCCTGAAAAACCCGCCCTCCACCGGGGAGCACATCGGGGTGTACAACGTGGCCGCCCGCCTGCGGCTGTGGGGCAAGGAATACGGCATGGATATCCAGTCCGAGCAGGGCAGAGGGACGGCGGCGGTGCTCCGCCTGCCCCTGGTTTTGTCATGGGAGGAGGATAGCGGAGATGATTAAAATTCTGATCGCTGACGACGAGGGCTATCAGCGGGCCCTTTTGGCGGACATCGTGGACAAGCGCTTCGGCCGGGGGGCGGAGGTGCGCACGGCGGAAAACGGCCGTCTGGCGGTGGACGCGGCGGCGCTGTGGGCGGCGGACGTGGCCCTGATGGACATTGAAATGCCGGGGCTCAGCGGCATCGACGCCGCCCGGCAGATTCTGGCCCATTGTCCGGCCTGCAAAATCATCTTTATCACCGCCTACAGCCTGTTCACCTATGCCCATGAGGCGGTGAAGCTGGGGGCCTGCGACTATATTCTCAAGCCGGTGGACCCGGACGACGTGGAGCGGGCCGTCCGCCGGGCGGCGGCCCAGGGGGAGGCCCAGCGCCAGCTGGAGGCCATGGCGGCCTCGGAAGAACTGCTGGACAGCGCGGACGGGTACGACAAGACCAACCTGCTCATGGGAAAGGTGAAAAAATACCTCCAGCACAATTATATGGCCTGCGACATCTCCCTGGACTCGGTGAGCGCCATGCTGAACCTGAGCGCCTCCTACTTCTCCGCCCTGTTCAAGCGGACCTTCCAGGTGAACTTTCTGGACTACCTCACCGAGCTGCGCATGGAGGCGGCCAAGGATCTGCTCCGGGACCCCCTGCGCTCCACGGCGGAGGTGGCGGGCATGGTGGGCTACGAGAGCGCCAACTACTTCACCCGGGCTTTCAAAAAGAAAGTGGGCATGACCCCCACCGACTACCGCCGGAGGGCCGCCCAGGGCCAGGGAGGCCCCCTGTGAGGCGGCGGCTGGCCCTGTTCCCCCTGTGCCTGCTGCTCCTGCTGTGCGGCGGCTGCGGGGACCCGCAGGAAGAGGGAGACCTCCCCCTGCTCATTCTGCGCTACGCCGACAACCAGCCGGAGGATTACCCCACCACGGCGGCGGCGGCCTACTTCGCTCAGCTGGTGGAGGAGCGCACCCAGGGCAAGATCCGCGTCCGGCTGTACTGCAACGGGGAGCTGGGCAACGAGAACCAGGTGCTGGAGCAGGTGCAGTTCGGCGGCATCGACATGGCCCGGGTGTCGGTGAGCACCTTCGCCGAGCCCTACCCCAAAATCGAGCTGCTCCTCCTCCCCTTTCTGTACGACGACGCCGGCCATATGTGGCGGGTGCTGGACGGCCCCATCGGCGAGGAATTCCTCATCAGCGCCCGGCAGGCCGGGGTGGTGGGGCTGAGCTGGTTCGACGCCGGGGCCAGGAGCTTTTACGCCCGGGAGCCCATCGGCGGCCTGGAGGACCTGCGGGGGCTAACCATCCGGGTGCAGGAGTCCGCCTTCATGAGCCGGATGGTGGAGCTGCTGGGAGCCACCCCGGTGCAGATCCCCTACAACGACGTGTACTCCGCCCTTCGGACCGGCAAGATCGACGGCGCGGAGAACAACTGGCCCAGCTACGCCTTCACCGGCCACTATCAGGCCGCCCGCTACTGCCTCCAGGACGAGCACTCCCGCCTGCCCGAGATGCAGATCATGAGCACCGTGGCCCTGGACAAGATCGCCGGCATCGACGAGGACTACGTGACCATCATCCGCCAGTGCGCCCGGGAGTGCGCCCTCTATGAGCGGGAGCTGTGGCGGGCCCAGGACGCGGACTCCGAACGGCTGGTGCGGGAGCATGGCTGCGTGGTCACTCAGCTCACCAGCGCCCAGCGGGAGGCCTTCCGCCGGGCGGTGGAGCCCATGTATCAGGAGTATCCCCCGGAGGAGCAGGCGCTGATCCGGCGCATCCGGGAGAGCTGACGGGCACCCGGGCCCGGTTTTTCTGGTGAAACAGCCAAAAAGCCGGGTCTTTAATTGTGCACCTTTGACAAATACTGTGTCAAATTTTTTGGATAATCAGCACATATTTTAAAATCGGTTGCATTGATTTTTGCGATATGTTACAATACCTGCGGACAGGATTGGCGGGGCCCCTCCCGCCGGTCCGTCAAAATCAGCAAAAAATGGAGGAAGATGAACATGAAAAAGTTTGTGTCAGCCCTGCTGGCAGCGCTCATGATCATGAGCCTGGCCGCCTGCGGCGGCCAGCCCAGCGGCGACGCCAGCAAGGCCCCCGAGAACAACCAGAGCCAGGCCCCCAGCCAGGCCCCCGACGACGGCGGCAGCACCGATGTGGGCGACGTGGCCAACGACCCCAAGGTGACCCTGGTGTACGCCGAGGTCAACCCCGAGGACACCATCGTGGGCCAGACCGGCGCTGAGTTCAAGCGCCTGGTGGAGGAGAAGTCCGGCGGCTCCATCGAGATCGACTTCCGCCCCTCCGGCGTGCTGGGCTCTGAGAACGACGTGCTGGACGCCATCATCGGCGGCGACGACTCCATCGACATGAGCCGTATTTCCGCCTTCGCCCTGACCAGCTACGGCGCTGAGAAGTCCGTGCTGCTCTCCCTCCCCTTCGCCTTTGAGAGCCGCGACCACTGGTGGGCCTTCGCCAACAGCGACCTGGCCGCCGAGTTCCTCAGCGAGCCCCAGGAGATCGGCCTGCCCCTGCGGGGCGTGTTCTACGGTGAGGAGGGCTTCCGCCACTTCTTCGCCAACAAGCCCGTCAACACCATCGACGACCTGAAGGGCATGAAGATCCGCGTGTCCAACGACCCCATCATGAACGGCATGGTGGAGTCCCTGGGCGCCTCCCCCACGGTGGTGTCCTTCGGCGAGCTGTACTCCGCCCTGAACACCGGCGTGTGTGACGCCGCCGAGCAGCCCATCGCCAACTACAAGTCCAACGCCTTCCCCGAGGTGGCCAACAACCTGATCCTGGACGGCCACACCCTGGGCGCCATCCAGGTGGTCATCACCGACACCGCCTGGGCCAAGCTGACCGAGAACCAGCAGAAGGTCATCATGGAGGCCGGCAAGGAGGTCCAGAAGTTCAACCAGAACCTGTCCCAGTCCGCTGAGGACGAGGTCCTCCAGCAGCTGAAGGACGAGGGCTGCAACGTGGTGGATGTCACCGACAAGGGCCCCTGGCAGGAAGCCTGCTCCAGCGCTCCCGCCATCAAGGAAGCCATCGACAAGCAGGCCGACCTGTACCAGAAGATTCTGGACATGAAGCCCTGACGCCGCGGCATCATAACACCGTCCAATCGCAGCGGGGACACGGGATGAGTCCCGTGTCCCCGTTCGCCATATTGAGAGGGAGGGAACCCCATGCCAAAAATTTTCACGACCCTGGACAAAATCAAACCCGCCTATGATATGACCTTTAAAATCGTCATGCTCCTGTGCAAAATCCTGCTCATCGCGGACATTCTCATCACCTCTTACGCGGTGCTGGGCCGCTACTGCCAGCAGCTGGCCCACGCCTACCCCGACATGCTGAGCTGGCTGGGGGTCATCAAGGACCCGGCCTGGACGGAGCAGATGGTGCTCACCTGCATGAGCTATATGGCGGTGCTGTCCGCCGCCCTGGCCATCCGCACCGGCGCGCACATCCGCATGACCGCCTTCGACAGCTACCTGCCCAAGACGGTGCTGAACGTGTCCAACATCATCGCGGACCTGGGTGTGCTGGCTCTGGCCGTCATCATGCTGGTGGTGGGCTGGGAGTACACCACCACCCTGGGCAGCAAGGGCTTTTACGAGTCCATCCCCTGGCTGAGCCGGTTCTGGATGTACTTCCCGGTGCCCCTTGCCGGCATCGCCATGATCGTGTTCGAGCTGGAAGCCCTCTATGAGCACATCAAAGCGTTCTTTATCAAAGAAGAGGAGGCGACGGCATAATGGACCCCCAGACTCTCGCTATCATCGTCCTGCTGGGCAGCTTCGCCCTCATGATTTTCATGCGCTTTCCCATCGCCTATGCCGTGGGCCTGTCCTCCGTGTTCTGCCTGCTCACCATGGGCAACAGCCTGAACGCCATCTGCCGCCTGATGGTGAAGGGCATCTCCTCCTTCCCCCTGATGGCGGTGCCCTTCTTCATCACCATGGGCGTGCTCATGGGCAAGGGCGGCATCTCCGACAAGCTCATCGCCCTGGCCAACGCCTGCGTGGGCTGGATGCGGGGCGGCCTGGCCATGGTGAACATCGTGGCCTCCTACTTCTTCGGGGGCATCTCCGGCTCCGCCGCGGCGGACACCGCCTCCATCGGCTCCATCATGATCCCCATGATGGTGGACCAGGGCTATGACGCCGACTTCTCCACCGCCGTCACCATCACCTCCTCCTGCGAGGGCCTGCTGGTGCCCCCCAGCCACAACATGGTCATTTACGCCACCACGGCGGGCGGCATCTCCGTAGGCTCCCTGTTCCTGGCGGGCTACCTGCCCGGCGCCCTGCTGGCCCTGTCCCTGATGGTGGGCTCCTATATCATCTCCGTCAAGCGCAACTACCCCAAGGG
>CANASS010000053.1 GCA_947364395.1 uncultured bacterium
AAGTATCCAAAAAGAACTTTAGACCGCAATGAAAGCGGGCGGTTGTTTCAGGTTTGCGCCCGGTAACGGGGAGTGGCGAATGGCCCAGGATACTTTTCCTTGAAAGAAAAAGTATCCAAAAAGAACTTTAGACCGCAATGAAAGCGGGCGGTTGTTTCAGGTTTATGCCCGATGACGGGGAGTGGCGAATGGCCCAGGATACTTTTTCTTGAAAGAAAAAGTATCCAAAAAGAACTTTAGACCGCAATGAAAGCGGGCGGTTGTTTCAGGTTTATGCCCGATGACGGGGAGTGGCGAATGGCCCAGGATACTTTTTCTTGAAAGAAAAAGTATCCAAAAAGAACTTTAGACCGCAATGAAAGCGGGCGGTTGTTTCAGGTTTGCGCCCGATGACGGGGAGTGGCGAATAGCCCAGCCCCCGGCAGCGAAAAGCGGGTTATATAGAACGCTGATAGATATGAGACTGGCAAGGAGGCGCTCCATGAGGGGAAAGACCCGGTGTGTGATTGTGATGATCGCGGCGCTGATTTTGTGGGCGGCCCCTGCCTGTGTGCTGCCCGCCGGGGCGGTGACCCAGAGCGATATTCAGGCCATTCGGGACCGGCTGGACGATGCCGCCGCCCAGAAGGAGGAGGCGGAGAAGCGGCTGGCCGCCATCCGGGGAGACATGGCCCAGGCGGAGGAGCAGGTGGGGCTGATCCAGACCCAGGTGCTTTTATGCGAACAGCAGGTGGCCGCAGGCCGGGAGCTGCTGTCCCAACTGGATGGTCAGATTGAGGAGAACCAGCGCCGGGTGTCGGAGCTGGAGGCCCAGGAGGCTGCCCAGCTGGAGGAGTTTTACCGGCAGGTGCGGTGGCTGGAGGAGACGGGAGAGGCGACCTTCCTGTCCGTGCTGTTCGAGGCCAACAGCTTTGCCGACCTGCTGGACTACGCCCTGCTGGTCACCGACGTGATGGAGTACAGCGACCGCATTGTGGAGCGGCTTCAGGCCACCCAGGAGGAGCTGAACAGCGCCCGGGAGGTCTTACAGGCCAGCTGGGACCAGCAGGCCCAGGCCCAGGAGGGGCTGGAGGCCGCCTTGGCGGAGCTGAGGGACAAAAAGACCCAGGCGGACGCCCTGCTGGCCCAGCTTTCCGCTTCGGAAAACGAATATGTGAAGAGGGCCGCTCAGCTTGCCGCCGACGAGGCGGAGATGGAGCGGGAGCTGAAGGAGGCGGAAGCCAAGTGGGCCCAGCAGATCGCCGCGGGAGGAGCCGTCGGCGACTGGTATTGGCCTGTCCCCAACTATTACGGCATCACCTCTTATTTCGGCGGGCGGTACTTAAACGGCAGGTGGGACAACCACACCGGCACTGATATCGGCGTACCCCAGGGGGTGGAGATCCACGCCGCCCAGAGCGGGGTGGTCACCCTGTCCCGGTATAACCCGTCCTACGGAAACTACTGCATCATCAGCCACGGCAATGGCCGCGCCACCCTGTACGCCCACCAAAGACAGCTCCCCCTGGTGAAGGTGGGGGACACGGTGCAGAAGGGCCAGGTCATCGGCTATGTGGGCAATACGGGCAACAGCTTTGGGGCCCACCTGCACTTTGAGCTGCGGGTGAACGGGGTGCGGGACGACGTGCTCAAGCTGTACCCCAATTTAAACTTTATTGACAGAAGCTGAGCGGGAGGAACGGTACATGAATAAGAAAACCCAGCGTATCATTGTCATCATCGTGGCGGCGGCGCTGCTGCTGTCGGTGATGCTCCCTGTGCTCAGTATGTTCGCCCAGGCCGGCGTTACCAAGAGCGACATCCAGAACATCAAAAACGAGCTGAGCGACATCCAGGCCCAGAAAAAGGAGGCGGAGGACCGGCTGAAGTCCATTCGGAACGACCTGTCCAAGGCCAAGGAGCAGGTGGAGCTGATCCAGAACCAAGTGCTGCTCACCGAGCAGGAGATCAACGTCAGTCAGGCCATGCTGAATCAGTACGACAGCCAGATTGCCGTCAAGGAGTCGGAGATCGCCGAGCTGGAGCGGCAGGAGGAGGAGCAGTACCAGGAGTTTTACCAGCAGGTGCGCTGGATGGAGGAGACGGGGGGCGTGAACTACCTGTCCATCCTCTTCGAGGCCAACAGCTTCGCCGACATGCTGGACCAAGCCATGCTCATCGGGGATATCATGGAGTACTCCAACGGGATCATTGAGAAGCTGAAGGCCACCCAGCGGGATCTGGATATGGCCCGTGAGGCCCTTCAGACCGACCGAGACGCCCAGGCCCTGGTCCAGCAGGACCTGGAGGCCAAAAGGGATGAGCTGGAGAACAAGCGCAGCCAGGCCCAGCAGCTGCTCAACCAGATTGCCGCCTCTGAGAGCGAGTACGCTAAGGAGGCCAAGGAGCTGGCGGACAGCGAGGCCAAGATCAACAAGGAGCTGAAGGATGCGGAGCGCAAGTACGCCGCCCAGCTTGCCGCCCTGGAAGCCCAGCAGAACGCAAACATCAATATGACCAGCGGGGACTGGTACTGGCCCCTGCCGGGACGGTATAAGATTTCCTCCCTGTTCGGCGGGCGCATCGACCCGATCAACGGCAGGCGGGACAATCACACCGGCACCGACATACCCGCCCCCGGCGGCACCCCCATTTACGCCGCCAAGGACGGGGTGGTGACCACGGTGAACGCCAACAAGAACGCCTCCTCCTACGGCTACTACTGCATCATCAGCCACGGCAGCGGCTACGCCACTCTGTACGCCCATCAGAACCAGGTGCCCATTGTCCAGGAGGGCCAGACGGTATCCAAGGGGCAGGTCATTGGCTATGTGGGCACTACGGGCCGGTCCACCGGCAACCACCTCCACTTTGAGCTGCGGATCAACAGCGTGCGCAACGACGTGCTGAAGCTCTATCCCGGCATGACCTTCACCTCTCCCGGCGGCGGTCGGATCAGCGGGGGCTGACAGCGGCCCGCTTCGGGGGCCCCGTTGAGGGGCACAGATAGATAAAGACCCAGGGGCGCGGGAAAAGACCCGCGCCCCTGTTTGATTCTCTCCAAGGAGGTCTGGAATTATGGAAGAGCGGACGGTACGCACAGAGAAGAGGCCCCGGCGGCTGGCGGGCTGGGTGAAGATGCTCATCGCGGTGACGGCGGCCCTGGCGCTGTCCACCGGGGGATGGTGCCTGCTGCTGGGCAGGAGCGGCGTGGCCATGGTCCAGACCTACCTGCTGGCCCGGTTCGCCTTTGTGGAGGCGGACGTGGACCTGGACGGCGCGGCGGACGCGGGGCTGGCCGCCTTTGTCAACGGACTGGGGGACCGCTGGTCCTACTACCGGACCCAGGAGCAGTATGAGGAGCTGACCCAGCGCCGGGCCAACAACTATGTGGGGGTGGGAATAACGGTGGACCTCCAGGCCAGGGAGGAGGGCCTGCTGGTGTCCTCCGTCACGGAGGACGGCCCGGCGGATCGGGCCGGGGTGCTGGCGGGGGACGTGATTACCGCCGCCGACGGGGTGTCCCTGGCCGGAGACGCCCGGCAGGAGGGGTCGGACCTCATCAGGGGAGAGGAGGGCACCCAAGTGGCGCTCACCCTGCTGGGGGAGGACGGCGGCGTCCGGGAGGTGACCTGCACCCGGGCCACCCTTCGGAACCCCTCCGCCCGGGGGAAGCTGCTGGAGGGGGATATCGGCTATGTGAAGCTGGACAACTTTTACTCCGGCGCGGCGGACAGCTTCCAAAAGGAGGTGGACGCTCTGACGGCCCAGGGGGCCAAGGCCCTCATTGTGGACGTGCGCAGTGACCCCGGCGGGTACATCGCCGAGCTGGAGAAGATTTTGGACTACCTGCTTCCTGAGGGGCCGGTGTTCACCCAAAAGGCCCGGTGGTGGTTCCCGTCGGTGACCCAGTCGGACGAAAGCTGTGTGAACCTGCCCATGGCGGCCATCGTGAACAAGGACAGCTATTCGGCGGCGGAGCTGCTGGCCGCCCAGCTACGGGAGAGCGCGGGGGCCCCCATTGTGGGGGAGGTTACCTCCGGCAAGGGCTACTCCCAGATCACTTTCCCGCTGGTGAACGGAGGCGGGGTGGGGCTGTCCACCGCAACCTACTGCACCGGCAGCGGCCGGTCTCTCATCGGCGAGGGCATTATCCCCGACGTGGAGGTGGAGCTGGACCAGGGCGCGGTGATGGGGGAGGAAGGCGACAACCAGCTTCAGGCCGCCATAGAGGTGCTGACCAAATAAGACGGCTTAGGCCAGCGGCCTGACCCGGTCCGCCGTCACATACCCGCCTTTTACCGGGAAGGGACGGCCCGCCGGGTCCCCCAGCACCACCCGGCCGCCGGTGAGCTCCGTTTTGCGCACTCCGTCCCGGTAGACGCACTCGTAGCCGTAAAAGGCCCGGAGGATCAGGTCGGCCCGGGCGGCGTTCATGTCCGGGGTGACGGTCCAGTCCGCCTCGGTGGGCAGGGGCCAGTATTCCCCCTCCCCCTGGGGCTGGGCGGCCTCCAGCACCTCCGGCAGGCTGCGGACCAGCCTGCGGACCATGGCGGGCGCCTTCTCATAGACCTTTTCCATGTAGGTCTGGTGGTCCTCCCGGGGGTCCAGGGAGAACCGCTCCCGCAGGAGGATGTCCCCGGTGTCAAAATCCGCCGCCATCCGATGGGCGGTGACGCCGCCGTAGGCCGCCCCCTCCAGGATGAGCCGGGGCATGGGCCAGGACCCCCGCCCCAGGGGCAGGGGGGTGGGGTGGAAGTTCACCATGGGAAAGGCGTCCGTGATGGGAGCCCGGTAGTAATACCCGGCGCACACCAGCAGCTCGCAGCCCTGGGCGGCCAGTTCCTCCAGATCGGCGGCGGTGATCCGCTCCAGGGTGTGGGAGATTCCCCGCGCCTGCGCCGTGCGGATGACAGCGGTGTTGAACTCGGTCACGTTGTCCACCGGGCAGGTGAACAGCTTTAAAATCTGGCAGTCCTCCCGCAGCAGGGCGTCCAGCACGGGTTTTAAAAGGTCGATGCCCAGATAGGCGGTTTTCATATTGTTCTACCCCCGTTTTATCGTAAAAAGACTGCCTGAATTGTACCACAGCGCAAGCCCAAAAGCTACCAGAAAATTACGGCCCCATTTTCTGATAAATTTCACCTAAAATGATTGACAAACGGGGACCGACCCGCTATAGTGTATCTCGCTATCCGTGAAAACCAGGAAGCGCGGAGAAACGGTCAGTGAGGGAGCTTGGAGCGGAGCGAAAGCAAAAGCCCAAGGCCCGCGAAGCGGAACTGGGTTTTGCTTGAGTCGTAGCGAAAGCGACCGAACGCCCTGACCGTTTCGCAGCGTGACAGCGTCGACGCGCTTCTGGGACTACAAAAAGGGAGCTGACAAAACACTCATCATTAGAAATGGGGGAGGATACATGTCCAAGGAGCTGATCCGCCTGCGGGACTGCGTCATGTCCTACGGCGACGAGGTCGTGCTCGACCACATCAACCTGTATATCAACGATAAGGAATTCCTCACGCTGCTGGGCCCCAGCGGGTGCGGCAAGACAACCACGCTTAGGATTATAGGCGGGTTTCTGTCGCCGACCGCCGGGGACGTTTTGTTTGACGGCGTGAGGATCAATGATGTCCCGCCCCACCAGCGGGCGGTGAACACGGTGTTCCAGCGCTATGCCCTGTTTCCGCATCTCAATGTGTTTGAGAACGTGGCCTTCGGCCTGCGCATACCCAAGGCGGACGCCCACGGCCGGAAGGTGAAGGTTTCTGAGCAGGAGATTCACGGCCGGGTGATGGAGATGCTGGAGACGGTGAATCTGAAGGGGTTTGAGAAGCGCCCGGTGTCCGCCCTGTCCGGCGGGCAGCAGCAGCGGGTGGCCATCGCCCGGGCCCTGGTGAACCGGCCCCGTGTGCTGCTGCTGGACGAGCCTTTGGGGGCACTGGACATGCGCCTGCGCAAGGATATGCAGAACGAGCTGAAGCGGATTCAGCAGGAGATGGAGATCACCTTCATCTATGTGACCCATGACCAGGAGGAGGCGCTGGCCATGTCCGACACCGTGGTGGTGATGGACGGCGGGCGCATCCAGCAGATCGGCGCCCCCGAGGACATCTACAACGAGCCCAAGAACGCCTTTGTGGCCGACTTCATCGGCGAGTCCAACATCATCGACGGCGTCATGCGGGCCGACGGGGTGGTGGAGATCTTCAACCGCCGCTTCCAGTGCCTGGACAAGGGCTTTGACAAGGACGAGCCGGTGGACGTGGTCATCCGCCCCGAGGACGTGGACATTGTGGACGAGGCCGCGGGCCAGCTCAAGGGCACCGTCACCTCCGTCACCTTCAAGGGGGTCCACTACGACACCATTGTGGACTTTTACGGCTTCAAGTGGCTGATCCAGACCACCGACTACTGCCCGGTGGACAGCCGCATCGGCATCAAGATCGACCCGGACGGCATCCATGTCATGAAAAAGAGCGCCTACTCCGGCATGTTCGGGGACTACTCCTCCTATTCCGAGGAGTACGAGGAGCTGGACGTGGTGGAGGACGAGTCCGGGGACGAGGAGGGGGAGGTCCCCTGGGAGGGCGGCCATGAGGAATAAGCGGAGCTGGTTTGCCGTTCCCTACGTGATCTGGATGGCCCTGTTTGTGGTCATTCCCATCGTCATCATGGCGGTGTACGCCTTTACCGCGGCGGACCCCGCCGCCAACGCCACCCAGGCCACCCTGGACAACTTCACCGGCATGGGGCTGTATCTGAATGTGTTTCTGCGCTCCTTCTGGCTGGCCATCCTGGCCACCCTGGTGTGCCTGCTCATCGGTTACCCGGTGTCTTACTGGATGGCCAAGGAGGGCCCCCGGTTCCAGCGGCTGGCCATGGCCCTCATCATGCTGCCCATGTGGATGAACTTCCTGCTGCGCACCTACTCCTGGATGTCCATCCTGGAGAACAACGGCCTGCTGAACCAATTGTTCCGTGCCATCGGCCTGCTGGATCTGCTGGGGGTGGACCACATCCAAATGGTCGGCACCTCCGGCGCGGTGGTGCTGGGCATGGTGTACAATTACCTGCCCTTTATGATTCTGCCCATCTACTCCGTCATCCTCAAGCTGGACGGCTCCCTCATTGAGGCCGCCCGGGACCTGGGGGCGGACTCCGCCCGGGTGTTCCGCAAGGTGATCTTCCCCCTGTCCCTGCCGGGGATTCTGTCCGGGGTGACCATGGTGTTTGTCCCCTCCGTGTCCACCTTCGCCATCTCCAACCTGCTGGGGGGGGGCAAGCAGACCATGCTGGGCGACCTCATTGAGCTGCAATTCCTGGGCGGGGCCTACAACCCCCACCTGGGCGCCGCCATCTCCATGGTGATGATGGTGATCGTTGTCGTCTGCATGGTGGTCATGAACCACTTCGGCGAGGGCGAGGAACAGGCGGTGATGCTCTGATGAAAAAGCAGAATCGTTTTGGGAGCCGTTTGTTCATCGGCCTGACCTTCCTGTTCCTGTACCTGCCCATCTTCCTGCTGATCGTGTTCTCCTTCAACGCGGGAGACTCCAGCGCCGTGTGGAAGGGCTTTTCCCTGGAGTGGTACGCCGCCCTGTTCCGTAACCGGCTCATCATGGAGAGCCTCTATACCACTTTGCTGGTGTCCCTGCTGGCCACCGCTATCGCCACCGTGGCGGGCACATTCGCCGCCATCGGCCTGTACGCCCTGCCCCGGCGGAAGCGGGACGCCCTGCTGGTGGTCAACGACGTTCCCATGATGAACGCCGATATCGTCACAGGCGTCAGCCTGTGCCTGTTCTTCGTGGCCTTTTTCCAGGGCTGGGGGACCTTCGCCCGGTGGTTCAACGGCGTGCAGAGCGCGGTGGAGCTGCCCGTCCGCCTCACCTTGGGCTTCGGCACCATGCTGCTGGCCCACATCGCCTTTAACATCCCCTACGTGATCCTCAACGTGGCCCCCAAACTGCGGCAGATGGACAAGAATCTGGTGGACGCGGCCCAGGATCTGGGCTGTACCTGGATGCAGGCGTTCTGGAAGGTGATCCTGCCCGAGATCAAGCCGGGCATCGTGTCCGGGGCCCTCATCGCCTTCACCATGTCCATCGACGATTTTGTGATCTCCTACTTCACCGCCGGGTCGTCCACCTCGACCCTGGCCATGCGCATCTACTCCATGACCAAAAAGCGCATCACCCCGGAGGTGAACGCCGTATCCACCCTGCTGTTTTTGTCGGTGCTGGCCCTGCTGGTGCTGAACAACGTCCGGGAGATCCGCCAGGAGCGCCGGGCGGACCGGCAGGAGGTCCGGGAGCCCTCCTGGATGGAGAAGCTGTCCATGCGCCTGTCCTCGCCCGCCGGGAAGTGGGTCCGCCGGGGACTCACCGCCGCCATGGCCTGCGGCTTCGTGGTGGTGGTGGCGCTGCTTACCGGGGCCACCGCCTCCCAGCCGGTGGTGAATGTGTGCTCCTGGGGGGAGTATATCGACGAGGAGCTTATCACTCAGTTTGAGGATGAGACGGGCATCCGGGTGAACTATCAGACCGCCGAGAGCAACGAGGCGCTGTACTCCCTGCTGAAAAGCGGCGGCGCGGACTATGATGTGATCGTCCCCTCCGACTATATGATCTCCCAGCTTATGGAGGAGGGGATGCTTGAGGAGCTGGATTACAGCCGGATTCCCAACTTCCAGCTCATCGACCAGCGCTTCCGCAACCTGCCCTACGACCCGGACAACAAGTACACCGTCCCCTACTCCTGGGGCACCCTGGGGCTGATCTACAACGCCAATATGGTGGAGGAGGAGCCCACGGGCTGGGGGGCACTGTATGACGACCAGTATGCCGGAGGCGTGCTGCTCATCAACAACTCCCGGGACGCCATGGCCGCCGCCCTGTTCCATCTGGGTTACTCGGTGAACACCACCGACGAGGGGGAAATCCGGGAGGCTTTTGCGCTGATTGCCGACGCCAGCCGCCGGGGCGTGTTCCAGGGCAAGGTGATGGACCAGGTGTTCCAGAAGATGGAGGGCGGCAACGCCGCTATCGCCACCTATTACGCCGGGGACTACCTGTCCATGCTGGACAACCAGGCGGACGGGGTGGACCTGCGCTATGTGGTCCCGGAGGAGGGGGCCAACTGGTTTGTGGACGCCATGTGCGTGCTCAAGGACGCCCCTCATTACGACGAGGCCCTGGCGTGGATCAACTTCATCGCCTCCACTGAGGCCAACCTGGCGAACATGGACTATATCTGGTACGCCTCGCCCAATACCGAGGCGCTGGAGCAGTACCCCGCCTATTACGAGGAGCTGTACGGCGAGGAGCTGGACCCCGAGCTGTATGAGATCATGGCCGCCCCTGCCGAGGTGCTGGAGCGGTGCGAGATGTATTTGGCGTTGCCCCCGGCCACCCGGGCGCTGTACAATGAGCTGTGGGTCCAATTGGGAGCCTGATGCTGAAGCCGCCGGAGGATTTAAGGCCTCCGGCGGTTTTTTATCTCCGGCGGGGTTTGACTAATTGCCATTCCTGTTGTATAATACCTTGATTGTTTATTTCTGGGGACGCCGCGCGGTCCCCACCTCCCTGCGCAGGGGGAACGACAGAGCCTGGAGGCGGGACTATGTGGGTGGCGGATCAATGGAAGGATTATGAGCTGCTGGACTGCGGCAGGGGAGAGAAGCTGGAGCGCTGGGGGGACAAGCTGCTGGTGCGGCCCGACCCCCAGGCCATCTGGAACACCCCCCGGCCCCACAGGGGGTGGAAGCGCCCCGACGCCCGGTATGCCCGGTCCAGCACCGGAGGCGGCCAGTGGGCGGACAAAAGCGTCCCCCAGCGGTGGCGGATTCACTACAAAGACCTCACGTTCAACGTGGGGCTGATGAACTTCAAGCACACCGGGGTGTTTCCCGAGCAGGCCGCCAACTGGGACTTTGCCCGGGAGCAGATCAAACATGCGGGCCGGCCGGTGAGCGTGCTCAACCTGTTTGCCTACACCGGCGGGGCCACCATCGCCTGCGCGGCGGCGGGAGCGTCGGTCTGCCACGTGGACGCGGCCAAGGGTATGGTCCAGTGGGCCCGGGACAACGCCAAGTCCTCCGGGCTGGAGGACAGGCCCATCCGCTGGATTGTGGACGACTGCGCCAAGTTCGTGGAGAGGGAGATCCGGCGCGGCCGGAAGTATGACGCCGTCGTCATGGACCCGCCCTCCTACGGGCGCGGCCCCTCCGGCGAGGTGTGGAAGCTGGAGGAGAACCTGTACCCCTTTGTGGAGCTGGTGGCCGGGGCGCTGTCCGACGACCCGCTGTTTGTGATTTTGAACTCCTACACCACGGGGCTGTCCCCGTCGGTGCTCACCTATATTTTGCAGACCGTGGTGGGCGGAAAATTCGGCGGGCGCACGGTCTCCGACGAGCTGGGGCTTCCCGTGACCCAGACCGGGCTGGCCCTGCCCTGCGGGGCCGCGGGGAGATGGACATCGTCGGGGTAAGCAATATATCCTCCGCCCCACCGCAAGCGGGGGTCTCGCTCACTTCGCTGCCCCTCCCCAACAACGCCAAAGGACGGCTTTGCGGGGGCCAAAATTAAGGAGACTGGTATGGCCGGACTGAATTCCATGAAAAACATCGGGAAAGAGCTGGAACGGAAGCTGACCGCCGTGGGGGTCGATTCCCCCGAGGCGTTGAAGGAGCTGGGCGCGAAGCACGCGTTTTTCAAACTGAAAGGGGTGTTTCCCCAGGTCTGCCTGGTGCACCTGTACGCCCTGGAGGGCGCAGTCCAGGATATGGAATTCAACAGCCTGCCGGAAGATAAGAAACGGGAACTAAAAGAGTTCAGTGATTTTTTGAAGAGGTAACGCCATGTCCGACCACCCTATCCTGAAAACAGAAAATCTCACCTTCCGCTATACCACCGAGGAGGGCGCGGCCCCTACCGTGCTGGACGGCGTTACTCTATCCATAAAACCGGGGGAGTTCGTGGCGGTGTTGGGCCACAACGGCTCGGGCAAGTCCACCCTGGCCAAGCACTTCAACGCCATCCTCCTGCCCTCCGGGGGCAGGGTGTACGTGGACGGCCTGGACACCTGCGGCGAGGACAAGCTGCTGGACATCCGCCGTCAGGTGGGCATGGTGTTCCAGAACCCGGACAACCAGATCGTGGCCAGCGTTGTCGAGGAGGACGTGGCCTTCGGCCCGGAGAATTTGGGCGTGCCCTCCGCTGAGATCCGGGAGCGGGTGGACCGGGCCCTGGCCGCCGTGGGTATGGCGGACTACGCCCGGCACGCCCCCCATCTGCTGTCCGGTGGGCAGAAGCAGCGGGTGGCCATCGCTGGGGTGCTGGCCATGCGCCCCCGGTGCATCGTGCTGGATGAGCCCACCGCCATGCTGGACCCGGTGGGCCGCAGGGAGGTGCTGGACACCATCCGCTATCTCAACCGGGAGCAGGGCATTACCGTGGTGCTCATCACCCACCACATGGACGAGGCCGCCCAGGCGGGCCGGGTGGTGGTCATGCACGACGGCCACATCGTGGCGGATGACAGCCCCGCGCTGGTATTCCAGAATGTGGACGGCCTGCGCTCCCTGGGGCTGGAGGTGCCCGAGCCGGTGGCCCTGCTGTACGAGCTGCGGCAGGCCGGGGTGGACGTGCCCCTCACCGCGCTGACAGTGGATGAGTGCGCCCGGGTTTTGAAGGAGCTTCTGGCGCAGGACCCCATATCGTGATATTAGGAGGCACATACCGATGAGAGACATGATCGGGCATTGCGGGCTGGACTGTGAGAAATGCGACGCATATCTCGCGACGATCCATGATGATCAGGCCCTGCGCGAAAAGACCGCGGAGCTGTGGGCCAGGCTGAATCACGCGCCCATCCTGCCGGAGCATATCAACTGTGAGGGCTGCCGTGTGGACGGAGCCAAAACGGTATATTGCGAGAGCCTTTGCGCCATTCGCCAGTGTGCGCTGAAAAAGGGCATGGCGACCTGCGGCGGCTGTCAGGAGCTCGACCGATGTGAAGCTGTGGGGATGGTGCTCTCGGAATACCCCGACGCCCTCAGCAATCTAAAGAATCGGAGCTGAGTCATTGGCCCACTATCTCCATTTCAAGGAGTTTCATAAATGGCAGCTATCATCGAAACCAAACAACTGACCCATATTTACAGCCAAGGCACCCCCTTTGAGCACACCGCCTTGGAATGCGTGGACTTTTCCGCCGCGCGGGGCGAATATCTGGCTATCATCGGCCGCACCGGGTCGGGCAAATCCACCCTGATCCAGCACTTAAACAGCCTTTTAAAACCAACTTCAGGACAGGTGCTCTTCGACGGCGCGGATATCTGGGAGTCCAAAGACCGCACCCGGCAGGTCCGCTGCCAGGTGGGGCTGGTGTTCCAGTATCCGGAGTACCAGCTCTTCGAGGAGACGGTGTA
>CANASS010000054.1 GCA_947364395.1 uncultured bacterium
CCTGCAAACAATATACGCTAAAAATATTTTTTGCTAAAACCGTACCGCTTGCATATCCTTTTTCCTTTACAGAGTTCCAAATGGCTGACCCCACCCTGACTTTCGATCAATACATCCAATGCGGCGGGATGCCGTTCCTGTCCAGCATCAACTTCGAGCCGGAGATCAGCAAGAACTATCTCCAAGATATCTTCAACTCGGTGGTGTTAAAGGATATTGTCAAGCGTAACAATATCCGGGACGTTGACCTGTTGGAGCGCATCATTGCCTATGCCCTGGCCAACGTGGGCAGGAGCTTTTCAGCCACCAGCATCTCTAGATTCTTCAAGGCAGAGAACCGTACTGTAGCCCCTGAAACGATCCTGAATTACCTGAAAGCCTGTGAGGATGCCTATCTTCTACACCGCTTCAAGAGCCAAGACATCAACGGCAAGAAGGTGCAGAAGGTCAACGAAAAATACTATGTGGCCGATCACGGGCTGCGGGAAGCTGTCATTGGTTCGAACCTTCAAAATGTGGAGATCGTTCTGGAAAACATCGTGGGCTTAGAGCTGCTTCGCCGGGGATACAAGGTCTGCGTTGGCCGTGTCGGAGCAAAGGAGATCGACTTCGTAGGAGAGAAGCAGGGGGACAAACTGTACGTCCAGGTCTGCTACCTGTTCAGTGATGAAGCCACCATTCAGCGGGAATTTGGTTCACTCCTGGAGGTCAGGGACAACTACCCCAAGATTGTTCTGTATCAGGAAGGCTCCTTCCGGGGGAACTATGAGGGTATCCCGGCGATGAGGATTGAGGACTGGTTGGCAGAGAAAAATGTGTAAAGATTGCGTTGTATCTCCTGGAAAAATGTGCTATACTGTACTTTGCACCCACATAGAAGGGCCGGTGATGTGATGAAACGAAACGCCTTAAACGCCTTAATTCAGTGGCAGCACAGTGAAGAACGCAAGCCTATGGTACTCAAAGGCGCACGGCAGGTGGGCAAGACCTGGCTGATGAAGGAGTTCGGTCAAAGCTGCTATGAACATTTCGTTTACTTCAACTTTGACGAAGAAGATGAATTGAAGTCCATCTTTGAAGCCAATAAGAACCCCCAGCGGATCATCGAATTGCTGTCCATGATCGCCGGTGAGAAGATACTCCCCGGCGAGACCCTGGTGATCTTTGACGAGATACAGGAGTGTCCGGCGGCTCTGAACGCCCTCAAATATTTCAAGGAGAAGGCCAACGAGTACCATGTGATCTCAGCCGGCAGTCTCCTGGGGACGCTGCTGGCCCAGCCAAAGTCCTACCCGGTAGGCATGGTCAATTTGCTGGAGCTTTCGCCCTTGACCTTCGACGAGTTTCTGGAGGCCACGGAACCCGCTTTATTCGATTACTATTGCAGCATCCAGAAGGAGCAGCCCATCGAAGAGATCTTCCACAGCCGTCTGACCGAAGCCTATCAGTACTATCTTATAATTGGCGGGATGCCTGAATGTGTTGCCTCGTGGATAAAGTACAAAGACCCGTTCAAGGTCTCACAGATCCAGCGGGAACTGATCGAGATTTACGAAAATGACTTCTCCAAACACAACGGCAAGGTCAACAGCGGACGCATCCTTATGGTGTTCCGCAGCATCGTTTCCCAACTTGCTAAATCCAACGAAAAGTTCATGTATGGCGCTGTCCGTGAAGGTGGTCGGGCCAGGGATTTTGAAGAGGCCATTGAGTGGCTCGTTTCTGCCGGAATGCTGAACCGGGTCTACAATGTCTCCAAAATGGAACATCCCCTTGCGGCTTTTGACAAGCTGGATCAGTTCAAGCTCTTTGTCTTTGATACCGGCCTGCTCAAGCAAATGGCGGGGATCGACAACAGCGCCATTCTCCTGAAAAGTGATTACCAGTTCAAAGGCCCTCTGACAGAAAACTATGTCTTGCAGCAGCTTCGGGGGCAGTTCGATGTGGAACCCCGCTACTACTCTGACAAAAACGGCGAGATCGACTTTGTACTGCAATACGGGACAGAGATCATCCCCATCGAGGCCAAGGGCGGTGAAAACAGATCCGCTCCCTCATTCAAGCGGTATATCGCCGGGCATCGGCCAGAACACGCCCTTCGATTCTCTAAGCGCGGCTACCGGAAGGACGGGTCTATCACCAATCTCCCGCTGTATCTGGCAAGGAAAGCATGGGAGTTGCTTTGAGGACACCTCTCCCCTGTTCAGGGCAAAAAGCTGGACCTGTCCACACATTTTTCAGCCCATTGAAAAAGCCCCGGAACCCTTGCAAACACTGGGTTCCGAGGCCCTTACTTAAATTGCTAATTTCGGCGAGGCTATCGAACTGGCCAAGCAGAAGATGGACCAGAAAAACGTGTATTTCACCAACCCGGCCTTCGACAAATAGCAGTCCCAAACTCTCGACAAAATGCCCGCCCTGGGTTCAGGGCGGGCATTTTCTGCATCCAACTAATTCTATAATTGTACCATGCCATCTCCTCCGCCTATTGCGGGAACCATAGTCGTCTATTTTGAGCCGCTGCTGAGGAAACCTGTGCCCCTTCTCGCAGCATCCAAATCAACAATCCCATCCCGCTGCCAACCTCAAGACAGCATGTCTGGTATTCCCTCAGGCAAGGTGCGACAGGAGCCAATCCAGCTTCAATTCCAGCGCCGCCAGCTCCACGTCCGGTTTCACCTTCTCGCCGTGGAAGTCGCTGCCCCCAGTGCGGTGGAGCTGGTATTTCTCTGTCAAGCGGAGATAGAATTCCTGCTGGGCCCGGCTGTACTTCGGATAGTAACACTCGATGGCGTCCAGCCCCCAACCCTTGAGCCGCGCTAAAAGCTCCTCCAGCTCTCCGTCCGGCAGTCCCATCTGATAGGGATGGGCCAGCGACACCTTTCCGCCCGCCGCTTTGATGGCCTCCACGCAGGTCCGGGCGTCCGCCTTGAACCGCTTCACCTTTTGCCGGAACTCTTCCGTGTCCAAATAGCGGTCAAATGCCTCACGGTTCGTGGACACATACCCCCGCCGGACCAGCACCTGAGCAAAGTGGGGCCGGGCGATGACCTCGCCTCCGGCCAGCTCCTCCACCTCATCAAGGTCTATCTCCACGCCCTTTCCCCGCAGAAAGTCCACGATCCTGTACTTGCGGTCATCCCGTCCGGCCCGCAGCTTTTCGCACAGCCGGGCCAGCTCAGTGTCGCCCGCTTGAAAACCATAGCCCAAAATATGAAAATTGGGGTACTCTTTGGCGCTCAGCTCCACACCCCGGATCACCTTCAGATCCAACGCCTCTCCGGCTTCCGCAGCTTCGTCCACCCCCGCGATGGTGTCGTGGTCTGTGACAGCCAGAAGGGCCAACCCCCTCCGCTTGGCCAGCCCCACCAGCTCCGCCGGGGTATACTGGCCATCTGAGGCAGTGGTGTGGGTGTGCAGGTCACACAGAGCGCTCATATTTATCCCTCCAAATTTTCCATAAACGCGGCCTTATTCTCCTGGGGCGTAGTGGTAGGCCGTCCCAGGTCCGCCCGGGCGCCCAGAGCGCACTTCACCTCAATAAAAGCAAGCTGACCGCCCGCCTTTGCCGCCTCCAGCACGTTTGCCAGCTCCTCCAGGCTGTCCACCGACGCCGCGCTGCAATAGCCGCAGGCCCGGGCAATAGCACACAGGTCCACCTTGCCCGCCACTGTGGGCATGCCTCCCACGGACTCATGGGCCTGATTGTTCAGCACCACGTGCACCAGGTTAGCGGGCCGGCTGGCTCCTATGACCGCCATGGCCCCCAGGTGCATGATGGCCGCCCCGTCCCCGTCCAGGCACCACACCCGCCGGTTTGGCTTTTGCAGCGCGATCCCCAGGGCGATGGACGAGCTGTGCCCCATGGACCCCACTGTCAGGAAGTCGCGGCTGTGGCCCTGCTTCCGGGCCTCCCGCAGCTCGTATACCTCCCGGCTGGCTTTGCCGGTGGTGGACACCAGCGGATCGTCTCCGGAGGCGCTGAGGATACAGCCGATGGCCTCCTCCCGGGACATGGAGTAGGGGTTGGTGTAAATGGTTTTCCCGCTGTATTCCAGCGCCCCTTTGCGCACCACAAAGGCCGCCTGTTTTCCCTGGGCAAACAAGGCGCCGTATTCCTCCAGCTTTGCCCGGATCTGCTCCTCTGTGACAGCCTTGTCTATCACAAAGTACGGGATATCCAGGTCTTCCAGCAGGCTCAGGGTAATCTCCCCCTGGAAGATATGCTGAGGCTCGTCGTGGACCCCCGGTTCTCCCCGCCAGCCCACAATGAACAGGCATGGGATGCCGTACACCTTCCCATTCAGCAGGGACGCCGCCGGATTCACGATGTTGCCCAGCCCGCTGTTTTGCAGGTACACCACCGGCGTTTTCACCGTGGCCAAGTGGTATCCCGCCGCCAGCGCCGCCGCGTTGCCCTCGTTGGCCGCGATGACGTGGTGGGCCGGGTCCAGGCCGTACTTGTCCATCAGAAAGCTGCACAGCGCCTTCAGCTGGCTGTCAGGCACCCCTGCGAAAAACTCAAACCGATCTAAAAAGTCCGGGGTCATTGCTCCTTCACCTTCCGTTTGAATTCCGTGGACGACACTCCCTGGGTGTACTCCGGCTCGATCACCTCGCCGCCCCATTCCGCCATCAGGTCGATGGCCTTCTGCCGCACCTGGGCCAGGGGGCCGGTGCGCCAGTCCGTACCGTGGACCATGCAGTCCGGCCGGTATCGCCGCAGGTTGTCCGAGTAGTCCTTGGTCTCCTGGCACACCACTTCATCCACATATTTCAGGCTCTCCAGCACAGTCTTCCGCTGCTCATAGTCCATGTAGGGCTCCGGCTTGTAGCTGCGGATGGCCTCGTCGCTGAACAGCCCCACCACCACTCTGCCCAGAGAGGCGGCGGTCTTCAAAATGTTGATGTGCCCCGGGTGGAGGATGTCCGCCGCCATGGGCACGTACACCAGCTTGGTGTAGGGGAAGCCCGCCGCCTTGATCCGCTCCCGCACCTGCCGGTCCAGGAATATGTCCGGGTTGTCCGTGGCGTACTCCGGCATCAGGGGCTCGGCGGGGGACTGACAGTGGTGGACACACCCGTGGCACAGGGTGCCCTCCAGGCAGTTGTCCAGGAACATCCGCCGGACCTCCTTCATCTTTTCCCCGTACCAGCCCTCCTTCAGCGACACCTTGTTCAGGTCCGCCACAATGAGCATGTTCTCAAAGTCTGCGTTCTCCACGGACAGATACCCCTCCCAGGTGACGCACAGCGCGTCAAAGGGCAGATTGCACCGCCGGGTCTGCTCCTTGTCGTGGGTGCACTTCAGCTGCCAGTCGATCTCCGGCATGTAGCCCCCCTGGTTGTATACATCCTTGAACACAATCTGGTCCGCCAGACCGTCGAACACCTTGAAATAGTCGTCCCTTGTGTGCTCCGTGTACCGGGTGAGGATGCCGGTGATGTAGATTTTGAAATCCCGGCCGCTCTCCTTTCGGTATTGGTTCAAGTATACCAGATGTTCATACACTTTGTCAAAATCGTCGCGGCCGTGAATGAACTCGTAAAGCTTCCGCTCCGGCGCGTTGATGGAGAATTTCACGCTGTCCACCCCGGCGTCCACCACCGCCCGGATGCGCTCCGGCGTGGCCAGCGAGCCGTTGGAGGTGAGGTAGACGTAGGTGTAGCCGATGTCCTTGGCCAGCTTCACATATTCCGCCAGCTCCGGCACGATGAAGGGTTCCCCGGTGGCGTACATGCCCACCTCCCGGGCGCCCAGCTCATAGGCCTGCCGCAGGACGCTCTCCACCATCTCCGGGGCCATTTTGCCCACCTTGCGCCTCATCTTCTGGTGGGCGCAGAACAGACAGGCGTGGTTGCAGGCGTTGGACAGCTCCAGCAGGAAATTGGTGGTGGGAAAGGGCGGCTCCAGGGTGTACAGCTCGTTCCGATCCGCCTTTTTCAGCCGGACGCGCTCTTGTAAATCCATAATTTGTTCTCCTTTTGGGCCATATACCCGTTATTCTTCCGGAATGAGAGTCAGTATCTCCTTGATGGGCATGCAGTAGGCCTCGTCCGCCTCCTTGGCCCGGCGGCAGCGAAGAATGGTCTCCGCCGTTTTCTGCATGGCCGGGTAGCCGCTGCGGATCAGGTGGTTGGCATAGATCACCACATTGACCCCCCGCTCCTTCCATTCCTCCTCCGTCACCGAGTTGAAGGAGGTGGGCACGATCACCAGCACCGTGTCCCTGTCCCGCTCCCGGAAGCGGCGGCAGAACTCAAAAATCTCATCCGGCTCCTTCCGTCGGGAGTGGATCATGATCCCACCGGCCCCGGCTTCCACGTAGGCGAAGGCCCGGGTCAGGGCGTCCTCCATCCCCTGCTCCAGGATCAGGCTTTCGATCCGGGCCACGATCATGAACTCGCTGGTTTTCAGCGCCCGTTTCCCCGCTGAAATCTTATGGCAGAAGTTCTCGACGCTGTCCTGCTGCTGGTTGGCCTCCGTCCCGAACAGGGAATTGCGTTTCAGGCCAATCTTGTCCTCAATGATGACGGCGGACACTCCAATCCGCTCCAGGGTGCGCACGGTGTAGACAAAATGCTCTGTCAGTCCCCCGGTGTCCCCGTCCAGGATCATGGGCTTGGTGGTCACCTCCATGATCTCGTTGATGGTGTTCATCCGGGAAGAAAAGTCCACCAGCTCAATGTCCGGCTTACCCTTGGTGGTGGAGTCGCACAGGGAGGACACCCACATGCCGTCGAACTGCCGGACCTCCCCCTTCTCCATCACCGCCGTCTTTTCCGCGATGAGCCCCGTCAGCCCGTTGTGGGCCTCCATGCAGGTGATGAGCCCCTTGCGGTCAATGAGCCACTTCAAACGTCCCCGCCGCAGATCCGGGATGGACGCCTGGGCCCGGGCCGCCGCCTCCAGCCGGTCGTACTCGTCGTTGTGGGAATAGGGAAACTCCACCAGCTGCCCGCCGTACTCCGCCAGCAGGGCCAGGCACTCCTCCCGCACCGGCTTTTGGAAGCCCTCCCGCCAGTCGTCCCCGTGGACCACGTAATCCGGCCGCAGCGCCCGCAGCGGCGCGGCGTAGCCGATCTCATCCTGCTGGACGACCTGGGCCACCCCTTTCAGGCCGGACACGATCTTCATCCGCTCCTCGCAGGTCAGCAGCGGGCGCCGCTTGTAGGACGCCACCACCTCGTCCGTCAGCACCCCCACCGTCAGCTCTCCCAGCCCTGCCGCCTGGTGGATGATCTCCATATGACCGCCGTGGATCACGTCGGCTCCGATGGACATGAATACCGTCTTTTTCTCGCTCATGTCATCACACCTCTCCCAGCGCCGCGGCGCGCAGTATGGCAATCTGCTCCTCCGGCGTCCGCGCTCCGTTGTTATCCAGAATCAGGTCCGCTGTGTCGGGCAGCTCCACCTGGAGCCCCACCCCGGCCACGTTGTCCGCATTCCGGCTGTACAGCCCCTTCTGGTCCCTCTGCCGCAGGGTATCCATGGAGGCCTGTATGTACACCTCGTAATATCCCGGAATATTGGATCGGTTCCAAGCCCGCACGCTGTGGAACATGGAGATGGTGCAGCACACCACCGTCACCCCCTGGTTCGACAGCAGGGCGCACAGCCGCCCATAGCTCTCCGCCAGCTTCCTCCGGTCCGCGCCGGAAAAGCCCAGCCCCACGCCGAACACCGAACGCATCTCGTCCCCGTCCAGGAACACCACCGTCTCCCCGGACCTGCGCAGCTCGTCCCGCCACAGCCGGCCGATGGTGGTCTTGCCCGCCCCGGACAGCCCCGTCAGCCAGTATACTCGATTTTGTCTCTCCATCGCTCTCTCCTCAGTGGTACAGCGGCTGCTCCAGCAGCGCAGGGTCCAGCTCCAGCCTGGGCATCATGTGCAGAGGCTGGCCGTGCCGGTTCACAAAGCGCAGGCCCCGCATCAGAATCTCCGAATTCTTCACCCGGTTGGCCTGGAAGGACTTTACCTGATTCTCCAGCAGCCGGCCCTGCACGTCCAGCTCCGTCTCCTCCGTCACACGCTGGTCATTTACCGTCACCGTGGCCTTTTTGTAAATTTTCTTCCAGGTGTCCCGGATGTAATGGTCAATGGTGGTAAAGCCCTCCAGCAGCTCCTTCACCCGGTCCTCGTCCATGGGCCCGCCGTCGTAGTACTGGAAGCCATAGCCGTAATACTCGTAGGCGTCCCGCATGAAATACTCAATATAGGTCCGCTCCGCGTCGTTGACATACTCGTCATAGGTGCGGTACACCGCCGCCGGGTCAAAGCCCCGCACGTTCCCCGCCAGGGACTCCGGGTCCACCTCCCCGTTCAGGGAGCAGTAGGTCATGCTCTGGGTATAGGGCAGGTCCAAAAACGCCGCCAGCGCCGTAAACGTGGCCTTTGGGTTCAGCTTGGCGTCCTCGAAGCGCACCAGCACGCTGTCCGCGTACAGCCGGTCCAGCCAGTCCACCATAAAGCTGCGGTTCAGCACCCGCTGGCTCACCGCGTCCGGCACCACCGCCTGAGCCTCCCCCTCCTTGGCTTCCTTCTGGGCGCTCTGATACATGAACTTCACCGTGGCCCCGTGGCTGGTGGTGAACCGCCGCATGGGGGTGAAGGTCTTGATGTACTTGAAGCCCCGGAATATGGGGGACTGCACCGTCTTGTCATACTCGTCCGATTTCAGCACCGTGCGGTTTTTGGCGTCCACATGGAGGCCGTACACGATGTTGGAAAAGTGGGGCTGGAAGAACACCGCCGGAACCACCCGGGCCGCCGGGTCCACGTTCTTCATAACCGCCTCGTTGCTCAGGTAGATGGCCACAAACACGTCCTTATCCGACACGCTGGGCATGGTCCGCAGCTCCTGGAGCACCCGCAGCGTCTGGGGCGAGTTCCCCCGCAGCAGGGCTTGGGCCGCCTCCTTGGAGCTCTTGGCGTTGGCCAGGGCCTCCTTCCAGTTCTTGATGCCCTCTTCCACGTCCTTCATCATCACGGACGGCAGGGGCATCAGGTTGGGGTGGCCGTCAAAAATCTCGTTGAAAAAGTCGCCGCCGTTGTGGGTGGACAGCTGGGTGTGCCAGATCAGCCGGTTGATCTCCCGCACCCCCAGGGGCTTCACCGGGTACTGGCCGTAGTCCGCCCCAAACCGCTCCTTGAAGTCGATGGGATACTGAGAAACCTCGTCCCCAATCAGGAACACAAATTTCTCATCCTCCAGCAGGGGCCGCAGGTTCAGGCACTGCAAATGGGCGCAGAACTCCGCCCAGTCCGTGTAGTGGAGGTAGACGTGGTTATCCCGGCCCACCCACTCGCTGGGGCGCACGCAGTCGTTCAAATATTCCAGCTCGTATTGGGAAAAAACGTTCTCCCCAAGGATTGGCCGGTCCAAATCCTTGAAAAAGTTCCGGCTTACCACCGGGCGCTTGAAATCTATATACTCCCCGAAGCGCTCTTCCCCGACGTGGTAGGGCACAAATCGGTTGTCGTCATAGGGATAGAACCGCAGGGGCAAAAATTCAAAGTCAAGAAAGTCCTTTCGGAACAGATACGGGTATTTTTCCAGCAGCTTTCGGTTATTCTCATACCGGGTTTTCAGCAGCTTCACGTTGGGCTCGTAAAACGCCTGTGTCAGGATGGAAAGGCAGTCGTCCCGGAACTGCCCCCGGCGGCAGAGGCCGATCAGGGCGGAGTAGCTCACCCTATAGTCTCCGCCGTTCTGAAGTATGTACAGCGCGGATTCAAGCTCCTCCTCCGGGGATTGGGCCTGGTGGAGCACCAGCCCATAGGCTTTGATGGCCCCCTCGGATTGGCCCAGCGCCGCCAGCTGGCGGGCGATTTCGATTGCGGTCATGGGGAAACTCCTCTCTGTGGGTGGGAATTAAAACGGGGGCGGGCTTGCGCCCGCCCCCGCTGTTGGGTCTATGCGGTTTGTGCCAAGAACAAATTACTGGAGCAGCTGGAGCACGCCCTGGGGCACCTGATTGGCCTGGGCCAGCATGGCCTGGGCGCTCTGAATCAGGATGTTGTTCTTGGTGTAGGCCATCATTTCCTCGGCCACGTCCACGTCGCGGATGGTGGACTCGGCGTCCTGGATGTTCTCGGTCATGACGGACAGGTTGTTGATGGTGTGGTCCAGACGGTTCTGGGTGGCGCCCAGAGTACCGCGCACGTCGGACACGGTGTTGATAGCGCTCTTGATCTTGTCGATGGCGGCCTGGGCGGCCTCCTCGGTGTCGATCCTCAGCCCGCCAACGCCGATGGAAGCGGCGTGCATATCCTGCACGGCCACGTTCAGCTGGTTAAAGTCGTCGCTGGTGTCGCCGATCTGGAGGGTCAGGCCCTTGCCCAGGATCATGGGGGCGGTTGTGTCCTTCGCGGCCACAGTGCTGGAGGTCTTGGCATAAATCTTCATGACGGTTTTGCCAGCGTTGCTGCCAGTACCAGCGGCAGCTTCCACAGTGTAACCGGCCTCTTCAATCTTGGCTTGAACCTTAGTGGCGGTATTGTCGGTAGAGGCGAAAGTGATAACATCAGAGCCAATCTTCAGCACGTTGCCGCCCTTGATCTTGGTGGGATCCACAACCAGCTCAGTGCTGGCGGCCTTGTCCGCAGTACCAGGCTCGGTGTAGTTGATCTTGGCCTGAACCTTGCTGGCGGTGTCAAAATCAGCCCGCTTGTCATCCAGAGCGTCCACATGGATCGTGGTGCCGCCCTTGTAGGAAATCTTGAAGTTGGTGGTAGTCTGAGCGCTGCCGCCGGCATTGCCGGGAGTGGAACCGAGGCCGCCGGCCACGATCATCGCGGCCATATTCTTCTTATCGGCGGTAGCAACACCGGAAACATCAATGAGCTGCGCACCGGCAGCGGCGGTCACGCTGGCGCTGGCGTTCACTTTGAAGGTGTACTTCTTGCCGTCGATATCGATGGTGTAGCCATCCTCAATCACATTGGCCAGATCAATGTCCGCGCCCGGACGGTCGGCGGGCTTCGCCACCACGGCGTTCTTGGGAGCAGTGATGTCGCAGATGAGCTCCTTGCTGCCATTAGCCGTCACATCAGTAGCGCCAGCAATGGTAACAGTGCCGCCCAGCGCAGCGTTAATGGCGCTCGCCACAGCGGAAGTCATAGCTGTCGCTGCAGTGTCAATATCGCCAGAGGCCACAGCACCAGCAGTCAGCTTGCCCTGATAAGTGAAGGTGACCTTGTTCCCAGCGGCGCTCGCCTTGAAGCCCGCGCCCGCGAAGCTGCCCACACTGTTTCCGGCGGCACCGAGAGAACCCGTGTTGAAAGCCTTGGCCAGGGCGGCGGCAACTGTCGAGGCGGTGATGGAGGCGTCCGTAGCAATAGCCGCCGCCGCCGTGAGGGTATAATCACTACTACCAATAGTAATGGTGGCAAAGGTACCGCCGGTAGCAATCGCGGCGCCGGTCTCGTTCTTGAGCTTCAGGCTGTCCAGATCGATCTCGAAGCTGGGGGCCTGGGCCGTAACGGCCTTGCCACCGTGGTAGCTGGCAATTTCCAGAGCCTGCGTCACATCGGGATCGCCCTGCTCGAAGCCGTTAGAAGCGCCAACCGTAAAAGCATCGGTGTTCATGCCCAGGGTGCCGTCCAGCAGGTTGATGCCGTTGAAGTTGGAGCTGTCGGCGATACGGTCGATTTCCTCCCGCAGCTGGTTGACTTCCTTCTGCATCTGGGCGCGGTCGGTCTGGTTGTCATAGGTGCCGTTGGCGGACTGGGTGGCCAGCTCCACCATACGGTTGAGC
>CANASS010000055.1 GCA_947364395.1 uncultured bacterium
GGATATCCATCCACTGTGCTCCTTTCATTTCCTGACTCCCTTTCCGGGCTCTTTCACGCCCTGATTGGGAGTCTATCTTTTTCCCTTCACCTCCGCCGCAAAACTACATTTTTTCCTCGGCGTTTTTTTACATTTTATCACTGGCGTTGACAGGCCGAAATCAGCTTCACACGGGTCTGTACATTGAGGAACGCTTCCCCGTGTCCGGCGTCCGCTACATTGCCATCAACGACAACGTGGACACTGACAGCAGTGAGAGCAACGAGCTGATGCCGTTCAAAAATCTGAATGGTACGTTCGGGACTCCAGTCGCAAGGTGCGGGCTGTCCTCAAGGCCAAAGTGGAGCGCGGGGAGCGGCTTGGCACAGAGCGCCCTACGGCTACAAAAAGGACGAAGCCGACAACAAGAAGCTGGTGGTAGATGAAGAGGCCGCCACAGTTGTGCGACGTATCTTCGCCATGTGCGCCGCCGGCAGCGGGCCGAGCCAAATCGCCCGCCGACTAAGGGAGGAACAGATTCTCTGCCCCACGACCTACGCCTATCTGAGGTTCGGGGTTAATCACACGGCGTTGAATACGGAAAAACCCTGCCATTGGACCAGCAGCACCATTCCAGGTATGCTGGAAAATGAGCTGTACCTGGGCAATACCATTAACATGAAATACAGCACAAAATCATACAAGGATAAGCGTCATGTTGAACATCCCAAAGAGGAATGTCTGATATTTGAGGGAGCACACCCCGCGCTGGTGACCCAGGAGGTCTGGGACATTGTCCAGCGGGTGCGGCAAAACAGACGCCGCCCCACTAAGATGAACGAGCAGAACAAGTACTCCGGGCTGGTGGTATGCGCAGACTGCGGAGCCACGATGGTTCTGCATCGGGCGCACACAATGAAGCCCACCTGGAACAACTTCACATGCCGAACTTACACAAAAGAGGGTTCTGAGGTCTGCACTGCCCACTACATCTGGGAGTGTGTTCTGGATGAGGTAATCTTGGAGGACCTGCGGCGGGTAACGGCGATGGCTAGGGAACATACCAGAGAGTTTTCGGAGTACATCGGCGGCAGGCAATCCGCTGAAATCCAGAGGGAAATCCGCAGAATGGAACGGGAATTGACCACTATGCGGAAACGTAGCGCGGAGCTGGATACCATCTTCAAGAAGCTATATGAGGATCGAGTGCTAGGCCACCTTTCGGTGGAGCAGTTCCAGACGCTGTCCAGCAGCTAAATTGAGAAACAGGAAAGGCTGGCGGAGGAAATTCCGGCGAAAGAAGCGGCCATCCGGAAGTTGGGGGATACGGTTTCCAGCACCGATGGTTTCATCGCCAAGGCAAGCGGTACACGGACATTACGGAGCTGACGCCAGAGCTGCTGCGGTTGTTCATCCAGAAGATTGTGGTACATGAGAAGAGCACAAAGCGGTCGAAAAAAGCCATGCAGACCATCGAAATCCACTACGGCGACATTGGCTATATCGGTGGGGACATCCAGCAAAATAAGGAAAGCCCCCGGCAGGAAATCTCAGCGTGATTCCTGCCGGGGTGTTCCCCCAAAGCGTAGATACCCCTGTTAGGGGGAGCTCAAGCCTCCGGGCGTTTGTCACGGGGCCTATTCCCCCGCCCCGGCGATGGACACGCCCTTCAGCCGCACGGCGTAGGGCCCGTCGTACCGGGCGGTCAGATAGCGGTCCGTGGAGAAGGTCAGGTCCTTTTGGGCCTCCAGAATACTGCCGTTCACCGAGCCGCCGGTGACCGGGGTGATCCCGCCGTCCTCCCCGATCAGGTAGGCCAGCCGGATTTCGCCGCCAAAGTGGCCGCTCATCTCGTCCATCTGGAAGTCGGAGAAGGTCACCGCCCACAGGCAGGGGCCCTTTTTCAGCGACGCGAAAGACGCCGTGCCGTTGGCGCAGACCATCTTTTTGTAGTCGCCGGTGGGCTTGACGCCCAGATAGCGGCAAAAGCGGTTGGGACCGTGCCAGGTCAGCAGCTTCCCATCCGCCAGCAGGGGCAGGGCGGCGGCGGTGGGGATGCCCTCCGGGCTGTAGGGGTGGAGGGCCTGGAGGGTGAGGTCCAGCCGCTCGCCCCGGGTCTCCCCCTGCACGTCCTCCCCCCGCTGCCAGGTGGAGTAGTTGGCGTAGACCATCCCGGCGGAGGCGCGGTCCCCGTAGTAGGACAGCACCTCGGCCACGGCGTTCCCGCTGAGCACCAGGTCGTATTTGCCGCTCTTCAAAATCTTTTGGGCTCGGGCCCGGTCCCGGACGAAGGCGAGGGCCTCCGCCACCTTGGCGGACAGGGCCTCGCCGTCCAGCCCGCCGTACTCGAAGGTGTTGTGCATTTCCACGTCCTCCGGCTCCCGGCACTGGACCACGAACTCGCCTTCCACCCGGGCGTCGGTGTAGGACACGTCCGTCCCCTCAGAGGAGACGATCCGGCAGGCGGAGCGGACCACAAAGATCTCGGCGGAGTTGACAAAGGCGTCCTGATGGGTGTCGGGGGCGAAAAGGGCCTTGGCCATCTCCCCGGCGCTCTGGGCCAGGGGGGCCTGGGCCAGCCGCCCGGACTGCTCCGCCAGGGGCGCCCGCACCGGGTCAGGCAGGTCGAAATAGGGATTGGCGGCGAACTGGGCGGCGTAGTACGCCCCCTTCAGCTCCTCGTCCAAACGCGGGTCGTCCATGGAGGCCGTCAGAAGCACCGAGGTAAAGCCCCGGCCGGGCCTGCCGCCGTCCCCGGCCTCCACGTCCCGGAACACGGTGACCTCGTACTTGCGCACGTCCTTGACGCGCCGGGTGTCCAGTTCCTTTTTCACAAAAAACAGCTCAGCGGTCTCCTCCGACCGCTGGTTGATGCGCCACAGGCTGATGCCGCAGCGGCTCAACGCGCTTTTGATTCGCTCAATCATTTTTACACTTCCTTATTGTCAGCATGGCCGCGCTCCGATTGGACACGCGGCGGGCCGCTTTCGCTCCGTCCCGGGGAAACCCCGGCCCCGCTTCATGGGCCTTTGACCGTTCCCCGCATCTATCGCGCGCTGTTACCCCAAACGTATGCGGGCCTTCATACAGGGCCCTCCGTCGGACACCTTGACCCACTCCTTATAGCCCTTGCCGCAGTGCCCGCTGCCGGACAGCTCCACCGCTTTCCCCATCATGGACACGGATTTCAGCAGGTCGGGCACGTATCCGGTGAGGACGATGGGAGAATACAGCTTTCCCGTCAGCCTGCCGTCCTTGATCTCCCTGGCGGTGGTAACCATGCACTGGATGCCCCAGTTTTTCGGGTCCTCCATGCCGCTGGAGGGCGTCTCCAGCAGGAAGCCGTCCTTCACGGAGGCGATCATCTCCTCGCGGGTGCTCTCCCCGCCCTGGAAGTAGGTGTTGGTCATGCGGGTGTAGGCCTTGCGCTCGTAGCTCTCCCGGCGGCCGTTGCCGGTGGGGGCCGTCCCCAGCCGGGCGGCGGACAGCGCGTCGCACATGCCGGTTTTCAAAACCCCCCGGTCGATGACTACCGTGTCCCCGGCGAGGGTGCCCTCATCGTCAAAAAACGCGGTCGCCGACTCTTCTACGGCGGAGCCGTCGTGCATGGTCACCAGGGGGCTGGCCACGTACTGGCCGATGAAGCTTCTGGCCAGCGCCCGGTCCTTGACGAACATGTCCATCTCCACCCCGTGGCCGAAGGCCTCGTGGACGATCATGCCGGTGGTCTCCGGGTCGCATACGCACTCGTACTCCCCCGGCGGGATGGGCTGGCTGTCCAGCAGCTCCAGGGCCCTCCGGGCGGTCTCCTCCACCCCCGCGTCCATCTGGTCCAGCAGCTCCGCGCCGCCCAGCAGGGAGAAGGGGTGGTAGGACATCTTGATCTCCTGCCCCCGGGAGGCCATCACCGCCACCATGGCGTTGGTCCACATGATAGTCTGGTCCAGGTCCCGGTTTGGGGACAGGAACAGCTTGCGGTATGCCCGGTAGGTCACGGCGGCGGTGGCGTCCAGCACCCGCCCGTCCACCGCCAACGCCCGCTCCCGCAGGGCGGTGATTTTGCCGACAATGGCCTCGTCCCCCAGCTCCCGGGGGTGGACCTTCCACGCGGTCTCCTTTTTCAGCGCGGCGGGCTCGTCCGCCGGAATGGGGGTGGGCAGGGGGGCGAAGCCCTCCAGCGCGGCGTTCTGCTCCGCCATGCGGCGGGCCAGGGTATCGCAGATGTCCGGGATTCTCCCCTCCGAAAACTCGTTGAAGGAGTATTCGGCGCAGCCCGCGCCGTCAAAGACCCGGACCACAAAGCCGGTTCCCCCTCCGACCCCTGAGGCGGATATGCTGACCCCGGCGCGGCTCACCCGCCAGGAGCGGGCGTCGTCCTCCACCGCCAGCACCGAGGCGTAGGGGTAGGCCTCCCCCAGGGCGGCGATCAGTTTTTGCAGACCGGGCTTGACCCGGTCGATGGATGGAAACATGTGCAGACCTCCTTGTTGTTCCTTGGGTTGACTATATCACGAGATACCTCACCTGTCAAGGTATCCGTCCCTCTTTTTTTCGCCGCACACCCAGGCGGCCACCTTCAGCAGCAGTTCCGCCGACCCCACCCGGTAGCCGCAATCGCTGTATACCGCCCGGCCCGCTCCGTCGCACACCACCGCCAGAGGCGGCGCGTCCGGGTCCCGGCCCAGGTGCCGGGCCACCGCCTCCAGGTCGTAGGCCCAGTCGTCCAGCAGCACCCGAATCCGAGGAAATGCGGCCAAGGCCTTGGCCAGGGTGGGCTGGGACAGGCTGTCCCGCCCCCGGAGGAGGAACAGAATTTCCGCGGGCAGGTCCTCCACCGCTTGCCGGTGGTCCAGCAGCTCGTTGAGCAGGTGCTCCGTGGGCTCAGCACCCTCCTCCAGCCAGAGAACCAGCACAGGGCCCCTCCCGTCCCGAAACAGGCCGGGGACCGGCGCTCCCTCCAGCGTTTTGGCGGACAGGACAGGCAGCTCCTGGCTGGTGAGCAGGTCGTCCAGCGCCCAGGGCCGCAGGCTCAGCGCACAGGTCCGCGTCCCGCCGGGGGAGAGCTCCCACTCCCGGCGGGAGGCCAGCTGATCCCCGCTGGGCAGACGCACGGTGGTGAGAATCCGATACCGTCCGGTGGGCAGCTCCAGGGTCAGGCCGCCGTCCGCCCAGCGCTCCGCCGGGGAGAGGGCCTGCCAGCCATCCCCCGTCCAGCGGGAGAGGGCCCAGTCCTGCCCGCAGCGCAGGACCTGTCCCTGGGGACGGCTGAGCTGGAGGGTTCCCGTCTCTTCGGGCCCCACAGGCCGGAAGCCCTCCGCCGCCCAATACTCCGGCTCCCCGTCCAGGGGCCGGAGGCGGGCGGGGAGCCCCAGCGTCCGCAGGGCGGCAATAAAGAACAGCCCTTTGCTTTTTTCGTCGCAGCCGCCGCCGGCCAAGGCCCCCTCCGGGCTCCAATACAGATTGCCGTAGGCGGGGGGACGGGTCTCCAGCGCCCCCTGAACCCGGTCCCAGAGCTGGGCGGGGGCGCCGGTCCAGCCCTCCAGCCACCGGGCCAGCGTCCCCCGCCAGGGCCGCAGGGGCTCCAGGGCAATCCGGGGACAGGCGGTGTATTTCCAGTAGATTTCCTGGGGAATTTCCTGGGGCCTGGAGGGCAGGCGGGCAAAATGGTCCTCCAGAACGTCCTGCGTCACATCCCGCAGGTCCTTGGGGGACAGGGTGCGGACCAGCCGCTCCCGGTCCTTTCCCCCGCCCTCCAAAAAGCGGCGTATTTCGCCCCAGTTCCCCAGGGCCGTCCGCCGCAGGTCCTCCCACCCGCCGGGGCCCGGTTCGGAGTACCCCGCCTGCCGGGCCAGCCGGAGTTTATCGCCCCGGCGGTGGGTCTCCGCCCGCAGGGCCTTCAGTTCCCCGCTGAGCACGGCGGGGGCGGGGCGGCGGTCCGCCGGGGCGTGAACGTCGAAATCCACCCAGGGCGTCTCCCCAGCCTCAGGCGGGGTGAGCTGGAGGGTCAGGGCGTCCCCTTCGCAGTCCCCTTCGGCCGTGAGGCCGTTCCAGCGGGCCAGCACGTGGACGCTCCCCCGGCCCAGTTCGGCCCGGGCTGTCCCGGTTTCATCGGCGGTGAGGACGGCGATGGTGTGAAAGGACGCCTCGTTGAGGATTTGCAGCTCCACTTCAGCGCCGGGAGCGGGCCTGCCGCCCGCCCGCACATAAAAGGCATAGGGCCCGACGCCGGCATACCGGGCGGTCTGATTGAACCAGCTCACCTGGCCCTGGGGCCCCAGGGGGGTCCCGTGGAGGGGATGGGTCCCCGTTCCAAACACCCGGCTGTGGACCAGCACCGCCCGGGAGGCGGCAGTGGTAAACCACCCTCGGTCCAACACCGGCTCCGGCTCGCAGGCCCCTAAAAAGCGCCAGGTCCCGCCGCACAGCGCCTCCACCCAGGCGTGGTTGTCGTCACAGTGGGACCAGCGGGGGGCGTACACCTGCCGGGCGGGAATACCCACGCTGCGCAGGGCGGACACCAGAAAGGCGGACTCCTCCCCGCACCGTCCGCCGCCGCAGCGGTACACCGTGAGGGGGGACGCGGTGCGCTGGTCCTGGGCCTGATAGGCGGCGTGCTCCCGGCACCAGCGGTTGACCTCCAACACCCGGTCCTCCTGGGTGGGCAGGTCCCTCACCCTGGGCCACAGGGAGGCGTGAAAAGTCTCCCGGTGAAAGGACAGATCCTCGTCATTCACCCGGGGGAACAGTACATAGTGGGTGAAAATTTCCCAGTCCAGGGCCCCGCACCAGGGGGCGGCCTCCCGGACGGCCAGGGCGTGGTCCGTAAAGCGCAGGAACAGGTCCGGCGGATAGCAGTCCAAATCAGACTGGGGCAGATGGTCCAGAAGAAAGTCCACGGCCCGGCGGCGCTTCCCGGTCAGCTCCGCCAGGGCGGACCCCCAGGCGGCCGGTGCGGCTTTGTGCTTCATAATGGCGCGCTCCTCCTCTTTCTTGACAGTACCCCACAAACATACTATAATCAAACAATAATGTCAAATCTATGGGAGGGCTGTCTATGGGCCGTATTCTGCTGGAGGTGTGCTGCGGCAGCGCCGACGATGTGATCCAGGCCCACCGGGCCGGGGCGGACCGGGTGGAGCTGAACTGCGACCTGTTCCACGGGGGCCTCACCCCCACCCTGGGCTCCCTGCTGGTGGCCAAGCGGGAGACCGGGATGAAAATCATGGCCATGGTCCGGCCCCGGGAGGGGGGCTTCCACTACACCCCGATGGAATTCGCCGCGGCGCTGGAGGACGCAAAGCTCCTGCTGTCCCACGGGGCGGACGGGCTGGTGTTCGGCTTTCTCCACGAGGACGGGGGGCTGGATGTGGAGCGGACCCGGATTTTCGCGGAGTTGTGCCGGGAGGCGGGCCGGGAGTCCGTGTTCCACCGGGCCATAGACGTGGTTCCCTGCTGGCGGGAGGTGCTGGACGCCCTCATGGAGCTGGGAGTGACCCGTGTGCTCACCAGCGGCCAGCAGGCCAGCGTGCCCCTGGGTGCGGACGCCATCCGGGAGATGGTCCAATATGCCGCCGGACGGATTGAAATCCTCCCCGGCGGCGGCGTCAACGGCCGCAATCTGGACTGGGTCATCCAGCATACCGGCTGCGGGCAGGTCCATCTGTCCGGCCACCGGGACGCCTCGGACCCCTCCGCCGCCAATGGCCGGGGCATCCACTTCGGCGGGTGCCTGTATCCCCCGGAGGACCGCTTCCGGGTGGTGGACAGCGACTACATCAGCGGGCTCACCGCCCGCCTGGACAGATAGGAGCGTGTGGATATGTCTCAGCCAATCACCCCAGCCGCCGTACACAAGCAGTATGATGAGGCCATGACCGCCTTTCGCCGCCAGCTGGCCGATCCCGCCGCCCGGGTGGCCTTTGGCCGGGAGGCCGACGCCTTTATGCGCCAGTGCGCCTGCGGCGTGTGGCACACCGACCAGGGGATGACTCCCCGGCACGTGGAATACTACAACGCCATCTACTCTAAGGGCAACCCAGTGCCCACAGCCCTCTACTGGGAGCTGGCCTCCTCCGTGGAGGAGTACAAGGGCTTTGTACTCCCCGGCTTCTTCCGGCGGCTGGTCCAGGCCGACCTGGAGGGGGGCAGGAGCCAGAGCCGCCGTTTTGTGGACACCTTTACCCTAATGCTGCTGCTGTTCGCCGCCGTGGACGGCAAGGTGAGCGAGGCAGAGGCGGGATTTGTCAACGCCTGCGCCGACTCGCTGTCCGCCTTCTGCGACCGGGCCGGAGTGGGCGGCGGAAAGTCCGGGCTGGATGTCAGCGAGTTTGTGGCCCGGCGCACCGACGGCGAGCCCGTCAAGACGGGCAGGCCGGAGGACGAGTCGGTGTCCCCCGCCCCGGTCCCGGCGGAGAAGGCAAAAAAGGACGCCCCTCCCGAGGAGAAAGCGCCCTCACTGGAGGAGCTGCTGGCCGAGCTGGACGGGCTTTGCGGTCTAGATAAGGTGAAGGAGGACGTGAAAGGGCTCATCAATCTGGTGAAGGTGCGCAAGCTCCGCCAGGAGGCGGGGCTGCCGGTGCCCCCCATGTCCCTGCACCTGGTGTTTATGGGCAATCCGGGCACGGGCAAGACCACGGTGGCCCGGCTGCTGGCCAAGATATACCACGCCGTGGGGGTGCTCTCCAAGGGCCAGCTGGTGGAGGTGGACCGCTCCGGACTGGTGGCGGGCTTTGTCGGTCAAACCGCCCTCAAGACCCAGGAGGCGGTGGACAAAGCCCTGGGCGGGGTGCTGTTCATCGACGAGGCCTACGCCCTGGCCAACCAGGACAACGCCAATGATTTTGGCCGGGAGGCCATCGAGGTGTTGTTGAAAGGAATGGAGGACCACCGGGATGACCTGATCGTCATCGTGGCGGGGTACACCGACCTGATGGGGGATTTTATCCACGCCAACCCCGGCCTGGAGAGCCGGTTCAACAAATATTTCTACTTTGAGGACTACGATGGAAAACAGCTGGCAGAAATCTTCCGCTCTGTGTGCAAAAAGAACGGGTACACACTGGATGAGGCGACGGATCAAGCCGCCGCAGAGGCGTTTCAGGTGATGTATGACCGCCGGGACGAGAATTTTGGCAACGCCCGGGATGTACGCAACGTATTCGAAGCGGCGGTAGCCCGTCAGGCCAACCGGGTGGCGGCCATGGATGCGCCCCAAATGGAGGATTTGATGGCGCTCACAGTGGCGGATTTGGATTTGGAGGAGGATGGGGAAGAAAATTTGGAAAAAGAGGGCGGTTGACTCTTGCCTTTTGATGCGAAACGTGGTATCATTCCCTTGCACCTGCCGGTGTGATGGAATTGGTAGACGTAGCGGATTCAAAATCCGCCGGGCTAATCCCCCGTGTGGGTTCGAGTCCCACCACCGGCACCAACTTGCATTGACAAAAAAGATGCAGACAAAAATCCCGCACTGAAGTGCGGGATTTTTGCACACAAAGCAGAAAAACAAGAGTAATCAGAAACAATAACCGCATATTGGAAAAATCAGAGAGCGTAAAATAAAAATAACGTGCCGGAGATGCAAATCCGCCGAATTTGGGGATTTCAGGAAACACACGAGACTCGAACTCCCAAGCACTCAAAAAGCGAAGAAGGCCGCCCGCTGTCCTGCCAAGCATTGGTAAGGACGGCGGGCGGCTTTTTCGTTCTATCAACTGTTCACATTGGTGCTTATGCTTACTTTGTCCCTCAATCGTTGTTGGTAATGGTAATAGCTTTCTCAATGCCTTTCGACTATACTTGCCTTGCAATCAGCGGAAAGGAGAATAGCACCATGCCAGCTACAAGAAACCTTTGTGCGCAACTGCCCCTGGACCTGCATCAGCGCGTCTGCGAGACCAGAGAGGAATCGGGCCTGACCACCGCGCAGTACATCACTAATCTGTTACTCGAATACTATGAAATGAAAGAAAATGGAGGAAATGAAGCTATGACGAATGGCAAGAATCGAACCCTGGCCTTCCAAATCGATGAAGAACTTTTTCAGCGGATCAAGGCGCACCTGGAGCGAGAGAGCGCCCGCCTGGGCCGGAAGCTGACCCAGCGGGAGTTCGTGCTGGGGCTGATCGAGGAGGCCCTGGAGGCGGCGGAGCGGCAGGCGGACAGCCCGGAGCCGGAGGAGGCCGGTGCCGGCCCCTGTGAGGCCCAGCCGGAGGGCAGCGGCACCCAGCCCCAGGAGGAGGACGACCCCGCCGCGTTGAGCGCGTAGTGGGCCGTGTGAGGCCGTGACAACCAAACAGCAGATGAGAAGCCCCCAGAGCATCCTGAATCGGGATGCTCTGGGGGCTTCTTTTCGTTTCGCCGAAAGAAGGAGGTGACTACTACGAGACGAACCCCAAACCCAGAGGATTTCTGGAAATTCACGGACGAGGAGATGGAGACCGCCAAGGGGACCGACCTGCCGGACCTGCTGGAACACCTGGGCTACACTGTCCGCTGCCTGGGCAGCCGGTACCACTGTCAACGCCGGTGCGATTTTGTAGTTTTTCGCCGAACATGGAATGTCGAAAAATGGCGGGTAAACGTGTACAGCTATTGAATAATTATACTTGCCGTTTTCGCCCGTCAAGCCTGAAACGAGCTGATAAATCAGGGCTTGACAGGCTTCAAGCCGGCAAGTGAAGTGGTGTATAAGGGCTGTATACACTGCTATGCTGACCGCCGAAAAATGACATTCTATTTCGGCGAAAATCGACATTTTCTGCTTGGCGTTGACAGACGGCGAGCGCCCCGTTTTCGATCTTGTAGCCATACGGGGCCGGTCCGCCGTTCCAGGCTCCCTCGCGGGCCTTCTGGATACGCCCGGCCATGGTCTGGGCCTGGATGTTCTCGCGTTCGATCTCGGCCACGGCAGCGAGGACCGCAATCATCAGCTTGCCCGCCGCGCCCGCGCTGTCGATACCGTCATCGACAGAGAGCAGGTTGACGCCGTAGTCCTCCATGAGTTGCAGATTGTTCAGCACGTCGGCGGTGTTGCGTCCGAACCGGGACAGCTTGAACACCAGGACGTAGGATACGCCATCCGGGTTGCCGTTCTGGATGCGGTTCATCATCTCCGTGAACTGCGGGCGGCCCGTGGTGTTCTTGCCGGACTTGCCCTCGTCGGAGAACTCGGCGGCCACGGCCATCTCCCGGTGCTTCGCTTCTTTGATGAGCCGGTTGCGCTGGGCGTCCAGCGAGTAGCCGTCCACCTGCATCTGGGTGGATACGCGGGTGTAGAGATAGCATTGCTGCTTCTTTTTGGGACTGGGCATTACTTCTTCCTCCCTTCTGTTAGGATTGGGCTTATATCAGGCTGTGAATGTTACGTCACACAGGCCGTCCCAATAAACCGTGGGGTGCTCGGTATCCAGGTACACGACCACGTTCCGGCCATCCAACAGGATGCAGACGCCGTCCGCATCAATGGTGATTTCCCCTATTTCATCGTCGATGCGGAAGCTGCGGGATTCATAGCTGCCGCCCGGGGTTCTGATGGCTACACAGGCAGCGTTGCGGGGGTCCTGCCATGCGTAGGGCAGAAGTTCCTCCCTCGGGGCGGGCCCGCTATTCATACGGGGCCGGAGAGGGGGCTCGACGGGGCAGAAAGCATCCATGGTCAGGTCGATGGGCTCGCTGG
>CANASS010000056.1 GCA_947364395.1 uncultured bacterium
CCCGGGCCTCGTCGATCTCCTCGGGCCGCTCGGCGGAGTCCACCAGCACCAGCACTTCGTTATTTTCCACCTTCACCATGCCGGGGGACACGGCGGCCAGCAGGACCTCTTCCCCCGGAAGCCGGCAGCGCACCATCCCCGGCACCACGGCGGCCATCATGCTGGCGTGGTGGGCCAGAATACCCCGCTCCCCGTCGCTGGCGGGGATGGTGAGGCTGAGGCAAGGGCCCTCATACAGGGTCCTGTCGGCGGCCAGAATGTGTACCTGAAAGGTATCCATCACGCGCCGCCCTCCAGCTTCCTGGCCTTCTCCACCACGTCCCGCCAGGCCCCCACGTTGTAAAACGCCGCCTCGGGGTACTGGTCCAGCTCGCCGTCCACGATGGCGGCGAAGCTCTCCAGGGTGTCCTTCAGGGGGACGTACACGCCGGGGATGCCGGTGAACTTCTCCGCCACGTGGGTGGGCTGGGCCAGGAACCGCTGGAGCCTTCTGGCCCTGGCCACGGTCTTGCGGTCCTCGTCGCTGAGCTCGTCCATGCCCAAAATGGCGATGATGTCCTGGAGCTCCCGGTACTTTTCCAGAATTTCCTGCACCTTCCGGGCCACCCGGTAATGCTCCTGGCCCACCACGTCGGCCTCCAGAATACGGGAGGAGGACTCCAGGGGGTCCACGGCGGGGTAGATGCCCTGCTCGGAGATTTTACGGCTCAGCACGGTGGTGGCGTCCAGATGGGCGAAGGTGGTGGCGGTGGCCGGGTCGGTCAAATCGTCGGCGGGGACGTACACCGCCTGCACCGAGGTCACCGAGCCGTTTTTGGTGGAGGTGATGCGCTCCTGAAGCTCCCCCATCTCGTTGGCCAGGGTGGGTTGGTAGCCCACGGCGGAGGGCATCCGGCCCAGCAGGGTGGACACCTCGCTGCCCGCCTGGACAAAGCGGAAGATGTTGTCGATGAACAGCAGCACGTCCTTGCGCTCCCGGTCCCGGAAGTGCTCCGCCATGGTCAGCCCGGACAGGGCCACCCGCATACGCACGCCGGGGGACTCGTTCATCTGGCCGAACACCAGGGCGGTCTTGGCGGACACGCCGCTCTCCCGCATCTCCCGCCACAGATCGTTGCCCTCCCGGGAGCGCTCGCCCACGCCGGTGAAGATGGAATAGCCGCCGTGCTCCATGGCCACGTTGTGGATCAGCTCCTGGATGAGCACCGTCTTGCCCACGCCGGCCCCGCCGAACAGGCCGATCTTGCCTCCCTTGGGGTAGGGCTCCAACAGGTCGATGACCTTGATGCCCGTCTCCAGGATTTCCACGGAGGGGCTCTGCTCGTCAAAGGCGGGGGGCTTGCGGTAGATGGAGCGCACCGGAGTGCCCTCGGGCACCGGCCCGCCGCCGTCGATGGGCTGGCCCAGCACGTTGAACATGCGGCCCAGGGTGGCCTCGCCCACCGGCACCTGGATGGTGTGGCCCGGCACGTCCACGGCCAAGCCCCGGGCCAGCCCCTCGCTGGGGGAGAGCATGATGCACCGCACCGTGGTGCTGCTGAGGTGCTGGGCCACCTCCATGACCCGGAGCTCGCCGTCCTTTTCCACGGTGAGCTCCTCCCGGAGGCGGGGCAGTTCGCCTTCGACGATCTCCACGTCCACCACGGGGCCGGATATCTGTGTGATGATCCCACGTTCCAAAATCATCAACCTTCTTTCTGATGCTTTTTCCGCTGGGCCCTGGCTCCGGCGGACACCTCGGTGATCTCCTGGGTGATGGCCGACTGCCGGACCCGGTTGAATTCCAGGGACAGTTCCCCCAGCAGCTTTTCCGCGTTCTGATTGGCGCTGTCCATGGCGGTCATGCGGGCCTGCTGCTCACAGCAGAAGCTGTCGATGAGGGCGCTGTAGATAAAGCCGGACACGTAGCTGGGCATCATGCTGTCCAGCACCGCCTGGACGCTGGGCAGAAACTCGAAGGGGGTGGTCACCGGCGGCTCCACCAGGGCGGAGTCGGCAAAGTGGGTGCGGTGGAAGGGCAGCACCCGTGTGCACTTGGCCTGAAAGTCCATGCCGTTGCCCATGTCGGTGTACACCACGTAGATTTTGTCCAGCCGGTCGTTTTCAAAGCCGTCCAGCAGCAGGGCGCTGATCTCCCGGGCCCTGGCCATGGTGGGGTTCTGGGCGGTGTAGAGAAAGCTGTGCTCGATGGGGATGCCCCGGGCGGCGAAAAACCGCCGTCCGTACTCGCCCACCACGTACAGCTTGGTGTCCGGGTGGGTCTCCAGCAGCTTCAGCGCCTCTTTGATGGCGTTCTGGTTGTAGGCCCCCGCCAGCCCCTTGTCGGCGGTGATGACCAGGCAGGCGTTGGGCTTGTCCAGGGGGGGTTCCCCTTCCATGGGGTAGAAATAGGGGCTGTCCACCACCTCTCCGCCCACAGTGCGGAAGATGCGCTTGATCTCCCGGCGCAGGGCCTCGAAATAGGGCCGGGTGTTGTCCAGCTCCTGCCGCGCCTTGCGCAGCTTGGTGGAGGCGATGAGGTACATGGCGCTGGTGATCTTCTTGGTCTCCTGGACGCTGCTGATGTGGTCCTTGATCTCCTTGGTCCCGGCCATGTCAGCTGCCCTGCTTTCCGCTGGCCTGGAACCGGGCCAGATATGCCCGGGCCAGATCCAAAATCTCCTCCCGGTCGTCCTCGGACAGCTTGCCGGTCTGGTCGATGCGGGCGCACAGGTCCGCGCCCTCCTGTTCCACGGCGGCCAGCAGGCCGGTCCGGAAGTCGTCCATTCTGTTCAGGGGCACGTCCTGCATCACGTGGTCCATGGCGGCGGTGAGGACGACGACCTGCTGGTGGTGGGACAGGGGGGCGTACTGGGGCTGCCGCAGCAGCCGCATGAGCCCCTGGCCGTAGGACAGCTGACGCTTGGTGGCGTTGTCCAGGTCGCTGGAGAACTGGGTGAACACCTCCATCTCCCGGTACTGGGCCAGATCCAGCCGGATGGCCCCGGCGGCGGCCTTTTTGGCCTTGGTCTGGGCGTCGCCGCCCACGCGGGACACAGACAGGCCCACGTTGACGGCGGGCCGCTGGCCGGAGAAGAACAAATCGCTCTCCAAGAAAATCTGGCCGTCGGTGATGGAGATGATATTGGTGGGGATATAGGCGGACACGTCCCCCGCCTGGGTCTCCACGATGGGCAGGGCGGTCATGCTGCCGCCCCCCAGCTCGTCGCTGAGGTGGGCGGACCGCTCCAGCAGACGGGAGTGGAGGTAGAACACGTCGCCGGGGTAGGCCTCGCGGCCGGGAGAGCGCTCCAGCAGCAGGGACAGGGCCCGGTAGGCGATGGCGTGCTTGCTGAGGTCGTCGTACACGATGAGCACGTCGTCCCCCTGGTACATGAAATGCTCGGCCAGGGCGCACCCGGCGTAGGGGGCGATGTACTGCAAAGCGGCGGAGGCCCCGGCGGGGGCGGTGACGATGGTGGTGTACTCCATGGCCCCCCGGCGGGCCAGATTCTCCGCCAGCTGGGCCACCGAGCTGGTCTTTTGGCCGATGGCCACATAGATGCACACCACGTCCTTACCCTTTTGGTTCAGGATGGTGTCCAGGGCGATGGCGGTCTTGCCGGTCTGGCGGTCGCCGATGATGAGCTCCCGCTGGCCCCGGCCGATGGGGAACATGGAGTCGATGGCCAGCAGGCCCGTCTCCATAGGGGTGTTCACCGGCTGGCGGTCCAGGATGCCGGGGGCGGGGGTCTCCATGGGGCGGTAGCCCTCCGGCTCGATGGCCCCCCTGCCGTCCACGGGGAGGCCCAGAGCGTCCACCACCCGGCCCAGATAGCCCTGGCCCACCGGCATCCCGGCGGTTTTCAGGGTGCGGCGGACCATGCTGCCCGCCCGGATCTCCTCGCCGTCGCCGAAGAGGATGCAGCTCAGCCCCTGGGGGCGCAGGTCCTGGACCATGCCCTTCACGCCGCCCTCAAACACCAGAATTTCGCCGTACTGGGCGTGAGTCAGGCCGCTGACGGAGGCGATGTCGCTGTCCACGCTGAGCACCTCGCCCATCTCCTCCGGGGCGGGGGAGGGCTCCCAGTGCTCCACCGCCTGGCGCATGAGGGGGACGATGTCGTTTTCCCCCGGCTCCAACCGGCGCAGGTAGTCCTGGAACTGCCGCACCCGGCCGTCCAGGGTCCAGTCGTACACGTCGGACCCCACCTGAAGGCGGAAGCCGTCCTGAAGTCCCTCGTCGAACTCCCAGTGGAGGGGGACCTTACGCTTATAGGTGCGGGAGAGAAATTCGCCGAAGCGGGCCAGCTGGGCCTCGGTGGGCTGGTCGGCGCTGCGCAGCTGGGCGGTGAGGCGGCTTCTAGCGTCCCTCATGGGCACGGCCTCCCTCCGTCAGGTCCAGGAACTGGTCGAAGAAGTCGGCGCCGGGCTTGGCGGCCAGCTTTTTCGCCGCCTTTGCGGCCAGATCGCGCATCTCCCGCTGGGACTCCCGCAGGGCCCGTTCCTTGGACTGCTCCGCCTCGGCGTGGGCCTTGGCGATGATGCGGCGGGCCTGCTCCTCCGCCTGGGCCAGCTGCTCCTGGGCGGCGTCGGAGGCGGCCTGCTGGGCCCGCATCCGCTCGTCGTGGATTTCGTCGTCCGCCGCTTCCAGCTTGGCCTTGGCCTGGGACTCCAGCCGCTCCGCCTGAGCCAGCCTGTCCGCCGCCTGCGCCTCCAGCTCCTGGTAGTGGGCGGCCCGCTTGTCCATAAAGTCTTTCACCGGCTTGTACAGGAGGAAATAGAGCCCCCCTGTCAGGATGGCCAGGTTCATCCAGTGCAGCAGAATCTGCTGCAAATTGATATTCAGAGGCATGACAAAGCCCTCCCAGTCTTACAACACGAAGATGATGAGGATGACCACCAGCAGGGCGTAGATGATGGCCGTCTCAATAAACACCAGGCCCAGCATCAGGGTGGTGCGGATCTTGCCCTCCGCCTCGGGCTGGCGGGCCAGACTCTCGGTGGACTTGGCGGTGGCCAGACCCATGCCCACCGCGCCGCCGGCGGCGGCGATGCCCACGGCGATGCCTGCGGCGATGGCCTTCAGGCCGATGGTGGAGCCCTCCTCGGTCTCGGTCTGGGCGGCGGGCTCAGAGGCGCCGGGGTCGCCGGCGGCGAAGGCGGGGGCGGCCAGGGAGAGAACCAGCATGAACACTCCGGCCAGGACAAACATCTTTTTCAGCAGCTTATTCATAGGTAGCGACCTCCATTTTTATGTTTGATGGAATCAGGCGTTTTCCGCCTGGAGCTTTTTCTTTTTCTCCTTTTTGGGGGAGGGTTCGGACACCTCGCCGTAGTACAGCGCGGTGAGCATGGTGAGCACGTAGGTCTGGATCAGGGCGTGGAGCAGGGTGAACAGCACTCCCACCACCACGGGGAGGACAAAGCTCAGCGCCACATAGTAGTACACCAGCTCCGTCACCAGCAGTCCGCTGAGCAGCGCGCCGAACAGCCGGAAGCTCATGGATATGGGCAGGGAGAATTCCTTGAGGGTCTTGCCCACGCCGCCCAGGCCGTTGGAGGCCACGCCGCCGGACAGGATCACCAGATAGGACAGCGTGCCCATGGCGATGGCGGCGTTCACGTCGGACAGCGGGGCGGGCAGGGTGATGGGATGACCGTGGATGGTCACGGCCTGGAGGCCCAGCAGCTCAGACAGGGTGCCCACAAAGATGTAGGACCCGGCGGCGAAGAGGTAGGCCCCGAGAAAGCGGTACCGATGGGGGCTGCTGCCCTTGGCCATGCCGTCGAACAGGCCCACCAGCTCCTCCAGCGCCAGCTGGAGCTTTCCAGGCTGGTATTGGAACCGGGGGATGGCGAAAACCCGGATCAGCGCGGCGCACAGCAGCAAAAACGCCGTTGTCAGCAGGGCGGAAATCATCCCCGGGTTCACCGTCATCAGGCCGAACAGGTTGATCTGTCCCGTACCGTGGAGCACCGCGTCCCGCATGGCCTCCTGCACGCTCTCCGACGGCCCGGGGGACCCGGCCATCAGCGCGGCGATGAGCAGCAGAACCGCGGCCGCCAGACAGACCGCCAGCCCCTTTTTGTGTTGCTTCATCCAAGCATTCCTTCTTTCGAGCGTTTCTGGCTGCCGCTGGAAGGCGGCGGCGCTCCTATTATACACCCGCTCCACAGGCTTGTCCATCTGATTTTTGACGAAAAAACCGCCCCTTAGACGGGGCGGCTTTTCGGTGGGGAGGGGGCTCAGGAGGCGGCTCCCTCCGTCACGATCATGTTGGGCCAGCGCTCCTCCATGCGCTGGTCGGGGTACTGCCGGTCGATGATTTCCTCAAAGGTGTTGGCGGGCTCCGGCTGGGCGGGCCGGTCGGCGTAGCGCAGCATGGCCGCGCCGGTGAGCAGCCCGTTGCAGGCCATGACGAACACCACGACCCAGGTGGCGATTTTGCCCCACAGGGCGGGCGGGGACTCGATGACTTTGGACATGGGCGGATAGATGATCTTGATCCACACCACCGCCAGCGCGCCCCAGAAGAAGCAGAACAGCACGTTGGTCCGCCCGCCGATGTTCAGCGGCATGTCGCTGTAGTCCCAGAACACGGTGCCGAACACCAGCTCGGTGAACACGCTGCACAGGTACTCGTACGCGCCGCCCACCACAAACCCGGCGGCAAAGACATAGCGGTCGTTTTTCTCCGCCAGCCCCTGGAGGGCCACGGTGAGCACCACCGCCCCCAGCCCCCACACAAAGCTGAAGGGGCCGTAGAGCACGCTGGAGCGGTTCATCCACTGGCCGTCCACCAGACCGCACCAGAAGGTCTCGATGATGTCCCCCAGCAGGGCGGAGATGAGGAACACCCACACCAGCTTGTCCCAGCACAGCCCCTTGGCGAAGGTGCAGGCGCCCTCCTCCTGGCCGGAGCCCTGCTCCAGGCCGGGATAGGCCTTTCGCAGGCGCTTCCACACGGCGGCGTAGATTTTCCCGGCCAGCTTTTTCTGGTTGCTGTCCGCCATGCGCTCCTCATAGCGGGAGGCGTCCCCGGTGCGCACGGCGTAAAACACGGCGGCGAAGTCCAGCCCTATGAGGATGAAGGACACGATCACCACGGCCTGCCGGAACAGGTCGGGGGTCAGCATCAGCGCCGCCATCAGCAGGGGGTGGATGATGAGGTAGGTGAGGTAGTACACCCCCGCCACCAGGGCGGTGGACAGCAGCCCCTTGCCGGTGCCGGACAGCAGGCGGCTGCGCTCCTGGGTCCACTGGATCTTGGGGCCCACCCGCTGGAAGAAGTGGTCGCCGATGCGCTCCACCACGGCGGACACCACCATGACCGCCAGGAAGGACTGGATGTGGTGCCCCGTCAGGGTGGGCAGGATAATCAGCAGCAGCACGAAGGTGAAGCCGTAGGCCAGCACCAGGGGCAGGGCCACCACGCCCCGGTTGCAGAATTTCCGCCGGGTGACGGCGTACCACCCGGCCTCCGCCGCCCACCCCAGGAAGGAGTAGACCAGCAGATACAGGCTCAGGTCGTAAAATGTGTTCATGGGATTGGTCACAGCCTTTCTTGTTGGGGGATAAAAGGGGAAAAGAGTCGAAAGGCAGTATACCACATTTAGGGCGGAATGGGGAGGGATTTTTCATTCCGGGGCGTAAACAAAATGTGAACGGCCCCGCCCCGGAGGGGACGGAGCCGTAAGAGGGGGTCAGAACAGGCTTTCCAGCAGGCCGTAGAAGTCCCCGTCCAGCCGCCGGATATTGCCGCCAACGCGGATTCGATTGTCAAACAGGTAGCATACCCCGTCCTGCCTGCACACCATGAAGTGGGTGAACGGGATCGCCTCCTCCGGGAAAAACTGATAATAGATGAGAATGGAAAAACTGTTTGCAAAGGCATCGTCTATTCCCTCGTAGATGGGATGGCTGGTGGGGAGGCGCTCTCCGCTGTCGATGGCCGCCATGAGCTTGCGCAGCAGGTCCGGGTCGTCCACCGCCGTCTGTTTGCTCACCGAGGCGTCCCACTGGCCGTTCTCCATCTGGCTGATTACACAAACGGCGGGGAGCGTCTGAGCTTCCTCTGTTTCCGGCTGGGAGTAGTCGGGGATGATGAAGAAGGTGGTGGGGTTGTAGTCCCGTACCGACACCTGGCAGGGGATGCGCTTGCCGTCCAGGGTGATTTCCAGCCTGGGGGGCCTCTTCTCGCCCTGAACCTGGGCGCACAGCAGGGAGCCGCTGTCCCCGGTGCGCTCCAGTTCGAGGTTGAAGGTGGAGCCGAACAGGCCTGAACCCATTCCAGTGCTGAAATGGCTCTGGCCGCCCCCGGCGGGGACGTAGATGAGGAAATAGTACTTGTTCACATCAGCCGGCTCGTCGTAGTAGTCGTACCGCAGGGCGTAGGCCCGGTCCTCCCGGACCTCCAGACCGTCCAGCCAGCTGTGGACGGCGTTTTTCACCGTCTCCGAGGGCTGCTGCTGGTCATATTCGTCGAAGGTGACCTCCTGCAAGGCGGCAGAGCTCATGTAGGCGGGGGACAGAAATAGGACGAAGCTCAGCACGGCAAAAACGATGAGCAGAAGGGGGGCCAGAATGACGGCGATCAAAATTTTCCGCAGGCCCTTGTCCTGCCTCCTGTGGGGAGGCATCACGCCGCTGTCCGCCCCGTCCAGGGGGGCGGCGCACCGGGGGCACACCTTCCAGTCCGGCTCCACGGGGGCGGCGCAGCCGGGGCAGGCGGGCCGCAGCTTTGCCCCGCACCGGGGACAGGCCAGGTAGTCCTCCTCCACCGGGGCGGCGCACTGGGGGCACTCCAAATCGGAATAGCTGTTCCGCGCCAGCAGATAGATGATGAACCCCACCAGGGCGGGGGAGAGCAGGGCGATGAGGGTCCACAGGACGGCGTTCATCCCCCGGCGCTTGGCGTCCCGGTAGACGTACACCCCGATGAGGGCAAAGAGGATCAGCACGATGGGGACGATCAAAAAAAAGCTAAAAAGCGCGGTTTTCACGGTATTCCCCTCCTTTTTGGGTGTAGACGATGGCGATGGCCCCGCTGCCCCCCATGGAGGTCAGGGCGAAGCAGATACAGCCCAGGCCCAGGGCAGGGGAGAGCTCCAGGTACAGCAGTCCCAGCAGGAGCAAGGCCAGCTCCAGCAGCGCCCCCGCCGCCGCCAGCAGGACGGTGCGCCTCCGCTGTTCCCGCCGTTCCAGCTTCCGCCGGAGGGTGCGCTCCGTCAGGGGGGGCGGGTCGAAGCGTTCAAAATCGCAGGTCTGTTTCATCGGCCAGCGCCTCCTTCAGCAGTTTCCGGGCCTTGTTCAGCCGGGATTTCATGGTGCCCACGGGGATGCCCAGCGTTTGAGCGGCGGCGGCCAGGTCCATCCCCTGAAAGTAGAACAGCGCCACCGCCTGCCGCAGCTTGTCGGGCAGCTTCCCCACCGCCTCGTACAGAGGGAGGTAGTCCTTCCCCTCCGGGGCTGGGATGGAGTCCAGCAGCCGGTCCTTGTCCTGACCGCTGGCAAAGTCCAGCAGGGGAGAGCGGGCCAGCCGCCGCAGGGCGCTGCGGTGGGTGTTGACACAGATTTTGGCCAGCCAGGGTTCAAAGGCCCGGCTGGGGTCGTAGCGGTCCAGGTGCTTCAGGACCCGGAGCCAGGTCTCCTGGTACAGGTCGTCCGCGTCGAAGGGGTGGGGGCAAAGGACGCGGCACAGCCCGTAGAGCCGCCGCCCGTAGCGCTGGATATACTGGTCTATCGTCATGGGCCCCGCCTCCCTTCACTGATATATACCGCCGAGCGGGGCGAAAGGTTCACCCCAATTTCGACTTTTTCGCAAAAAAGGACCGCCCCGGCCTGGGGCGGTCCCATGGAGCTGCGCTCAGTCGTCGCCGAAGCTGATGCCCAGCAGGCGGGCTTCGGTGATGATGTCGGACTTGGGGTCGATGGTTTTCAGCTTGCCCGCCACCTCCTTCAGGGGTACGGAGGTGATGACGTGGTCGTGTATGGCAACCATATTGCCGAACTCGCCCTTGGAGATCATCAGCGCCGCCGTGGCCCCCAGCCGGGAGGACAGAACCCGGTCATAGGCGCAGGGGGTGCCGCCCCGCTGCATGTGGCCGGGGACGGTGACCCGGACCTCCTTGCCCGTCTTTTTGAGGATCTTGTCGGCAATGGCGTAGGACACGGAGGGATACTGCTCCAACAGCTCCGCCATGTGCTTTTTGTACTCCTTCTTGGACATCTCCGCCTCTTTTTTGGACATGGCCCCCTCGGCCACCGCCAGGATGGTGAAGCCGTGGCCGGCGTTGGCCCGCTGGTTGATCTTGGCGATGACGGAGTCAATGCTGTAGGGGATCTCCGGGATGAGAATGATGTCCGCGCCGCCGGCCATGCCGGCGTTCAGGGTCAGCCAGCCCGCCTTGTGGCCCATGACCTCCACCATGAACACCCGGTTGTGGGAGGCGGCGGTGGTGTGGATGCAGTCGATCACGTCGGTGGCGATGCCGATGGCGGACTGGAAACCGAAGGTGGTGTCGGTGCCCCACAGGTCGTTGTCGATGGTTTTGGGCAGGCCGATGACGTTCAGACCCTCCTCGCTCAGCAGGTTGGCGGTTTTCTGGCTGCCGTTGCCCCCCAGCACCACCAGGCAGTCCAGCCGCAGGCGGCGGTAGGTGTATTTCATGGCCTCCACTTTGTCCAGCCCGTTGGCGTCAGGCTCGCGCATCAGCT
>CANASS010000057.1 GCA_947364395.1 uncultured bacterium
GCCGAGCGCTTTGCTAATATACCAGACCCCACGCCCTTTGTCAACACCTTTTTTCATCTTTTTTCGATTTTTTTCGCCTCCGCCTTTTTGACCCCTTCCGCCGTCCCTTTCCTCACCCTCACACCCTCCCCCCGCGCGCGCTGCGGCTCAGCGCTTTTTATACTTGCGAAACCTCCCCGCCTGTGTTACCCTAGGATGTATCTATTATAATAATGACCCCCAAGGAGGTTTGACCATGCCCATCCGTATCCCCGACTCTCTCCCCGCCACCAGCGTGTTGGAGAGCGAAAACATCTTTGTCATGACGGAGCGCCGCGCCCTGCACCAGGACATCCGCCCCTTGAGCCTGCTCATCCTCAACCTGATGCCCACCAAGATCGTCACCGAGACCCAGCTGCTGCGCAAGCTGTCCAATACGCCCCTCCAGGTCAATGTACATCTGCTCCAGACCAAGAGCCACACCCCCCAGAACACGGACGTGGCCCACCTGCAATCCTTCTACACCACCTTCGATCAGGTAAAGGACCAGCAGTTCGACGGCATGATTATCACCGGCGCTCCGGTGGAAAACCTGGAGTTTGAGGAGGTGGACTACTGGGAGGAGCTTTGCCAGATCATGGACTGGACCCGTTCCCATGTCCACTCCACCTTCCACATCTGCTGGGGAGCCCAAGCGGGGCTGTACTACCATTATGGTGTGGAGAAGCGTTCCCTGCCCCACAAGCTGTCCGGCGTTTTTGAGCATACCATCATCCGCAAGCGCTCCCCGCTGTTCCGGGGCTTTGACGACAGCTTCTACGCCCCTCACTCCCGCTACACCGAGGTAACCATGGAGCAGCTGCTGGAAAAGCCGGAGCTGGAGATCCTGGCTCTGTCCCACGAGGCGGGGGTGTTCGGGGTGAAGAGCTCGGACAACCGGCGATTCTTTGTGTTCGCGCACCCGGAGTACGATGACGACACCCTGGCCCAGGAGTATTTCCGGGACGTGAAGCGGGGGTTGGACCCGGACCTGCCCGCCCACTACTTCCCCGGCGACAACCCCAGCCTGTCCCCCATCGTCAACTGGCGCAGCTCGGGCCAGCTGCTGTACACCAACTGGCTGAATTACTACGTCTACCAGACCACTCCCTATGATCTCAGCCGAATCACCCAGGAATCCCAAAGCTGAGCCATGCTTCAGATATCCAATCTCAGCCTCCCGGTGGACGCGGAGGGGACACAGGAGGTCCTCCGGCAGAAGGCCGCCAAGCTCCTGGGCGTCCACCCGGACGATATTTTGGAGCTGTCCCTCCACCGCCTGTCCATCGACGCCCGAAAAAAGCACGATATCCATCTGGTGTACACCGTCCGCGCTACATTAAATAAAAGAAAAGAAGAATCGGTCCTCCGCCGGGCCCTCAGAAACGTGACGGCGGCAGCCGATGCGCCCTATGTGCCGCCCACCCTGGGCCGGACCTCCTCCCTGCCTCCGGTGGTGGTGGGGATGGGTCCGGCGGGGCTGTTCGCCGCCCTGACTCTGGCCCGGGCGGGCCTGCGGCCCATCGTGCTGGAGCGGGGCCGGGATGTGGACCAGCGCACTGCGGATGTAGAGCGCTTCTGGGCCGCAGGCTGTCTGTCCGCCTCCTCCAACGTCCAGTTTGGGGAGGGAGGCGCGGGAACCTTCTCCGACGGCAAGCTGACCACCGGGATCAACGACCCCCGCGTCTCCCACGTGTTTGACACCTTCGTGTCCCACGGGGCCCCGGAGGACATCAAATGGTCCCACAAACCCCACATCGGCACCGATGTCCTCCGAAACGTGGTCAAGTCCATTCGCCGGGAACTGCTGTCGCTGGGCGCGGACGTCCGCTTCGGCCACCAGCTCACCGGCCTGATCCGGACCGGCGGGCGGCTGTCCGGCGTCACAGTGACAACCGATGACGGCCCCTGCGCCGCCCCCATTCCCTGCGACACGCTGGTGCTGGCTCCCGGCCACTCCGCCCGGGACACCTTTCAAATGTTATATGAATCCGGCCTGCCCATGGAGCGCAAGAGCTTTGCCATCGGCGTGCGCATCGAGCACAGCCAGGAGGCTGTCAGCCGGGCCCAGTTCGGCGCGTTCTGGGACAAGCTCCCCGCCGCCGACTACAAGCTGTCCTGCCACCTGCCCTCGGGCCGGTCGGCCTTCACCTTCTGCGTCTGTCCAGGCGGGCAGGTGGTGGCCGCCGCCAGCGGACACGGCCAGGTGGTCACCAACGGCATGAGCCTCCGGGCCCGGGAGGGAGCCAACATCAACGGCGGCTTTCTGGTGGGGGTGAACCCGGAGGACTTCGGCGGGGACGGCCCCCTGGCCGGCGTCCGTTTCCAGGAGCGGTGGGAGCGGGCCGCCTTTGAGGCGGGGGGCGGCGGCTTCCGCGCCCCGGCCCAGCTGGTGGGAGACTTTTTGGCGGGCCGCCCCTCCGCGGGCCCCCGGTCCATCCTGCCCACCTACCGCCCCGGCGTCTCCTGGACCGCCCTGGACGGCGTGCTCCCCGGTTACGTGCTGGACACCTTGAAGGAAGCTCTTCCCCTTTTTGGCCGCAGGCTCCGCGGCTTCGCCCACCCGGACGCGGTGCTGACAGGAGTTGAGACCCGCTCGTCCTCCCCGGTGCGCATCCTCCGGGACGCCTCCTTCCAGTCCCCCGCCCTGCCCGGGCTCTACCCCTGCGGCGAGGGGGCGGGCTACGCCGGGGGAATCACCTCCGCCGCCGTGGACGGGATAAAAGTTGCAGAAATGATTATTGCCTCTGGCGGCCCGCTTTTTCTTTGAAAAGAAAAAGCGGGATAAAAAGAAACTTTAAACTTCTATCATGCACTGACCGCGTCAATCGCAGCCCATTACCACTTTCGTCCCATTGCGTTTTTCCCTGCCATGAAACACATAGCGGAGAGATGTTCAAACGTTTCTTTTTTCGCTTCCTTTTTCTTTCCAACGAAAAAAGGAAGGCCCTTGGCCCTCCGCAACCGCAAATTTACGTCCCGCAACCCAAACGCAACAGAAAATTGGTGGCCTGAACAGGGTGTCCGCTCTAAAATTAGGGCACCTTGAAAGGAGGTCGTCACCATGACATTCGGTGAAAATCTGCAATTTCTGCGCAAGCGCGCCAGCATGACCCAGGAGGACCTGGCGGAGAAAATGGAAGTCTCCCGCCAGTCGGTGAGCAAGTGGGAGTCCAACTCCTCCTACCCGGAGACAGAGGCCATCCTGCGCCTGTGCGCCCTCTTCCACTGTGACATGGACACCCTGCTGCGGGGCGACGTGTCCCGGCGCTTCGGCGAGGACGCGTCCCTCTGGGACCAGCACATGAACACCTTTGCCGCCGCCACGACGGCGGGGGTGGTCCTGATACTGCTGGGCGTCACGCTCATGCTGTTTGTGGGTGAGTTTTTCGCCCTTGAAATGTGGGCGGGAGTGATTTTTTTCCTGTTCCTCTCCGCCGCCGTCACCACCTTCATCCTCTCAGGCATGGGCCACGACACCTTCCTGCGCCAGCACCCCGGCATCGGCCCCTGCTACACCACGGAGGAGATGAACCGCTTTGAGCGCCGCTTCCCCGCCCTCATCGCCATCCCCATCGTCCTTCTGCTGCTGGGGCTCACCGCCATGATCCCCCTGGAGCCCCTCGCCCCCGCCCAGTTCAGCAAGGACCAGTGGGACGCCCTGTGCGGGACCTTGTTCCTGCTGTGCGTCACCGTCACCGCCGCCGCCCTCACCTGGGCGGGCATCCAGCACTCCAAATACGGCTTCCCAGAGGAGAAAATGACCCCGGCCCAGCGCCGGGTGGGCCGGATCTGGGGTGTGGGCATGGTGGCCGCCACGGCGCTGTACGTGGGCCTGGGCTACGGGCTGGACCTGTGGAAGCAGGCCGCGCCGGTTATCTACACCGTAGCCGCCCTGCTGTGCGTGGCCCTCACCATCCTGGTGAAAAAGGACGACGAACCCTAAGAACCTGTATTCACAGCCGAGGCCACCGGATGGCCGAGGGATTTTTCCCACAGGCAAGGCAAATTTTCGCAGGAATAATTGGGTTTATTTCAAGAAAATTTAACGCCGCATGTGGGGAAAACATCCGGCCAGACGGTGAATTGAGGTTGTGAATACAGGTTCTATAAGGAGCGCTTTTATGATTGACCGCCGCCCAAACTATTACGATACATTCCAGTGCCTGGGCGGGTCCTGCCCGGACACCTGCTGCCGGGACTGGTCGGTGGCCCTCGACGGGGACGCTTTGGCGGATTACGCCGCCGCCCCCTCCCCTCTGCGGGAGCGCGTCGCCCGCAATCTCGTCGCCGACGAGGACGGGGATGTGTGCTTCCGCCTGGACGAAACGGGTCTGTGCGCCCTTTTGACCCCCGACGGCCTGTGCGCCATCCAGCGGGACTGGGGGGAGGAGCATCTCTGCGCCCACTGCGCCGCCTACCCCCGGTTCATTGAGGAGTTCGGCTGTCTCACTGAATCCTCCCTTGCCGTCTCCTGTCCCGAGGCGGCAAGGCTTCTGCTGGAGGCCCCCCGGTTTACGCTGATTGAGGCGGACGACGGCATAGAGGACCCGCCCTTTGAGGGCGTGGACCCAGACCTGCTGAGGGGGCTGGAGCACAGCCGCGCCCAGGTCCTGGCCCTGCTGGACGGGGGCGCGGGGGCCATCTGGGAGAAGCTGCGGGCCTTGCTGATCCATGCGGAAACCCTTCAGGGCTTCATCGGCAGGGGGGAATATGGCCGAATGGCCTCCCTCCCCCTTCCACCCACGGGCGGGCCCGATCCCTCCCGGCGGCAGGGCCCGGCTGTCCCCCTGCTGGAGCTGCTGGCCGGGTTGGACCCCCTGCGCCCCTCCTGGCCCGAACTGCTGAAGGAGCGGGCCAAGCAGCTCTCCGCCCTGTCCCCGGCGGATTATCCCGCCCTGCGGACAGGGTATGAGCGGGCCAACCCCCGCTGGGAGCGCCAGCTATCCAATCTGGCCTGTTACCTGGTGTTCCGCCACTGGCACAAGGCGGTGAACGACGACGCGCTCTATGGCCGCGCCGCTTTCGTATGCGCCGCCTGCTCTGTTTTGTACCACCTGTCTCTTTTCCAGCCGGGGGAGGAAGCCGCCCTGTGGACCCGGTTCAGCCGGGAGGTGGAGCACGACGAGGACAATCTAAGCCAGCTGATCTGGGCGCTGGACCGCTGGATTGCGGCCGATTTTATTTGAGAGAGGAGCCAATCTTATGTCAGAATATCTCAGCGGCCACGTCCGCCTGGGGGATGACCGGACCAGCGTGGTCATTCTGGACCAGACCCTTCTGCCCAACGAGGTCAAGTACCTCACCCTGCGCACGCCGGAGGAGATGTTCGAGGCCATCCGGCTGCTGCGGGTCCGGGGAGCCCCGGCCATCGGCATCTGCGCCGGGTACTGTCTGGCCGCCCTGGCGGAGCAGCGAAAAGCCCTGCCCCCGGACCAGTTCCGGGCCCAGCTTCACCAGCTGTCCCAGTATCTCAACTCCTCCCGGCCCACGGCGGTGAACCTGAGCTGGGCGCTGACCCGGCTGGGGCGGCTGGCCCATTCCATGCCTCACGCGGACCCCCCCGCCATCGCGGACGCCCTTGTGGAAGAGGCCATCGCCATCCACAAAGAGGACATCGCCATGTGCAGGGCCATCTCGGAATACGGCCTCACCCTCATCAAGGAGGGCGACGGGATGCTCACCCACTGCAACGCCGGGCCGCTGGCCACCTCCCAGTACGGCACCGCCCTGGGCCCCCTGCTGCTGGGGACGGAGCGGGGGATGAAATTCCGGGTGTTCGCCGACGAGACCCGCCCCCTGCTCCAGGGCGCGCGGCTCACCTCCTACGAGCTGGACAAGGCGGGGGTGGACGTGACCCTGATCTGTGACAACATGGCCTCCATGGTCATGAAAAACGGCTGGGTGAACGCCTGCTTTGTGGGCTGCGACCGGGTGGCGGCCAACGGCGACGCCGCCAACAAAATCGGCACCAGCGGCGTGGCCATCCTGGCCAGACACTACGGCGTCCCCTTCTATGTGCTGGGCCCCACCTCCACCATCGACCTGAACTGCCCCACCGGGGAGGAAATCCAGATCGAGCTGCGGGACCCGGAGGAGATCCGCTCCAAATTCTACGCCCAGCCCATGGCCCCGGTGGGGGTGAAGTGCTACAACCCCGCCTTTGACGTGACGGACCACACCCTGATCTCCGGCATCGTCACGGAAAAGGGGATCTGCCGCCCGCCCTACGCTCAGTCCCTGGCGGCCCTGTTTCACTAAACGCCCGTCACCCAGCGGAAATTGCGCGATAACGCCTCGCCTCATAACCAGTCAAAGTTTCTTTTTCGCTTCCTTTTTCTTTTCCAAAGAAAAAGGAACACGCCCCGTCTCCCCGGAGACAGGGCGTGTTTTCCATCCTGCGCAAACCCCGTTGACTTTTTCCCCGCAAACCATTACAATACAAGGACTGCAATTCCGCCGGGAGGAAAACCGCCATGGAAAAGCTCGTCTATTTTGATTACGCCGCCACCACCCCCGTCCGTCCGGAGGCGGCGGAGGCCCTGATCGCCGCCCTGGGGCAATTCGGCAACCCCTCCTCCCGGTACGGGTACGCCCGGCAGGCCGCCCAGCGGGTGAGGGAGGACCGGGAGTCCCTGGCCCAGGCCCTGGGCTGCGCCCCGGGCGAGGTGTACTTCACCTCCTGCGGCACGGAGGGGGACAACTGGGCCGTCCGCCGGGGGGCGGAGCTGAACCGCCGCCGGGGAAAGCACATTATCACCACCGCCATAGAGCACGCCGCCGTGCTGGAGACCTGCAAAGACCTGGAGCGCCAGGGGTACGAGGTCACGTACCTGAAGCCGGACCGGGCGGGGCGGATCACCGTGGAACAGCTGGCCGCCGCCCTGCGGCCGGACACGGCGCTGGTGTCCATGATGCTGGTGAACAACGAAACGGGGGCGGTCCTGCCCGTGGCGGACTGCGTCAAGGCGGTGAAGTCCGCCGACCCGGCCATTTTGTTCCACTGTGACGCGGTGCAGGGCTTTTTGAAAACGCCGGAGCCCCTGGCCGGCCTGGGCGCGGACCTGGTGTCCGTCAGCGGCCATAAGATCGGCGCCCCCAAGGGCGTGGGGGCCCTGTACATTAAAAAAGGGGTGCGCCTGCGCCCCCTGCTCACCGGGGGAGGCCAGGAGGACGGCCTGCGCTCGGGCACCGAGGCCACGGCCCAGACCGCCGCTTTTGCCGCCGCCGTCCGGGCCTGTTCGGCGGACGCCGGGCGGCTGGAGCGGACCGCCGCCGTCAAGGCATACACCCTGTCCAAGCTGAAGGAGGCCGTCCCCAAGCTGGAGGTCATCTCCGCCGGGGACGCCCCCCACATCTGCGCCGTGACCCTCCCCGGCTACAAGAGCGAGGTGGTGGTCCGGGTGCTGGGGGACCGGGGCGTGTGCGTCTCCTCCGGCTCCGCCTGCCACAGGGGAAAGCCCAGCCACGTGTTCGCCGCCATGGGCCTGCCCAAGCCCTGGCTGGACGGGGCCCTGCGGCTGTCCTTCTCCCCGGACTCCACGGAGGAGGAGACGGACGCGCTGGTATCCGCCCTGCGGGACGCGGCGGACAGCCTGTTCACCACCCTTTCGTGACCCCGCCGCCGGAGGGAGATTCCATGTTACATAAAGCAGATATCATATGTTTGCTGAAGGAAGCGGCCTTCGACCCGGACGCTTACTGGGTGACCTCAGGGGCCGCTATGGTGCTGTACGGTATTCGGGACGCGGCCCGGGATATTGATCTGGGGTGCACCACCCCCATGGCCGATCAGCTGGAGCGGAGTGGATGTCCCGCAGAGACGCTCCCTGACGGAAGCAGAAAGATCGTTTTCTCCCGCAGGATTGAGCTGTTTGAAAACTGGATTGAGGATAAGGTCCTTTTCGTGGAGGGGTTCCCGGTCGTCTCCATAGAGGGAATAATAAAAATGAAAGAAAAGCTTGGCCGGGAAAAAGATCTGGAAGATATTCGTCTGATAAAGGAGCATTTGGCAAAATGTTAAAGCTTTTCCACCGGGAGCCGGGCTTTTACCGCAGATTGCTGGCGCTGGCCCTGCCCATCCTGCTTCAAAACCTGATTACCAACTCTCTGGGCCTGGTGGACACCTTCATGGTGGGCACCATGGGCCAGGGACCTCTGGCGGGGGTGACTCTGGCCAACATCCCGGTGTTTGTGGTCCAGCTCATGATGTTCGGCATACAGAGCGGCTCCGCCGTCCTCATCAGCCAGTACCGGGGCAAGGGGAACACGGAGGCCATCAACCGTGTGATGGGCATCGGCATGTACGCCGCCGGATTCATCGGGCTGGTCTTTGCCCTCATTATGGGCTTCTTCCCCCTGCAATTTATGTCCCTGTTCGGGGACGATCTCCAGGTGGTGGCCACCGCCGCCCAGTACGCCCGGATTGTGGGCTGGTCCTACTTCTTCGACAGCTTTGTCCAGGTGTACAACGGCGTCCACCGGGCCATGGGCAACCCCCAGCGGGGCCTGTACATATTGGCCGTGTCCATGACCTGCAACACCTTCCTCAACTGGGTGTTCATCTTCGGCAACCTGGGCGCTCCCCGGATGGGTGTGGAGGGCGCGGCCCTGGCCACCCTGCTGGCCCGGGTGCTGTCCTGCGCCATCGCCGTGGGCTGGGCCGTTCTGGACAGGGAATTCAAGCTGGACCCCGTCCTGCTGTTCCGGCCCGGGGGGGAGATGGTCCGCCGGTTTGTCCGCTTCTCCACCCCGGTGATGTGCAACGAGACCTTCTGGGGCCTTGGGTCCTCTCTGTTCCCCACCATCATGGGCCACATGGAGGGCTCGGAGGAGATTTTGGCGGCCTACGCCATCGCGGGCAACATCACCAACCTGTGCACGGTGGGCGTGTTCGCCATCGCCGGCACCGCCGCCATCCTGGTGGGGCAGGAAATCGGCTCAGGCCGGGCGGATCAGGTGCGCTCCCTGGGCGCGCTGCTGGACGTACTGGCCTTTCTCTTCGGCATAGCGGCGGGCGGGGCGTTTTTGGCGCTGCTGCACCTGCTGGTGATCCCGGTGCTCTACCCCCTGTTCAAGCTCACCCCCTCGGCGGGGGACATCTGCACCATGATGCTCACCATGGTGTTCCTCCTCCTGCCCCTGCGCTCTTTCGACACCACCAACATCGTGGGGGTGCTCCGGGGGGGCGGGGACGTGAAGATGGCCACCGTCATCGACCTGGCCCCTCTGTGGGTGGTGGCTCTGCCCATCGCCGCCCTGGCCGGTCTGGTGTTCCGGCTGGGCATCTTCTGGGTGTACCTGGGCATGATGAGCGAGAGCCTGGTGAAAAGCTTCGTGGGCCTGTGGCGGTTCAGGAGCGGCAAATGGATTCGGGACGTCACCCTTCCCGACCTGCGGGAGGCCGGGCGGCAGTCCTAAAAAATTTTTGCAAAAGGTATTGCTTTCCACTCCACGGTGTGCTATCATGACGATGGCAATAGTCACCACAACAATTGACTGACAACATTCTTTTGGAGGTCGAACATTATGTTTGTCAAGCGTATCTTGCTTTCCGCGCTGGCGGCGGTGTGCGCCGTCTCCCTGCTGGTCCCCGCCGCCTTTGCCCACGGCGGCTGCCGCAGCGGACGCGCTGTCCGCAGCGCCGCCCAGCCCTGCGCCGTGGAGGACTGCACCCTCACCGGCTGGCACTATCACAACCAGACCCTGTACTGCGGCCACACCCACGACGGCCACGGCCTGTGCAATGGCAGCTGCTACCCCCTGTGCGAGGTAGAGGGCTGCACCCTCACCGGCCGCCACGTCCACAGCGGCGTGACCTACTGCGGCGCCAACCACGCCAGCGGCTACTGCGACGGGAGCTGCCCCTACTACCAGGGCGCCGCCTCCGGCGTCCGGTACGGCGGCCATCACGGCCGGTGCCACTGATTCCCACCTGCACGCCAAGGGCGGGCCTTGAAAAAGGCCCGCCCATTTTATTCCCCTTTGTACTTTTTCCTGGTGGCGATGCCCCCCCGGATGTGGCGCTCCGCCTTGTTCTCGTTGAGGATCTCCTTCACCTGCTGATACAGCCCCCGGTTGATGGCGGGCAGGCGTTCGCTCAGGTCCTTGTGTAAGGTTATCGCTAATTAGAACGGTACTGTCCAGCCCTAGATCGCCCAAAAGGCGCAGGTAGATGTCAACATTCCCCTCTTTATCTACCTCGATC
>CANASS010000058.1 GCA_947364395.1 uncultured bacterium
TTTGTGCGCTGTGCTGATTATTCTAATTTACTGCAATTTATTCTTGACTTCTGGCTCACCGGCCCCAGGGCGGGAAGAACGTCCCCCGCCGCTTGCTTCCAGGGCCGAAAAGTGGTATACTATATCATTCTCATCACAATGCGAGGTGTCCCCTTATGAAGCTCATGGTTATCGACGGCAATTCCATCGTCAACCGGGCCTTTTACGGCGTCAGTCAGAACCTGACCACCCGGGAGGGCCTGCCCACCAACGCCATCTTCGGCTTTTTGAACATCCTGCTCAAGCTGCTGGACGAGGAGCGGCCCCAGGGTCTGGCGGTGGCCTTCGACATGCGGGCCCCCACCTTCCGCCACAAGGCCTTCGCCGAGTACAAGGCCCAGCGCAAGGGGATGCCGGAGGAACTGGCCGTCCAGATGCCGGTGCTCAAGGAGGTGCTGGACGCCATGAACATCCGCCGGTACGAGCTGGAGGGCTGGGAGGCCGACGACCTGCTGGGCACCATGGCCCGGGTGAACGCCGCCCAGGGGGGGGAGACAGTCATTGTCACCGGGGACAAGGATTCCCTCCAGCTCATTGACGGACAGACCTCCGTGAAGCTGGTGACCACCCGCATGGGCCAGACCACCACCCGGAACGTCACCCCCGAGGAGTTCCGGGCGGAGTACGGCTTCGACCCCATCCACATGATCGACCTGAAGGCGCTGATGGGGGACTCTTCCGACAACTACCCCGGCGTGAAGGGGGTGGGGGAAAAGACCGCCATGGCCCTGATCCAGACGTATCAGACGGTGGACGCCATCTATGAAAAGCTCCCGGATATCGACGCCAAGCCGGGCGTCATCAAAAAGCTCACCGAGGGGGAGGCGGACGCCCGGCTGAGCTATGACCTGGCCGTCATCCGCACCGACGCGCCCATGGACTTCCGCCCGGCGGACGCGGAGCGCAGGCCCTTCGACGGCCCGGCTTTGTATGAAAAGCTGCTTCAGCTGGAGTTCAACAAGCTCATCGACAAGCTGAAGCTCACCCCCGGCCCTGCGGCCTCCGCCCCCGAGGCGGAGCCGGAGGAGGAGGTTCAGGTTACCATAGTGCCCGTCCTCACGGAGGCGGATTTCGCCGCCGCCCTGCCCAAGTGGGAGGGGGCGGACTGCGTGGCCGTTCTGCCCCTGCCCGCTCTGGACGGGGTGGCGGTGAGCCTGGGCGAGGACGACGGCAGGCGGGCGTACCTCTACGATATCCGCGCCGCCTCCTATGAGGGGGACTACCGCGCCCTATTGGCGGCACTGTTCGGCCCCGCAGTAAAAAAGGCGGTTCACGGCGTCAAGGAGCTGTGCCGAGGGCTGCTGGACGAGGGAATCGAGGGGTCGGGCTTCGTGTTCGACACGGAGCTGGCCGCTTATCTCCTGGACCCCACGGCGGGCAGCTACGAGATCCGCAAGCTGGCCGCGTCCTACTTCAAAAAGGCAGTGGAGCAGAAGGCGGCCCTCCAGGAGGGGGAGCAGCTTTCCTTCCTCACCGATGAGCTGAAGGAGCAGACCGCCTGGTATGAGGACACGGCCTGGATCGAGGCCTTTTACCAGCTGTTCAAGCCCAAGCTGGAGGAGCTGGGGCTGATGCCGGTGCTGACGGACATTGAGCTCCCCCTGTGCCCGGTGCTGGCCCGGATGGAAAAGGCCGGGGTGCTGGTGGACGGTCAGGCTCTGGCCCACTTCGGCAAGCAGCTTCAGCTGGGGATCGACGTGCTCACGCAGGAGATTTACGCCCTGGCCGGGGAGGAGTTCAACATTCTCTCCCCCAAGCAGCTGGGACACATTCTCTTTGACAAACTGGGCCTGCCCCCCATCAAAAAGACCAAGACCGGCTATTCCACCAACGCCGACGTGATGGAGAAGCTGCGGCCCAAGCATGAGATCGTGGGCAAGGTGCTGGACTACCGCCAGCTCACCAAGCTGAACTCCACCTATGTGGAGGGGCTGGGCAAGGTCATCGCCGCAGACGGGCGTATCCACACCAGCTTCCAGAACACCGTCACCGCCACGGGCCGCTTGAGCTCCACCGAGCCCAATTTGCAGAACATCCCCGTGCGCACCCCCCTGGGGGCGGAGATGCGGAAAATGTTCGTGGCCCCGGCGGGGAAGGTGCTGGTGGACGCGGACTACTCCCAGATCGAACTGCGGCTGCTGGCCCACATGTCCGGGGACCAGGCCATGATCGGCGGCTTCAGCTCCGGGGTGGATATCCACACCGTCACCGCCTCCCAGGTGTTCGGCCTCCCCCAGGACCAGGTGCCCCCGGAGCTGCGCCGGGCGGCGAAGGCCGTCAACTTCGGCATTGTCTACGGCATCTCGGCCTTCTCCCTGTCCGACGACATCCACGTCTCCGTGGCCCAGGCTAAGGAGTATATGGAGAAGTATTTTGAGCACTATTCCGGCGTGCGCTCCTATATGGACCGGGTGGTGGCCCAGGGCCGGGAGGACGGCTTTGTGTCCACCATGTACGGGCGGCGGCGCTGGCTGCCGGAGCTGAAGAGCTCCAACTTCAATACCCGCTCCTTCGGCGAGCGGGTGGCGCTGAACATGCCCATCCAGGGCACGGCGGCGGACATCATCAAGCTGGCCATGATAAAGGTGGACGCCCGCCTGCGGGCCGAGGGGCTGGAGGCCCGGCTGGTGCTCCAGGTCCACGACGAGCTCATCGTGGAGTGCCCCGAGGGGGAGGCGGAACAGGTGAAGGTCCTGCTCCAGGAGGAGATGGAGGGGGTGGCCGCGCTGTCGGTGCCCCTGGTGGCCGACGCAAAGGCGGGACGCACCTGGGCGGAGTGTCATTGACCGTCGTAGGGTGCGGCGACCCGGTGCGCCGCTGTTCCGCGCCGAATTCACAATAAGGCGGTCCGCCGAGCCGCAGCCCTTACCCATGAACGGAAGGGAGACATATTATGAGCTTATTCGACACCTTTGACCCCGATTCCGAGGAAATCGTGAAATTTGAATACCAGCGATCCTTCAAGCCCACGGACGCTTTCCCGGAAACGGTGGTGATGACCTTCAAGGAGGAGACCTTCCAGGTGCTGGACCACCTCTGCCCCGCTGAGGTGGTGGCCACGCTCCGGGAGGGCCGGGACGTTCCCATCTACAAGCTGAACTGGAACGGCCGGAGCATCGGCATTTTCCAGACCCTCATCGGCGGCGCGGGGACGGCCGGCCTGCTGGAGGAGGCGCTGGCCATGGGCGCGAAAAAGGTGCTGCTCTACGGCTCCTGCGGGGTGCTGGACTCGGCCCATGCGGCGGGCCGCTTCATCCTGCCCACCCAGGCCTACCGGGATGAGGGAACCAGCTACCACTACATGCCGGTGAGCGATTACGTGGACATCCCCACCGCCCAGCGGCTGGGCGAAATTTTCGACGCGCTGAACCTGCCCTATGTGAAGGGCCGTGTGTGGACCACCGATGCCTTCTACCGGGAGACTCGGAACAACATGGAAAAACGCAGGGCGGAGGGCTGTATTGCCGTAGATATGGAGTGCGCCTCCGCCATGGCGGTGGGGCGGTTCCGAGGTGTGCCGGTGTATCAGTTCCTCTACGCCGAGGACAGCCTGGATGGGGACGCCTGGGACCCCCGCACGATGGGTGCGCGGCCCGCGTCGGACTATGAAACCCACCTGCGGGTGGCGTTGGAGGCCGCGTCGCGGCTGTAGGGTCAAGGGCGTTCCTTTTTCTTGAAAGAAAAAGGAACCGAAAAAGAACTTTAGTTCGCTGACGGCCCGGAAGCGGAATCCTGTACGGTTCCGCACGGCAGCCAACTTGGGAGGGCGCTGTGAAAATTCAAATCATACCGATGACAAAAGATCACCTGCCCGCTGTGGCGGCGCTGGAAAAAACCTGCTTCCCCGCCGACCCCTGGAGCGAGGCGCTGTTTCAGGAGGCGCTGGAAAACCCCCGGGTATCCGTCCTGCTGGCCCAGGGGGAGGACGGCGCGGTGCTGGGCTACGCCGTGCTGTCCGTCATTCTGGACGAGGGCAATCTGGACAACATCGCCGTGGCCCGGCCCGCCCGCCGCCGGGGGGTGGGGGACGCCCTGCTGTCCGTCCTGACCGGCTTCGGGCGGGAACACCTGGCCTGCCTCATGCTGGAGGTCCGGGCCTCCAACGCCCCCGCCATCGCCCTGTATGAGAAGCACGGCTTCGCGGCGGTGGGACGGCGGAAAAACTACTATGACGCGCCGCGGGAGGACGCGGTGCTGATGACGCTGACATTTTAGGAGAGTTGAAACATGGAACTGAAGCTGCTGAACAAGGAGGAGCTCACCGCCCTCTACCAAAACGAGATCGTGGAGGATTTTCCCCACTCGGAGCTGAAGCCCTTAAAGGCCATGCTCCGGCTGATGGACCTGGGCCTGTATGACCCCCTGCTCATCACCGAGGGCGGACAGCCGGTGGGCTACGCCATGATGTGGCTGACAAAAGACCGCTCCGGCGCGCTGCTGGAGTATTTCGGGGTGCTGCGGGGGCTGCGCAACGCCGGGCAGGGCACGAAAATTTTGGAGCTGCTGTTCCAGCGCTACGGCCAGCTCTTCGGCGAGGCGGAGGCCCCCTGCTCCCATGACCCCGACATCAACGAGCTGCGCCAGCGCCGTCTTGCCTTCTATGAGCGCAACGGCTTCCGGGTGCTGGACTACCAGTGCGCCCTGTTCGGGGTGCGGTTCAACTGCCTCTACCGGGGGCCGGAGACCGGCGACAGGAAGGTGGAGGCCCTCCACCGGGGGGTGTACGCCGGGTACTTCTCCCCCGGCCATATGGAGCGGTATATCCAGCTCCCCTTGAAGCCGGACGAGGCCGTCAAGCCCGCCCCGGAGTGGGTGGAGGAGGCCTTCCCGGAAGGGGGCGGGGCCCTATGAAGATCGGCGCGGCGCTGACCGGGCCCCGGCTGTACCTCCGGGACCACAGGCCCGGCGACCTGGACTTTTCCGCCGGGATGTGGCTGGACGAAGAAAACGGGCGCTACCTCAGCGATCCCACTTGGGACTATGTGGACGCCCCCTTCCAAAAGGCGCTGGACACCCTTCAGGACAGTGGGACCGGCTATTACCTCACCGCCTGCCTAAGCGGGACGGAGGAGCGGGTGGGCACCTGCTGCCTGTTCCCGGACAAGAGCGGAGAGGGGTACGACATTGGCTATTGCGTCCATAAGAGCCGCTGGGGGCAGGGCTTTGGCCGGGAAATCGTGGAACTGGCTATTGGCTGGGTCCGCGCCCAAGGCGGCAAATGGCTGACGGCAGAGGCGGCCGACGAAAACTGCCCGTCCCGAGCCCTGCTGGAACAATGCGGCTTTGTGCCGGAGCGGGCGGCGGCGTTTGAGAAATACCATATGGGTGTGCGCTATCCCAGCCATATCTACCGGCTGGTCCTATCGCCGCCGGCGGCCTTGGGGGAGCGCACCGCCGAAAGCGCGGCCCGTTCCTTTGAGCGGATGAACACCCCGGCCATCCGCGCCACCCTCCCGCTGAAGGCCAGGACGGCGGAGGAAGCGGCGGCGGACTTTTACGCCTCCCAGCTCCCCGGCGCGACCAGCTTCGGGCGGACCATCCTGGCGGACGGGCGGCACGTGGGGGACGTGTGGTGCTACTGCATCGACCCGGAAGCCGCGCCCAGCGCCATGGTGAGCTGCTGCGTCTTTGAGCCGCCCCTCTGGGGCCGGGGCGTGGCGTCCCAGGCCCTCGGGCTGTTTCTGGCGGAGATCGTGCCCAGGTTCGGCCTCAAGACCGTGGGCGCGTTCACGTATTCAGAAAACCTGGCCTCCATCCGGGTGCTGAAGAAAAACGGTTTCCGGCTCGTGGAGGAATTTGAGGAGGACGGCAGGGCCTCCCAATACTTTGAATACCACACAGAAAGCGTGATTGCATGAATATACTGGCCTTTGAATCCTCCTGCGACGAGACCGCCGCCGCCGTGGTCAAGGACGGCCGCACGGTGCTGTCCTCGGTGATCGCCTCCTCGGCGGACATGCACGCCGTCTACGGCGGCGTAGTGCCGGAAATCGCCTCCCGGAAGCACGTGGAGGCCATTTCCGGTCTGGCGGACGAGGCTTTGCGGCAGGCGGAGCTGTCCAAAAAAGAGATTGACGCGGTGGCGGTGACCTACGCCCCCGGCCTCATCGGGGCTCTGCTGGTGGGGGTGTCCTTCGCCAAGTCCGCCGCCTTTGGGCTGGGGGTGCCGCTGATCCCCGTCCACCACGTCCGGGGCCACATCGCCGCCAACTATATCGCCCACCCAGACCTGGAGCCCCCGTTCCTGTGCCTGTGCGTGTCCGGCGGCACCACCGCCCTGGTGGACGTGAAGGATTACACCCATTTTGAGGTGCTGGGGGGCACTCGGGACGACGCGGCGGGAGAGTGCTTCGACAAGACCGCCCGGGTGCTGGGGCTGGGCTACCCCGGCGGCGGGCCCATGGACAGGATGGCCCAGGGCGGTGATGACAGTGCGTATTCATTTCCCCGGGCCCACGTGGCCGACCACCCGCTGGATATGTCCTTCTCCGGGCTGAAAACGTCGGTGCTCAACACCATCCACAACGCCCGGCAGAAGGGGGAGGCGCTGGACCTCCACGATCTGGCCGCCTCCTTTGCCGCCGCCGTGTCCGACTCCCTGATCCCCCGGGTGATGGAGGCCGGCCGCATGACGGGCTATTGTAAAATCGCCGTGGCGGGGGGCGTGGCCGCCAACAGCCGCATCCGGGCGGACCTGGAGGCCGCCTGCGCCCGGGCCGGGGCCAAGCTGTGGCTCCCGCCCCTGGCCCTGTGCGGCGACAACGCCGCCATGATCGGCAGTCAGGGATATTACGAGTACCTGGCGGGCCATACCGCCGGGTGGGAGCTGAACGCCAAAGCCAGCCTGGATATCTCCAAAGGGTAATTGCTTTTGTTATGTCAACTGCTTTTTGCGCTTTAACCTGTTATAAAACTAAGCTTTCGGGCCCTGCATAAATATGTAGGTTCTCCCAAAGCCATTGGGGCCGTATGTGTTGAGGTTGTTGAAAACCTTGTGGAAGCTGTGGATAACTCTCCGTATCAGGAGTTATGACCGCCATTATGGAAACCGAAAATGAGGAGGATACGCTGTGAAGACTGACATTGAGATCGCCCAGAGCGCAAGCATGCTGCCCATCGGCCAGGTGGCCGCCCAGGCGGGTATCGACGAGGGCCTGCTGGAGCACTATGGCCGGGTCAAGGCCAAGATCGACATCGGCCCCCTGCGGGACAGGCCCCGGAAGGGGAAGCTGATCCTGGTCACCGCCATCAACCCCACCCCCGCCGGGGAGGGTAAGACCACCACCAGCGTGGGTCTGGCCGACGCCCTGAAGAGGCTGGACAAAAACGTGCTGCTGTGCCTGCGGGAACCCTCCCTGGGCCCGGTGTTTGGGGTGAAGGGGGGAGCCGCCGGGGGCGGCTTTGCCCAGGTGGTGCCCATGGAAGATATCAACCTCCACTTCACCGGCGATTTCCACGCCATCGGCGCGGCCAACAACCTGCTGGCCGCCATGCTGGACAACCACATTCAGCAGGGCAACGCCCTGGGCGTCGATGTGAAGAAGATCACGTGGCGGCGGTGCGTGGACATGAACGACCGGCAGCTTCGGAACATCGTGGACGGCCTGGGGGGCCGGATGCAGGGGGTGCCCCGGGAGGACGGTTTCGACATCACCGTGGCCAGCGAGATCATGGCGGTGCTGTGTCTGGCCTCCGACCTGAAAGACCTGAAGGAGCGGCTGGCCCGGATCATCGTGGGCTACACCTGCGACGACAAGCCCGTCACCGCCGCCGACCTGAAGGCCCAGGGGGCCATGGCCGCCCTGCTGAAGGACGCCATCAAGCCCAACCTGGTCCAGACTTTGGAGAACACCCCCGCGCTGGTCCACGGCGGGCCCTTCGCCAACATCGCCCACGGCTGCAACTCCGTGTCCGCCACCGACACCGCCCTGAAGCTGGCGGACTACGTGGTCACCGAGGCGGGCTTCGGCGCGGACCTGGGGGCGGAGAAGTTCCTGGACATCAAGTGCCGGGCGGCGGGGATGGACCCCAGCGCGGTGGTCATTGTGGCCACAGTGAAGGCGCTGAAGTACAACGGCGGCGCTGCCAAGGCCGACCTGGGGTCGGAGAACCTGGAGGCCCTGGAAAGGGGCCTGCCCAACCTGCTCAAGCACGTGGAGAACATCACCCAGGTCTACGGCCTGCCCTGCGTGGTGGCCATCAACCGCTTTGTCAACGACACCGACAGGGAGCTGGCCCTCATCCGGGACAGGTGCAGCGAGCTGGGCGTCAACGTGGCCCTGTCCGAGGTGTGGGGCAGGGGAGGCCAGGGCGGCATTGAGCTGGCGGAAGAGGTCCTGCGCCTGTGCGGGCAGCCCCACGACTTCCGCTTCGCCTATGAGCTGGACCGGCCCCTGCGGGAGAAGATCGAAACCATTGTCAAGCGCGTCTACGGCGGGGCGGGGGTCAGCTATTCCGGGGCCGCAGCCAAGGAGCTGGACCGTCTGGAGGCCATGGGGCTGGGCGGCCTGCCGGTGTGCATGGCCAAAACCCAGTACTCCCTGTCCGACGACCCGGCCAAGCTGGGCCGCCCGGAGGGCTTCACCGTTACCGTGTCCAAGGTGAGGGCCTCCGCTGGGGCGGGCTTTGTGGTGGTCCAGACCGGCGACATCATGACCATGCCGGGACTGCCCAAGGTCCCTGCGGCGGAGAAGATCGACGTGGACGAGAACGGGGTCATTTCCGGCCTGTTCTGAGCGGATGGCAAAAAAACGGGCCCTCTGGATACTGTTCCAGAGGGCCCGTGCTCGCCCCGCTTTTGCCCGCAGGTATTCCAGGGCAGTTCCCCGCCTCGCTGCGGCGAAAAGTCTCTCGCAAACCGCTCTTGCCGGTTTATTCAGAGGTTTCCTTTATTTCAGCAAAATCACCATTGCGTCCGGGGACCAACGCTGGTATAATATTATCACTTTACATCGTCAAAGGAGCGATCCTTATGCTGGATATCAAAATCACCCGCGCCGCCGCCCTGAAGCCCCAGCCCGATCCCGACACCCTGGTGTTCGGCAAGACCTTCACCGACCACATGTTCCTGATGAACTACACCGACGGCCAGGGCTGGCACGATCCCCGGGTGGAGCCCTACGGCCCGTTGCCCTTCGACCTGTCCTGCATGGTGTTCCACTACGCCCAGGAGATCTTTGAGGGCATGAAGGCCTACCGCACCCCGGCGGGCAGGGTGCAGCTCTTCCGCCCCTATGAGAACGCCAGGCGGATGAACTCCTCCTGCCGCCGCCTGTGCATCCCCGAGATCCCCGAGGAGGACTTCGTCCAGGCCGTCCAGGCCATTGTGGACGCCGACCAGGCCTGGGTGCCCCATAAGGTGGGGACCTCCCTCTATATACGCCCCTTCATCATCGCCACCGACTGCTCCCTGGGGGTCCACGCCTCGCACAGCTACCTGTTCGCCATCATCTGCTGCCCCGTGGGGGCCTATTACCCCGAGGGCATCAACCCCGTGAAGATTTACGTGGAGGACGAGGACGTGCGGGCGGTCAAGGGGGGCACCGGCTTCACCAAGTGCGGCGGCAACTACGCCGCCTCCATCCGGGCCGGAGAGCGGGCGGAGGAGCAGGGCTTCTCCCAGGTGCTCTGGCTGGACGGCGTCCACCGCAAGTACATTGAAGAGGTGGGCTCCATGAACGTGATGTTCAAGATCAACGGCACTGTGGTCACGCCGGAGCTCACCGGCTCCGTCCTCCCCGGCATCACCCGCAAGAGCTGCCTGGAGCTGATCCGCAGCTGGGGCATCCCGGTGGAGGAGAGGCTTATCTCCGCCCAGGAGCTGTTTGACGCAGCCCAGGCGGGCACACTGGAGGAGGCCTGGGGCACCGGAACGGCGGCGGTGGTGTCCCCCATCGGCCTGCTGGCTTGGGAGGACCGCAGGGCTGCCGTCAGCGGGGGCAGCATCGGCCCGCTGACTCAAAAGCTGTACGACACCCTCACCGGCATCCAGTGGGGCACCGTGGAGGACGCCCACAGCTGGACCGTGCCTGTGGGATAAAAGAATACGATTATGCCCCGGACAGCAAAGCTGTCCGGGGTCAGCCTGTCGAAAAGCGGCCTGCCAGAGAAATGTCCTGGCAGGCCGCAAAGCAT
>CANASS010000059.1 GCA_947364395.1 uncultured bacterium
AACGGCCTGAAAAAGCAGGACTGTGACCTTTTACAGTCACAGCCCTGCCTTACATGGAATACTTCGTTGCGGCACCTCGCCTTACGCTGCGCCACTCCGTTTAAAACTTATTTTTTCCTACCTGGGTCTTTTTTGTGCTGTCCGCACAAGATGGGGCACGCCAGAAAGCGGCGCGGGGGCTAATTTATAAATTCTTTTGCCGCCGGGTGAAAATTTATCTCCGACTGCCGCATTTCGTCTGCGAATTATGAGTTCTCTTTTCCCGCTTCTTCTATCAAGAACAAGCGGGTTTCTCTCAAGAAAAGGGACCAAATGTCACTGGGCACCCTCCTGGAAAAACTTCTTAAACTCGTTTTGCACCAGTCCGTTCTTCTTGGAGACGATGAGGGCCACGTACCGCCCTTCCCTTATGACCACCGCGTCCTCCGTCAGGGGGACCTGCTCCGGGTCGTACTCCTCAAAGGTACCCTGCCGGGCCTTCACGTGCTGGTGGAGGGACTCCATCATGGCGGCGGCGTCCGACTTGTCCTTCAGCTTCACCACCGCGATTTCCTCCGCCGTACCCTCGTCGGCATAGGTGTAGCTGTATGCCTCCACCTTGCCGTAACTCAGCTCGGACAGATAGAAAAAGTTATCTTTGGCCTGGTCGTCCCCGCTGGACTTCGTTACCATCTCGGGAAGGGTGGTATCCACCTCCGCCATGGCCCGGACCATCTCCGCCGGGTCCAAATCCGGCCCTTCCTCCTCCCTGCCGCCGGTGCAGCCGGCCATGCCCGCCAGAACCAGCGCCGCCAGGGTGAGGCAGAGCGCCTTTTTCAAATACTTCATCATCGTTCCTCCCAATACGCCGCCCGGTCAGCCCAGCTCCACACAGCCGCCGCCGTCCCAGGTGGTGATAACCTGACCGTTTTCCGTCACAATGGTCTGCGTGGGGCCGTCGGCCCCGCCGATGATATCCTCCACGGGGAAATCCACCCCCGGCTCAATGCCGCTGTCTCCGCCCAGCATGGCCGGGTCCAGCCCAAAGGCCTCCGCCACCAGCTTGATGATCTCCTTGGCCTCCGGGGAATCCATGTCGATCCCGCCCTCTTCCTCAGCGCCGCGGCTCTCCATCAGCAGGCCCAGGATATAGTCGTCCTCCCGGTCGCTGGGGTACCAGGCGGCACGGAAGTAGTAGCCGTCGCTGTCCTCCAGCATGCCGTTGCTGAGCACCATGTCCAAAATGTTCACCAGGAAATCCGCCGTCTTCATCTCGTCCTCGGTGAGTGGCTCCTTGAACTTGTAGAACAGGGTGGTGCTCGTACCGTCCATAGCGTCTTTCAAGGCGGCGGGCACGTCCAGCACGCCGTCCACCTCCACCGCGTTCTGCACCGCGGGGGAGTATTTCACGCCCTTGGCCTCGGGCAGGGCGGACTCGTCCCAGTTGTGGCCGTTCCGGGCCACCTGATCCGTCATGTTGAAGTTACCGTAGGGCACCCCGTGAGCGTCGCTGTAGACATCCACGTGATACCAGTCCCCGTCCAGCTCCACCAGGTCCCAGGAGTGGTACTCGTTGTGGACGATGTGGCAGTCCATGCCCAGCATGTTCATAAACAGGCGGAAGGTGGTGGCGTAGCCTACGCACACCGCCGAGCGGCTGCTGAGCACGCCGTAGGGGGTAAAGGCGGAGCGCTCCATCCCCGGACGGCTGATGGCGCCGCCCCGGCCTTGGCCGATGTTGTCCACCAGCCATTTGTAGACGGCCTCCTCCTTCTGGTAGTCGCTCATGCCCTCCTCAATGACCTCGTCGAGCACATCCTCGGCCATGCTCAGAGTCTTTTTGTCCTCCTCGCTGAGCTGGCTGTCGTCGCCGCTCTTGTAGGCGTCGGAGATGTGGGTGGTGGACCGAATCTCATACTCCCCGCCCACCTTGAAGCCGTCCTCAATGTACTCGTTCTCCTTTTCCTCCTCCTCGGCGATGCGCTCCAGGATGTAGTCGATGAAGTCCGCTGACTTCCTGTTTGGAACCACGGCCTGGTAGATGTTCAGCCCCAGGCTGGCCACCAGACAGGCGGACAACAGGACGGCGGCAATGATTTTGGCCACGGTCCCGCCCTTTTGGGGGTTTTGGGCTTCCGCTGCCTGCTGATTTTCATTGAGCTCAGTGTTCATGCAAGAAAATCCTCCGTTCCATCAAGATAACAGTGATATCATATCACAGGATTATGAACGACGCCACAGGGCAAATCTTAAGGTTGCCTTAAAAACTGGTATCAAAAGAGTAACAAACCGAAGGGCGGCGGGAATTCCCGCCGCCCTGTCTCTTTAATCAATGGCAATGTTCAGGTTTTCTCCCTCCGCCGACAGGCTGATCCGTGAGATGGGGTCGGCGTAACGCTGGATCAGCTCGGCCGCAATGGGGTCCTCCAAATCCTTCTGGATCTGACGGCGCAGGTTCCTGGCCCCATAGGCGGCGGAATAGGACTTCTTCACCAGATGGTCCAGCACGCTGTCGTCATAGGAGAACGCGATATTTTTATCTTTCATAACGGAGTCCAGCTCGGACAGCATGATCCGGGCGATGGCCTTGAAGTTATCCTCGGTGAGCTGGTTAAAGTAGACGATCTCGTCCACCCGGTTGATGAACTCGGGCCGCAGGAAGGATTCCAGCCCCTTCATGGCCTTTTCCTTCCCCAGCTGGTTTGCGGAACGGTCAAAGCCCAGGGACCCGCCCTTGATGTCGCTGCCCGCGTTGGAGGTCATGACGATGACGGTATTCTCAAAGTTGACCACCTTGCCGTGGGCGTCGGAGATGTGCCCGTCGTCCAGAATTTGCAGCAGCACGTTGAGCACGTCGGGGTGGGCCTTCTCAATCTCGTCGAAGAGCACCACGGTGTAGGGCTTCCGGCGGATCTTCTCGGTGAGCTGGCCCGCGTCGTCGTACCCCACGTAGCCCGGGGGAGAGCCGATGATCCGGGACACGGAGTGTTTCTCCATGAACTCGCTCATGTCCAGCCGGATCAGGGACTCGGGGGAGGAGAACAGGTCGGCGGCCAGCCGCTTCACCAGCTCCGTCTTGCCCACGCCGGTGGAGCCCACGAAAATGAAGCTGACCGGCTTATGCTTGGCGGAAATACCCACCCGGCCCCGGCGGATGGCGTTGGACACCGCGTCCACCGCGTCGTCCTGGCCCACAATGTGCTCCTTCAGCCGCTGGTCCAGCTTGGCCAGCCGCTCGAACTCCTGCTCCTGGATGGAGGTGGCGGGAATCTTCGTCCACAGCTCGATGACCCTGGCCAGATGGGCCACCGTCAGCGGAGGGTCTCCCTTTTCCGCCAGGGCGTCCCGCTCCCCGGTGAGCTGGGCTTGCTTGCTTTTCAGTTCAGCCAGCCGCTGGTAGGCCTTGTCGTTGGCGGCGGTCTGCACCTCCTGCTTCTCCCCGGTGACGGCGGCCAGCTTCTCCTGGAGCTCGGAAATCTGCTTCCGGCGGCCCTCCTGCCGCTCCTGGAAGGCGGGGTCCTCCCGGTTGGGGGCCTCGGCGTCGTCCCGGCTCACCGCCGTCTCCAGGGTCTCACGCTGGCGCTTCAGCCGCTGTTCCTTCTTTTGCAGCTCCTGAAGCCTGGGGTCGTTCTGCCCGCCGGTGGAGGCCAGCACCACTTCCATTTCCTTGGCGTAGTCGGCCAGCTCCTTGTCGATCTCCGCCAGACGGGCCAGATCCTTGTTGTGGAGATTCACGTCCGACGACGCCTCGTCAATGAGGTCGATGGCCTTGTCGGGCAGGTAGCGGTCGGTGATATACCGCTCGCTCATGGTGACGGCCTGACGGCAAATGTCCGGGCTGATGGACACATGGTGGAAGGACTCATAATAGGGGGCGATGCCCTTCAAAATTTCCACAGAGTCCTCAATAGAGGGCTCCTCCACAATGACGGGCTGGAACCGGCGCTCCAGAGCCGAGTCCTTCTCGATGTACTTGCGGTACTCCGTCAGGGTGGTGGCCCCGATGACCTGGATCTCCCCCCGGCTCAGGGCGGGCTTGAGGATGTTGGCGGCGTTCATGGAGCCCTCAGCGTCCCCCGCGCCCACAATGGAGTGGACCTCGTCGATGACCAGAATGATGTTACCCAGCTTCTTCACCTCGTCGATGAGCCCCTTCATACGGCTCTCGAACTGGCCCCGGAACTGGGTGCCCGCCACCAGGGCGGTGAGGTCCAGCAAATAGACCTCCTTGTCCAGCAGCTTGTAGGGCACATCCCGGTCGCAGATGCGCTGGGCCAGCCCCTCGGCGATGGCGGTTTTGCCCACGCCGGGGTCGCCGATGAGGCAGGGGTTGTTCTTCTGCCGCCGGTTCAAAATCTGGATGGTCCGCTCAATCTCGCTGGAGCGGCCCACAATGCGGTCCAGCTTGCCCTCCTGGGCCTTGCGGGTGAGGGAAATACAGTAGTTCTCCAAAAATTTCCGCTTCTGCCCCTGGTTCCGCTCCGTCTTGGCGGCGGTCTTGTCCTCCTTGGCGGCGCCCCCCCGCTGAATGGGGTCCCGGTCCGGGGCGCTGTCCGGCGAACCGCCGAACAGCTTGTTCAGGAAGGGGAAGGTTGCGGTACGGCCCTCGTCCTCCTCGCCGCCATCCCCCTCCTCAGCGGCGGGGGCCATGCCGTCGGGCTCCTCCGCCCCGCCGAAGGCGGACATCATCTCGGTGGAGATCGACTCCAGATCCTCGTCGGAGATGCCCATCTTCCGCATCATGTCGTCCACCGGCTTGATGCCCAGCTCCCGGGCACACTTCAGGCAGAGACCTTCATTTTTGGTCTCGCCGCCCTCGATTTTCGTTATAAAGACCACCGCCACGTTTTTTTTGCAGCGGGTACATAAAGTGGGATGCATAGTGCCGCTCCTTTCAGGGGGAACAAATCTTAAGGTTCCAAATTGCAGTTTGCAGTACCATATCAGATAAATATGAACATGTCATGAATTTTAGAGTGGGAATTTTCCGCGGCGCAGGGAAAACCTCGCGCCGCTGGAAGGGTACGGCTCAGGCGGGCAGAGCGCCCAGCAGCTCCCACAGCTTGTCCACGGTGAACAGGGACACGATGGGGGTGGACGGCGGAATGGGGACCAGCCCCGCCACCTGGCCGATCCACACCAGCACCACGGTGAGCAGTCCGCCCTTTATCAGCCCCACCAGCAGCCCGCCCGCCATGTTGATCTCCGCCAAAATAGGCAGCTTGAAGGCCAGATCCAGGGCATGGCTGAACAGAAACCAAGCCAGCAGACCGCCGAAGAACACCAGGGCGAACAGGAGCGCCCGGGCGATGGCTTTGGCCAGATGGCCCGCCAGGGCGTCCATAGGCGACAAGGCGCCGTGTCCCAGGGTATCGCTGTCCACGCTCTCCTCCAGGAAATCGGAGAAGCCCTCAAACAGGCCCTTCTCCTGGATGGAGGCTAGAAGCTCGTCCACAGTATAGACATCCTCCGGGTCCTCGGGGTTCAGCTGGGGCTCCGCCCCCGCCCCCCGGACGGTCTGGATGATGATGGGTCGCAGGATGCTGCCCACCGGCCCGCAGAACTGCTCCGACAGGAACTGGGCCCCAAAAAAGGCCACGAACACCGCCGCCAGCCCACACAGGGACAGGATCAGCCCCTTCACCGCCCCCCGCCATGCAAACAGAGCCAGCAAGGCCACAATCACAATGTCAAATATGTACCCTTCCATTTCTTGCTCCTTTCCCCGCGCCTGTGCGGCCAAACGGCGTCAAGGAATATAGAATCCCGCGCTGTCCGCCGAGATGAGGATGGCCGAGCCGTCCGGCATGAGCAGCACTGTCCGGGCCCCCTGGGTGCCGTTCAGGGTGTCGTACAGCTCCAGCTGGTCGGTGTAGATGTCCAGCCGGTCGCCGGTGAGCACCGCCACATACCGCCCTGCGGCGGAGATGGAAAGCACCTGCTCGTTGAGCTCCAGCGTGCGCCGCTGGCCGCCGCCGTCCACCACCCAAAGCTCCGACTGGCTGCCCACCCGGTACTTTCCAAGCAGGACGGCGGCAAAACCGTCCCCGCTGAGGGTGTACCGCCGCAGGTGCTTGTCCGCCCAGCTCACCCCGGAGGACCGGCCGTCGTGGGCGGTGATGGTGAGCCCCCGGTCCCCCAGGGCCCACACCGCCGAGGCAGTGTGCCGCGTCTCCAGCACCACGCTTCCCCCCAGCATACAGCTGAAATCGGGGGTGTACTCGCCGCCGACATAGTTCATCTCGTACAGCTCCAGGCTGGTGGCAAAGGCGCCGCCGGTCTGGCCTATAGTGAGTATGGCCAAGGTGTGCCCGTCGTCGGACAAGGCCGCGTCCATCGCAAAGGCGGAGGTCAAATTCACCCTCATTACAGGAGTGTAGGCGGCGTCGTACACCGTCACCATCCCCCGGTAGCCGCTGGCCTGGGTGACCACGGTGAGCTGGCCGTTTTTGTTCAGCCTGGCGGACAGTATGGACTCCTGCTCATCCGTTGACCACACCAGCGCCCGCTGGCCCAGGACGTACAAGCTGGACCCTCCGGCGTCGTACACCACAGCCAGGGAGCCGTTGGTGGTCACCACCGGGTTTTCCATGCCCACCGACTCGTTGATGTACTGGGTGCCGCTGCCGGAATAGAGGGTGATGGCGTTGCGGGAGCACACCAGCAGATCCCCGTCCAGCACGGCGAAGGTATTGGTGAGGTCGCCGCCATAGGGGAAGGACTCCGCCCGGCCGCTGTCCCCGCGGACCAGGGAGCGGTAGGTGAACCACCGCTTCACACTGTCCACGTTCAGGCTGTCCCGGAATACCACCACCGCCACCAGGGCCAGCGCTGCCGCCAGCACCGCCAGCGTGGCCAGCAGCCGCGCCAAGAACCGGGGCAGCCTCCGCCGGGGCTTAGGGGCCTCCGGCTGGGTCTGCCTGGGCGCGGGCTGGATGGGCCGGATCTTCGGTTTTTGCCTGTTTTGCTCTTCCATAAAAACTCCGTTGTCACAGGATGTTTTCTTTCGCCGCAGACTGGTCACGCGCCGCCGGACACAGCTTTCTGTTGGTCACAGCACTTCTTCATCATACCACAGGTTGGTCATATACAGCCCGTCCGGCGGGATTGAAACAGCCGGGCGGAAATAAATTCCGCCCTGGCTGCGCCGCTTCGCGGCGGGCCTGCTTCCGCAGGCCAACCGCGCCGCCGGACACAGCTTTCTGTTAGTCACAGCACTTTTTCATCATACCACAGGTTGGTCATATACAGCCCGTCCGGCGGCGCGGTTGGACCCGCCAGAGTGCGGTTGCGGGACTCCAGAATGGCCGGAATCTCCGCCGGGTTTACCTTGCCCTCGGCGGCATAAATGCAGGTGCCCACCATGGCCCGCACCATGTTGTATAAAAAGCCGTTGGCGCACACCCGGCAGTCGATGACGGCGCCCCGGCGCTCAATGTCAAAATAGTGAACGGTGCGCACTGTGGTACGGGTCTCGGTGCCCACCGAGCGCACGGCGGCAAAATCATGGGTGCCCACAAACTGCCTCGCCGCCTCCGCCATAACCCCCTCGTCCAAAGGCTTTGGGTAGAACCACACCCGGTTCACATAGAAAGGGTCCCGGATACGGGAGTTATAAATTTTATAGGTATACTCCTTTTTCAGACAGGAGCCGATGGCGTTGAAGCCGTCGGGTACCACCGTGGCCTTGAACACTGAGATGTCGTCGGGCAGCCGGGTGTTCACCGCCAGTGGGAGCCGTTCCACGGGAATCCCCGAGGTGGTGCGAAAGTTGGCCACGTACACCTGGGCGTGGACCCCCGCGTCGGTGCGGCCCGCCCCGGTGACCTTTACCGGGTGGCATACCACCGAGGACAGGGCCTTTTCCAGGGTTTCCGCCACGGACACAGCGTTTTTCTGCACCTGCCAGCCGTGGTAGGCCGTTCCGGTGTAGCTCAACCGCAGGGCGATGTTGCGCTGTTCCATGGACGGGACCGCCTTTCGTTTGAAGGTCAAGGGCCTTCTTTTTCTTTCTGAAGAAAGAAAAAGAAGCAAAAAGAAAGACTTTAAACCGCTGACGGTAAGATACCGGCACTGTTAAAAAGTGCCCACGGCAGCTAAAATTCAATATATATAATGATTGATATTTATTTTGTCTTCTTTCGTAGCCGACGCAGCTTTTCAGTGTATCAATAGGGTGGAAACGTGTCAAAAGTTTCTTTTTTCGCTTCCTTTTTTCTTTTCAAAGAAAAAAGGAAGGCCCTTACAGTCCCCGATAGCCCAGCACCCCGATGAACACCGCCAGCGCCAGCGCTCCAGCCATGAACAGCACGTCGCCGGGACGGTAATGGAGCTGCTTCATCCGGGTTCTCCCCTCGCCGCCGTGGTAGCAGCGGCACTCCATGGCGGTGGCCAGCTCGTCCGCCCGCCGGAAAGCGGAGATGAACAACGGCACCAGCAGGGGGATCAGGGCCTTGGCACGCTGGACCAAGCTGCCGGAGTCGAAATCTGCGCCCCGGGCCCGCTGAGCAGACATAATCTTGTCCGTCTCCTCAATGAGGGTGGGGATAAACCGCAGGGCAATGGACATCATCATGGACAGCTCGTGGACGGGGACATGGATTTTTTTCAGCGGCCCCATGAGGCTCTCCAGCCCGTCTGTGAGGGCCAGCGGAGAGGTGGTATAGGTCAGCAGGAACGTGCAGGTGATGAGCATAATGATGCGCACCACCATGAAAAAGGCGTGGAGGACGCCCTCCCGGGTGATGGTGAAAATCCAGAAGGACACCAGCGGCTCGCCGGGCGTGTAGAAGATGTTGAGCACGGCGGTGAACACCAGAATGAACACCACCGGCTTCAGCCCCCGTACCAGAGCCTTGGGCTTCACCGTGGACACCTTCACCACTGCCGCCAGCGTCAAGAGCAGAATGGCGTAGGTGACAAACCATTTGCCCAAAAACAGGGCCACGATGTAACAGATCATGGACACCAGTTTGGCCCTGGGGTCCAGGCGGTGGATGGGGGACTCTCCCGGGAAATACTGGCCCAGGGTGATGTCGCGCAGCGCCATTATTCCGCCCCCCTTTCGTCAGAAGGAGCCTGTTTCCCCTCTCCGTCAAGCCCAAGGGCCGCTTTGCGGGGGCCCCGGTGAAGGGCGGCCAGCACCGCTTCACGGGCCTGGGGGATGGTGTACACCGAGCCGGGCAGGTCCACTCCCATGGACCGCAGGCGGGCGAATACACGGGTCATGGCGGGCACGCCCAGGCCCATGGCCTCCAGCTCCTCTCCGTGGGTGAAAACCGCCTCGGGGGGGCCGGAGAAGGGGATGGTCCCCCTGTGGATGACCACCAGCCGGTCCGCCTCACGGGCCACCTCCTCCATGGAGTGGGATACCAGGATGATACAGGCGTTTTTCTCCTGGTGGTAGGTGCGGATATTATCTAAAATGCGGGCGGAGCCGGATGGGTCCAGCCCGGCGGTGGGCTCGTCCAGCACCAGCACCTGGGGCTCCATGGCGATGACACCGGCGATGGCCACCCGGCGCTTCTGCCCGCCGGACAGATCGAAGGGGGACTTCTCCAGCACGCCGGGTTCTAAGCCCACAAACCGGGCGGACTGCTTCACCCGGCGGTCCACCTCATCCCCGTCCAGCCCCATGTTTTTGGGCCCGAAGGCGATGTCCTGATACACCGTCTCCTCGAAGAGCTGGTACTCCGGATACTGGAACACCAGCCCCACCT
>CANASS010000060.1 GCA_947364395.1 uncultured bacterium
TGAATAATTTTATTTCTGCGTTTTTTGCTTGTATCTTTTTTATCTACACAAGGTTTGAGAATGAGCCGAAGCAGACGTTGACCATTCACAAGTACATTGAGGGCACCCAGAACGAGCCGTTGGCCGGGGTGTGCTTCAAGCTGGTGGACGGCTCCGGAGCCCCTGTGGGGCCCAGCGACGGCACCTTCTATACGGACAGCAAGGGCGAGATCGTGGTGGAGGGCCTGGAGCCTGGAACCACCATCACCGCCCAGGAGGTCAAGACGGTAGACGGGTTCGTACTGGACGGCACTCCGAAATCCGTGAAGATCAAAGCGGGCCAGGGCGCTCCCTCCCTCACCTTCTGGAATGCCAGGGCGGGCGAACTCGTCATCAAAAAAATGGACAAGGCCACCGGCGAGCCTCTTGTGGGCGTAGAGTTTGAGCTGACCTACGCGGGCGGCGGCTACGTGGATACCGCCAACGGGCACCTGTCCTCCAACGGCCTGTACACCACCGATTCCCACGGCGAAATCCACATTTCCGGCGTGACGGGCACCATCGTGGTCAAGGAAACCCGCACCATTGAGGGCTACACCATCGACCCCGGCACTCAGACCCAGACCGTCGTGGTCCGCCCGGGCGATACGCAGACGTTGAAATTCTACAACGCCCCCAAGCAGACCCTGACCATTCAGAAGTATGTGGACGGCACCACCGACCCCATCCAGGGTGTTACCTTCCTAGTGACCGACAGCAGCGGTGCGGTGGTTGGCCCCAATAACGGCGAGTATATCACCGACCGCAATGGCCGCATCGTACTCACCGACCTGACCCCCGGCACCACCATTACCGCCAAGGAAACCAAGAGCGTCAGCGGCTACGTGCTGGACACCACCCCGCAGAGCATCCTCATCAAGAGCGGCGTGGCCCAGACCATGACCTTCTTCAACAAGGCCGAGGGCGGGCTGGAGCTCATCAAGGTGTCCGCCAGCGATAAGAGCCAGCGCATCCCCAACGTCACCTTTGAGATCCGGGAGATGGACGGCGGGCTGGTGGATACCATCACCACCGATTCCAGCGGTCGGGTTCACCTGAACCTGGACGCCGGGGACTACTACGCGGTGGAAACCGAGGCAGGCGAGGGCTTCAAGATCGACACCACGCCCCACTACTTCACCGTGAAGGACGGCAAGACCACCACCCTTACCGTGACCAACGAGGCATTCAGCGGCGTGATCATCCACAAGATTGATTCTGTCACCGAGGAGGGCATTTACGGGGTCAAATTCCTGGTCTACGACCAGAATAAGAACCCCATCGGCGAGTACACCACCGATGACCAGGGCTACATCTACATCGACGATCTCACCGTGAAGGGGAAGGGCAAGCTGTTTATCCGTGAACTGGAGGCCGCCGAGGGCTACGAGCTGGATAAGCAGTATAAGACCGTCTACGTCCAGCCGGGTAAGACCATTGAGATCGAATGGGAGAACACTCCCATCACCGGCCAGATCCAGGTCTATAAGTACGCTGCCGAGGCCAACCCCGTCACCGGGGACGCGGCGGGCAAGCCTTTGAAGGGTGCGGTCTATGAAATCAGCCAGGCCCGCAGCGGAAAAGTGGTCGATTATATCACCACGGACGCCCGGGGTGTGGCGGCGTCCAAGCCCTTGCCCTTGGGCCGGTACAAAATCGTGGAGGTCACCGCCCCGGCCTATTACCAGCTCAGCGGAAAGACCTTTGACGAAACACTGGAATACTCCGGCCAGATCATCAAGGTATCCGACTACGACAAGCCCGCCAATCTGAAGGTGACCATCACCAAGACGGGCAACAAGCAGCTCATGGCGGGCGACTCCATGCGCTACGACCTGACGGTGGCCAACAGCTCTAACGTGGCCCTGGAGAACTTCTTCTGGCACGACCGTTTCCCCACGGACTGCGCCACCGCCAAATCCATCACCACCGGCACTTATAACGCGCGGCTCAATTACCGCGTCACCTACAAGACCAACTACAACGACTACCGCGTGCTGGCGTCCAACCTGCTGAGCACCAACAACTACGCCTTCGACCTGTCCGCCATCCCGCTGATGCAGGGAGAGGTGGTCACAGACGTGCGGTTGGAGTTTGGAAAGGTGCCCGCCGGCTTCGCCTCCGTCACCAAGCCCACTGTTGTCATCCAGACCCGGGCGAATCTCGCCAATGGGTATCAGGTGGTCAACCGGGCCGACGCGGGCGGCCAGCACATGAGCCAGTGGGAAACGGGGAACACCGCCTGGGTGACGATCATCGTCCAACTCAGGAAGCCCTATACACCCGGTCTGCCTCAGACCGGCTATTAACAATGATTCAGTGGGGCGGTTCAGTTTTGAACCGCCCCCGCTGATTATGGCTCAGTTACCCGAGTTCATCATCATAACGATAAATTTATGTAGCTGTTCCATAAACAGTTCGCTTTCATTTAGTTCTGACGTAATACGTTCTGCACGCTCCATTACAGGTTCATTGGGGGTAGCCGGCATTTGAAGAGGCATCAAAAAACCGCTGAGCACACCGCCGACCGGCCTTGCCCAAACATTTGCGATAACTGTGTTCTGATCGTTCGGGCTGATACCGTGCTCCACAACAATCTCCATGATCATCCGGCTGTCGATTTGCAGTGCGGTGGCGGGCAGCTTGAACTTGAAGCAGTCGATTCCCTCGATGCTGGTTTCCACAACGTCCGGGAATGGGGCAGAAGATTCGTTCTCCTGCGTTTCGGACAGGCGGGCTGTGAATTCTTCCTGTTCCACTTCATTTGCGGGGCGAACTGCATTTTTCCCGCAGTCGGGGCATTGTTCCGGCTCAGAAGTCCGGCTGAAAAGGAACCCGCAATTATCACAAGCATAAATCATTTTAATCACCGTTCCTCATTATAGCAGGGGTGGTTCACATTTACAAGTCAGGATGTGATTTCTATAGAACCTACCTATCCCGCCCTGGACCGCGCCACGTTTCTCATTGAACGCGCCTGCGTGCCCAGATATTATCCGTCCTTCTGCGCGGAAACCGCGCAGCTACTGGCCATGCTGGAGGCCGCCCGTCAAAAGGACACGGCCTCCGATCAACAAACGAGGTGATACTGAAATTGAACATTGAATCGACCCTGTCCATTCTGCGGCGGAAAAAGCTTTTGCTGGATCGCGCCCCTCACAGCGCCCAGTTCCAGGACCTGACCGCCTGCCTGCTCCGCATATTTTCCACCGCTGGCAGCATCCCTCCGCTGTCCGCCCAGGACGTTCGGCTGTATTCTACCTTGGCCCTCCTCCACGATATTGGGAAGCGGGCCATCCCCACGGAGATATTGAACAAGCCGGAACGGCTTACCCGCGAGGAATTTGAACTGATGAAATCCCACACCATTCAGGGTTGCGAGCTTCTGAAGCGGGTGCCGGAACTTCGGCAGAGCGACGCCTTCCCCTTAATCTGCGACGTCTGCCGCCATCACCATGAGCGGTGGGACGGCTCCGGCTATCCCGACCGGCTGGCCGGACGTGATATCGCCCCCTGGGTACAGGTGGTGGGGCTGGCGGACGCTTTCGACGCGCTGGTTCATCCGAGGGTATATAAGCCGGCTTTCCCGCTGCGTCAGGCCGCCGGTATGATCGAGAACGGCGCGTGCGGAACTTTCGCCCCCGATATGCTGGCCTGCTTCGCCCGGAACATCGACCCGATCTGCCGCGCGGTCTATGCCTGAGCGGCCATCCGCAAAGCCCCGTGCCAATTCATCAGACGCCGCCCACCGGGAGGCGGTGCAAAGGAGGAACCCATGAGAACCAAAGAAAATTTTTGGGCAAGACTGTGCCCCAGGCTGCCCCGGTACTACGTCCAAATCATGACGATGGTGCTGCTGTGTACCTGCATGGTCATGCCCGCCTTCGCCGTGGACGATATGTGGACTGTGGCCAACCGCATCATTGTGGATGTTTACAATAAGATCGCCGGGATCAGCACCGTGCTGGCGGGCCTTATGTCCGCTGTGGCCGTGGTGGGCGCCAAGATCTCCAACAACCAGCATAAGGTAGACCAAAGCTGGGACTGGCTCAAGCGCATCTGGATCGCCTGGGCTGTCATCAACGGGATCGGCGCGTTCCTGGCCTATGTCCAGCCTCTGTTCAACGGGCTGAACACCATCGAATGACTTTTGAGCACCATGGGGCTGTTCATACGAACCGCCCCATGGTGCTCAATACAAAAGCGAGGTAACAAGTTATGCGGGAAAATTGTGAATGCCTGACCAAAAATGAGGCGTTGGAAATCGGGCTGTCCGCCGCCAAATACATTGGTATGCCCAGCGAGAAATTGAAATTGTTCAACGTCGTTCTCGACCTTTTTATTCAGCGCCACATGGAACAGCGGGCAGTGAAAGGAGGTGTCCAAGATTCTTGAAAGTATTTTTAAGGGCTTCGCCCAATGGCTCTACAGCCTGGGCTTAGAGATCGTCCAATATATTGCCAACTCCCTGCTGGACGTGTTTTCCATGGATCTGGGCTACTTCCGGCGGGTGACCCCGGTCACAGACGATATCCTCTCCATCGTCATGGCTGCTGGCTGGGCACTGCTGCTGGGCAACCTGGTGTTCCAGGCGGTCAGGAGCATGGCCTCCGGCCTGGGCTTCGAGGGGGAGGATCCCAAGCTGCTGTTTATGCGGACCTTCGTGTTCGGCTTTCTACTCCTGGCCAGTCCCCAGGTGTGCGAGATCGGCCTGGGCATTTCCGCCAGTGTCATTGAGCTGCTCCAGGTTCCCAACAGCGTCACCATCAGCCTGCCCGAGGAGGACTACTTCAACATCGGGGCCTCCTGGCTGCTGGTCATCATCGTGAACTTCGTCATCATGTGGCAGATCGTCAAGCTCTTTTTTGAAATCGCGGAGCGGTATGTGGTGACGGCGGCGCTGGTTCTGCTCTCTCCGCTGGCCTTTGCCACCGGCGGCAGCAAAAATACCGCCGACATCTTCAAGGGCTGGTGCCGGATGTTCGGCTCCATGTGTCTGATGATGGTGCTCAATGTGGTGTTTCTGAAGCTGCTCCTGTCGGCCATGGGACATATGCCCTCCGATGTGGGGGTGCTGCCCTGGATGCTGCTCATCGTTGGCATCGCCCGGGTGGCCCGAAAGGCGGACAGCATCGTGGCCCGCATGGGGCTGAATCCCGCCATCACCGGGGACGGCCTGGGCCGGGGCCTGCCCGGCATGGTGGCCTATGCCGTGGTCAAGAGCGTGGGCTCCACCGTGGCGAAAACCGTGTCGCACTCGGCAGGAAAAAATGGTTTCGGCAAATCCACGGGTCCCCGGCGCTCCAACGGGCCAACGCCCGGGGGACGCTCCAACCCGCCGCCCACTCCGCCGCCCGTGCCTCCCTCCGGGGGCGGTTCGGGTGCGTCCAGACCTGCGGGGAACGGTTCCGGCGGGTCCGCCGCTCCGGCTGGGAACGGCCAGGGCGGGACAAACACCGGAGCAGGAACCGCCAAGCCCGCCGCATCCTACGCCAAGGGCGCGGGAAGGAGTTCGGCAAACAGCACAACGGAAAATTCCAGCACAAGTACACAGCACAACACAAACACACAGCAGGCGGCGTCCGGGCAAGGGCCCGCCCAGCAGCCTGTCCCCGGCAGCGGCGCGAAAGCACAGCGCACAGCGCCGCCGGGCACCCGGCGCACCTCCGTGCCGCCCGGTACAAAGACGGCGTGGCAGAATACGCCCCGTCCGTCCGGCGCAGGCCCTGCCCCTACAGCGGCACAGGCGGCATCTGCGGAGAAAACGGGCAGCGCCGCCGCCCAAGCCCATCAGCAGGAAAAGCCGGAGCGTCCGCCCATTCCACGGGTGGGGCAGAACAACACCGGCCCCGGCAGGCCGCCCACGTCCGGCGGCGGGCAGGCCCCAAAGGGGGGCGGTCGGCGGACTTCTACGATTCATACCGCATCCCAAACCGCCTCCACCGCAGCCACTGGAACCACTTCAGCTACCCATACCAGCACACAGACCACCGCCCAGCAGCAGGGGCAGGCATCCAGGCCCATCTGGCAAAACGGCACGCCGGTCATCTCTCCGCCGCCCGGTGTGGGCGTTTCCGGCAAGGGCGCGAACAGCCGTCCCAAGGGGGCAGGGACACGCAAGACTTCCGCTCCTGCACAACCTCATGTCAGTGGCGAGACGGCATCGTCCGGCACAGCAGGAACGCGCAGAACCTCTGCCCCTACCCAGCCTCCCATCGGTGGCAGGGTATCACCGTCTGGCACGGCAGGAACGGGCAAAGCTCCCGTCACCAGCCAGCCTCCTGTCAGCGGCGTAGCGGTCCCGTCCGATATGACAGGAACCCGCAAAACCTCTGTCTCCACCCAGCCTCCCATTGGCGGCAGGGCGTCGCCGCCTGGCACAGCAGGAATGGGCAAAGCTCCCGTTTCCAACCAACCTCCTGTCAACGGCGGGGCAACCCCGTCCGGCACGGCAGGAACGCGCAAAACCTCTGTTGCCACCCAGCCCCCCATCGGTGGCAGGGCGGCAACCTCTGGCACAGCAGGAACAGGGAAAGCTCCTGTTTCCAACCAGCCTCCTGTCAGCGGCGAAGCGGCATCGTCCGGCACGGCAGGAACACGCAAAGCCTCCGCACCCACCCAGCCTCCCATCGGCGGCAGAGCGTCGCCGTCCGGCACAGCAGGAACGGGCAAAGCCCCCATCACCAGCCAGCCTCCTGTCAGCGGCGGGGCGGCATCGTCCGGCACGGCAGGAACCCACAAAACCGCTGTCCCCAGCCAGCCTCCCATCGGTGGCAGAGGGGCCCCGCCCGGCACAGCAGGAAAAGCTGTGCCGAAGTCCGGCCCCAACACGGGGACAAAACGCGTCAAATCAACCCCTGCCCAGGCGGCCATGAACGGTACCGCCGGGCACAAAAAGAACACCAGGCGCAAGAAAGGAGGAACTGACATTGGATAATCAATCAAATGGCGCGGAAAAAGCAGCCAGGGCCGCAGCCGGAGCGGCCAATATCGCCCGGGGCGCAGCCTATAGCGGGCTGTACGGCGCCGCCGCCGAGGCGGTAAAGTCATTTTTCCCGGAGATCGTCAAAGGGAGCGTCATTCTCCTGTTTGTCATCATCCTGGGGCCGCTGCTGGTCTTTACCGCCCTGCCCAACATCCTGTTCGGCTTCGACAGCGCCACCGCCCCCGACATCGTGGACTTCACCGCCTCCGCCCATGAGCTGGAGGCCGTCTATCAAAACATTGACGGGAAAAATCAGACCGTCATCGACCGTCTGGTGGACAGCATCCTCCCGGATTTCATGACGGACGATGTGCCAGACTACGATGATTATGAGGTGAAAAAGTCGCTGGGCAATGTGAACCATTACTGGCTCATCGCGATTGGCTCGGTTCGCTACAAACAGGACCTCAACACCATGGATGAGCCGGCCATAGAGAAGCTGCTGTTCGACAAGCTCACCTATACCGCCTCCATCAAGGACCGCATTTTGAAGATCAACGTCCGGGACCTGACGCCGGACGCCTACATGGACAAGCTGGGCTTTACCCAGGAGGAAAAGGACTGGGCGGCCCTGCTCTATTCGGTGCTGGCGGACGGCCAGACCATCAGCCCCGACGACACCGACGGCCCGGGCAAGTACAACACGGATTACGGCGATATCGTCTTTTCCAACGCCGACACCCCCGTGGTCTACTACAACCAGACGGACGCCCGGTGGGGCAACAAGCTCTACGGGCGCACCGGCACCATCGGCTGGGAGGGCTGCGGCCCCACCGCCCTGGCCATCGTGGTGGCCTCCATGACGGACAATAAGGTGACGCCCTACGACGTGGCCCAGTGGTCCGCCCAGAACGGCTACCGCTGCGAGGGCAACGGGAGCTACCACAGCCTGATCCCCAACGGCGGGGAGCACTACGGCCTCACCGTCACCAAGATCGGCAAGGACAGCAAAAAGCTGGTGGAGGCCCTGGAGTCGGGCAAGCTGGTCATCGCCATCATGTCGGCGGGGCACTTCACCACCACCGGCCATTTCATCGTCCTGCGGGGCATCACCGAGGAGGGGAATGTGCTGGTGGCCGACCCCGCCAGCGTGAAGCGGAGCAACAAGGAGTGGCCCCTGGGCATCATCACCAACGAGGCCGCCACCCGGGCGGGCGCGGGCGGGCCCTTCTGGGTGTTCTCCAATTAGGGGGTGCCGTCATGGAACAGCACATCCTCTGCCGTGTGCGGGCGCTGCGCCTGCGCTACGGGATATCCCTGGCCGAACTGGCGGACGCCGCCGGTATCTCCCCCCAGCTTGTCTGCAAGATCGAGCTGGAGCCAAGGCGGCGCACCCCCGGCCACGAAAAGAAGCTGAGACGGGCCTTTGCCCTGCTCATCGACCGCCGCCGCGCCCGGCTGGACGCTCTGGAAACGGAGCTGGCCGAGGGCGGCGGCCTGTTCCAACCCGTGGAGGGAGATGAATATGGAAGCTGAGACCTATTATATTCCCGCCAACTACACCGACGCGGGAAAACTGTTCGGGCTGTTTGAGATCCGCAACGCCATCGAGGCGGTGCTGGTGGGCCTGCCGGTGCTGGCCTTCTGCGCCTTCTGCCTGCCGCTGGAGCCCACCTGGAAGATCATCGTATCCCTGTTCCTGCTGGTGCCGGTGGTGGGCTTCGCCCTCATCGGCCTGAAGGACGACAGCCTGACCCGTTATTTGCATACCTGGTGGACCTGGCGGCGGAAACGCCGGGTCATGACTTATCGTGGAGAGGTAAATGAACATGAATTTGAAAGAACTTATCTTCGGCGGCGGCGTGACCGGCGTCAGTGACCGGGGCGGGGCCTACGCCGGGAGCATCCAGGCGTGGCTGCCCGTCAAGGACATCATCAAAGGCGTGGTGCTCACCCGGGACAAGCGGTTCATCAAGATCCTGGAGCTGCTGCCGGTGAACTTCTACACCATGTCGGAGCTGGAAAAGGGCTCGGCCATCGCGGACCTGGCCGCCTATTTGAAGATCGCCCCGTCCAACCTGCAAATCAACGTCCTCACCCAAAAATTCGACCTGAACAGCTACCGGAAGATGCTGCGGGGGGCGCTGGAGCGGGAGCGGAACGACCGGTGCCGGGAGATGATCGAGGAGAGCATGGCCTATGTCCCCCAGCTGGTGGAGCGGGAGGCCATCACCCACCGCTTCTTCCTCTCCTTCTCCTATGACCCCGGCATGAAGGCGGCGGACAACACCCCCGGGGCCATCGCCGCCCTGCTCAACGAGAAGGCGGAGGTGGCCCGGCGGTACCTGGACCGCTGCGGGGTGGCGGTGCTGGAGCCGGAATACGAGGACAACTTCATCCTGGAGTTGCTGTACGGCCTGCTGAACAAGCATACCTCTCAGCACATCCGGCTTCCGGAGGGGGCCTTTGATATGCTGGGCACGGTCCACGGCGTTTTTGATGAAACCGCCCTGCAAATGGTCGAGGCCCCCGCCGCCGTGCCGGGGAAAAAGCGGAAACGGCGCTTCGGGAAAAAACCGCTCCCCGGCGGCGTCAATGTGCTGGAGGCCGGGGCTACCACCATCCCGGACCTCATCGCCCCCTCCTCCATCGACAGCCATTCCCCGGACTACCTGCTGCTGGACGGGGTGTACCACGCTTACCTCTACATCGCGGGCTACGGCTACGCCACGGTGGTGGGCAAGGGCTGGCTGA
>CANASS010000061.1 GCA_947364395.1 uncultured bacterium
TCCAGCAGGTTGATGCCGTTGAAGTTGGAGCTGTCGGCGATACGGTCGATTTCCTTCAGCAGCTGGTCAACTTCCTTCTGCATCTGGTTGCGGTCGGTGGTGTTGTCGTAGGTGCCGTTGGCGGACTGGGTGGCCAGCTCCACCATACGGTTGAGCATATCGTGAACCTCAGTCAGAGCGCCCTCGGCGGTCTGCACCAGGGAGATGCCGTCCTTGGCGTTCTTCTGGGCGGTCTCCAGGCCGGTGATCTGAGCGCGCATCTTCTCGGAAATGGCCAGACCGGCGGCGTCGTCGCCCGCGCGGTTGATCTTGTAGCCGGAAGAGAGCTTCTCCAGGTTCTTCTTCATGGCCGCAACATTGTTGGTGTAATTGCGGTAGGCACTCATAGCCATAATATTGTGCTGAATACGCATGGTCTTAAAACTCCTTTTTAAAAATTTATTTCGCGCTTCCGCCATCCTTTGCGTCCGCGCGTAGGACCCGGATGTTCAGGAACAACCTGGCCGGGGTGTTCCGTCGGTCCGGCGCTGGGGAAATATTTCAACCGGCCCGGAACCGGATGAAATCGAATGTGCGCGGCGGCCCGCCGTCCTCCCTCCCACATCTTGTGGAGGAAGCCTTTTCCGACCGCCTACGCTAACTATATCGTCCCTGGTTCTAAAAAAATAAGGGCTTTTGGAAGAATTTTTTGACAGGCCCCCTTTTTTCCCGAAGCGGGCCTGTTTTTTAACGCTGAAAAACCGCCGGAAACGGACAGTCCCCGGCGGTTTTCTCCGGCCTGGGGAGGGGCTCAACCGCCCATCCCCCGCCATACGTTGTACCCGCAGATCAGCACAATCAGCCCCATCAGGCCGATGAACAGCCGTTCCACCAGCTTGTTGTCCATCCGCTTGTTGAGGGCGCGGCCCGCCATCCCGCCGCCGATGCCCCCGGCCACCATCACCGCCAGCACAGGCCAGCGGAAATCGGGGACGGTGTGGGTGACGAGGGTGGTGATGAGGCTGGCCAGCTGGCTGAACAGGATGATGTAGAGGCTGTTGGCGGCGGCGGTTTTGGTGTCCATGCTGAAAAAGAAGTACAGCACCACCAGATTGATGGGCCCGCCGCCGATGCCCAGGAAGCTGGACATGATCCCCAGCCCCAGGCCGATGGCCACGCACGCCAGCTGTGCGGAGATTTTATGGGTGGGGATGCGGCTTTTGTTCAGCGTGTACGCCAGCGTCCCCAGGGTGATGACCCCCAGGCAGGCCGCCTGGACCGCCCCCACCATGCCCTGGTCGGCAAACAGGGAGCGGACCAGCTCAAACAGTTGTTTTCCGGCCAGCCCGCCCAGGGCCGCGCCCAGGGCCAGCGGCGTACCCACCCGCAAATCCACCCCGCTGTCCCCCTTGGCCAGGGAGCGGGTGACGGAATAGCAGCTCATGGACAGCACCGTACAGCCGGACAAGAAGCTGATGGCCGCCACCGTCTCCAGCCCCAGCATGTCCAGCACCGGCTTGATGACCACGCCGCCGCCGATGCCGCAGATGGCCCCCGCCACGCTGGCCAGAAAGCTCACCACGAAAAAGATTGCCATAGTCCCTTCCCTCCACGTCTTGACACCGGGCGGATATCCCGATATAATAGAATAAATCCGTAAAAATCCCCATTTTCTCTTCAAAAACATGGGAGGCGGTGAAGAAATGCAATTTGAACAGGGCAACAACCTGCCCCGGGTCAAGGTGACCAACCAGTCCTCCATCCTTCAGATGGTGTACCACTGCGGGCCCATCACCCGGGCGGATATCGCCAAACGGCTGGACCTCACCCTGCCCACCATCACCACCAACATCAACACCATGATCACCGCCGGACTGGTGCGGGAGCTGGACTCCCCCGAGCCCGCCGACCGCCGCCACGGCCGCCGCAGCCGCCTGCTGGACATTATCCCGGACGCCCGGCACTTCATCGGCGTGGAGATGACCGGCTCAGAGAGCTCCGTCTGCCTCACCGATTACCGGGGCCGGGTGCTGGACCGACGGGCGGCTCCCGCCCCCAGCCGGGACTACGAGGACAACCTGGACATGACCTGCGCCCTGGTGCGGGAGCTGCTGGACCGTCCCTCCCCCGGCCCCGACGGCGTGAGCTTCTGCGTCCCCGGGCTGGTGGACAGCCGAAACGGCGTGCTCAAGGTGCGGCCCAGCTACAACTGGTACGACAAGCCCATCCTCCGGGACGTGGGGCGGCGGCTGAACCTCCAGTGCCCCGTCACGGTGGAAAACAACGCCTGCGCCCGGGCCTACGGCGCGTCCCTCTTCCAGCGGGAGCTGCTGAACAGCGCGCCCACCTTCGCCTATCTGTTCATCCACACAGGCATTGCCTGCCCGCTGATTCTCAACACCTCCACCGCCTTTGGCTCCATCGTGGGGGCGGGCGAGGTGGGCCACATGGTTATGGAGCCCAACGGACCCCAGTGCACCTGCGGCAACCACGGCTGCCTGGAGGCAATCTCCAGCGACCGGGCCGTCATCGCCCGGTGCATGGACGCCCTGGCACGGGGCGGAGCGTCGGTTCTCCGGTCCCTGTGCCCTGTGGGGGAGGAGCCCTCCATGGAGCACATTCTCCAGGCCCAGCGGCAGGGAGACGCCGACGTGTGCCGCGTGGTGGAGCGGGCTGTGTACACCCTGGGGCTGGCCATTGCCAACATTGACAACTTCACCTGCCCCCACGCCATGCTCATCGAGGGAAAGCTGTTCCGCAGCGAGGACAACCAGCGGCAGCTGCTGGATGCAGTCCACCGCAACGTCTGCAACGTGAAGCGGGCCGACACCGACTTTGTGTTCGTGGAGCCGGACGAGTTCAGCGGTGCCCGGGGGGCTGCGGCGGTGGCCATTTTCCATGACCTCCAGTCTGCGCCGGAGTGAACCGGCTCAAATCATTGGTTCGGAACGCCGCGCATATGCGCGGCGTTCTTTTGCGCTCATTTTTCCAACATCCGTCCCCGGCAGAACACCATGTCCACCCGGTTCTCCCCGTCCAGCACCACCAGATCGGCGTCCTTGCCGTCGGCGATGGAGCCCTTGCGTCCGAATACTCCGATGAGTTTGGCCGGGTTCTCCGTCAGGGCGGGCAGCAGCTCCTCCACAGGCCGTCCCGTGAAGGCCACGAGGCTGCGCAGGGCCGCGTCCTGGGTGAGGGTACTCCCCGCCCGGACCCCGGTGCCGGCCAGCTTGGCGTCGCCCTCCTCCACCACCACCTGGTTCACCCCCAGATGGTACTTTCCGTCGGGCAAGCCAGCCGCCATGATGGAATCGGTGATGGCCACCACCTTATCCAACCCTTTGGTTTTAATCAGCAGCCGCACCGCCCCCGGGTGGAGGTGCCGCCCGTCGCAGATCATCTCACAGTATACGTCGGACTCCAGAACCGCCCCCATGATGGCGGGCCGGTGCTGGTGGAACAGACCCATGGCATTGAAAGTGTGGGTAGCCGCCGCCGCCCCGGCGGCGATGGCCTCCATGGACTGCTCATAGCTGGCCCCGGAGTGGCCGATGGCAGGCACGATCCCCAGCCGTTTTGCCGCAAGAATCAGCTCCACCGCTCCCTCCACCTCCGGGGAGAGGGTGATATAACGGATATTCCCCTCCGCCCGCTCCTGGTAAGACCGCAGCAGCTCCGGGTCCCCCCTGCGCAGCAGGTGCTCCGGCATGGCCCCTTTGTATTCGGCGGCCAGGAAAGGGCCCTCCAGATGGATGCCCAGCAGCTCAGAGGTGGGCTGCTCCCCGGCTTTGTGGGCCTTGAACTGGTCGATGCACCACTCCGTCTGCTCCACTGTGTCGGTGAGCACCGAGCACAGCCAGGAGGTGGTGCCGTTCCCGGCGAAAAAGCGGCTGATCTTCTCCAGGCCCTCCGCCGTGGCCCCGTTTACGTCCACCCCCACCCCGCCGTGGGTGTGGATGTCGATGAAACCGGGAACGATCCGCTTTCCGGACGCGTCCACCACCTCCGCCCCGGCGGGGACAGGGGCGTCCGGCTCCAGCACCCGCAGCGTTCCCCCGCTGAGGCACAGGGTCTTTTCCTCAAAACGGCGGCCAATATACACCTGACCGTTGACAATGCAGGTCTCTCCCATAGCCCCTCACTCCGGCAGGTTGGCCACGAACTCCGTGGTGCGGATGAGGGCGTCCGGGTGGTCCTGCATGAGGGTGGCGGGGAAATGGGCGGACACCTCACCGTAGGCGGTGTGACGCAGCACGGCCCGGTGCCAGTCCCGGAACACCCCCAGGCGCACCTTCCGGGCGTGATAAATTTCGTTCATCCCAATGGTGACGCACCAGCGGGGCATGTCGTCGATGGCCCCGTTCAAATCGCCGATGGCGTTGGCCGTCCGGGTTTCCCGGCTGATTTCCAGCACCCGGGTGCGGAGCCCCTTGAACTGCTCCGGGGTCAGCTCGTCCTGGGCCTCGTTGAAAGCCAGGTGGCCGTTGATGCCGATGCCGCCGAAGCAGATGTCTACCCCGCCCAGCTTGTCAATGACCCGGCCCATGTTGTCCGGGTCGCTGGGGTCTGGGAACACCCGCTGGCTCTCCGGCATCACCAGCTCCGGCTTGATTTTGGAGTACACCGTCCGCTCCATAAAGCCCCGGAAGCTGAGCTTGTCATCCTTGGAAATCCACTGTTTTTCATCGGTGAGGTACTCGTCCATGTTGAGGAACCACACATTTTTCAAGCTGATATTTTCCCCGTTCACCAGCTCCACAAAGTAGGGGTACTGGCCCACCGGGCCCACCGGACAGATAAACACGGTGGTCTCCCCCAGGGCGTTCTTGCGCTTGATCTCCTCCGCCATCTCCCGGGCCATGGCCTGGAATACGGCGGCGTTGTCCGCCAGCACCTCAATGGGAACCTTGGGCGCGGACAAAAGCTGCTCCCGGTCAAAATAATAGTAGTCGTGACGCATGGCGTCGTCCTCCTTTCAAGGCTGTCCGGGGTGGAACCCCGTATATTTCTCCGTAACCTCCAGCACCCGGTACACATCCAGCCAGGGCTGAAAATCCGGTTCCTTTTCGCAAATCAATTCCCGGAAGTCCCGCCAGCTCTCCCCCGCCTTTTCCCCATTCCCCTGGGCCAGGCGGCGCAGGGCGCGGGACAGCTTGAGAGCGTACTCCCGGTGATAGTCCAGCGCCTCCCAGAAGGGGGTGTCCCAGCCGCCGGGACCCCGGTGGGCGTCCAGCGTTGGGGCAAAGTCAAGGCACAGCTCCCGGACGGCCTCCATCCGGGCGGCCATGTCCCTGTCTTGACGGGGACCCTTGCCGTTGACGTAGTCGGCGCCGCTCAGGCTGGACAGCTGGAACAGGTAGTCGGCCACAAGGGGCCAATCCTCCCCGTATGCGGCGGAAAAGTATTCCTCCAGCAGCTGGTTCACATCGGCGCTTTCGTCCATCAGGGTCCGGCCCAGCACATAGTTTGGGAAGAAATTGGGCAGGCCCACCCGCAGCTCCTGACAGCTCACATAGCCGTTGAGGCCCAGCCGCCGCAGACCTTTCACATCCCCGCTGATGACCCGGGCCAGCTTCACATAGCCCAGGTCGCCGTAATGGGCCCGGCCCAAGGGGTAGTCATAGACAAAGCTGTCCCCCTCAAACCGCCTCTGCCAGCCCCGGAGAAAAGCCAGGTTCTCCTCCAGGCTGGTGGACAGGACGATCTTGTTGCGCTCGTAGGGCGGGATGGCAGGCAGCTTGTCCCCCACCTGGTAGGACCGTTCGAATGTGCGGCTGATGGGAGCAAACATGAGGACAAACCGCTCCGGGTGCTCCAGTCCGGCTTTGATTGGAGGCCACAGCAGCTCCTGGTAGAGCAGGAACACGATTTTGGCGTCCAGCCCCTCAGCCGTCAGGCGGCGGTCGATCTCATTGAGCAGCTCCACATACTGGTCGGAGGGCGTGGTTTTTTGACATCCTTCGCACTCGCACACGTTGTTGTAATCGTCCGCCAGCCAGACGTGGAGGTAGTCCACATTGGGGTTCTCTTTGGCGTATTCCACCACCAGGGCGGCAAACGTGCCCACCACCTCCCCGTTGTGGAAGCACAGATTGGTGTTGGCGGGCACCCCCTTCCACAGCCCCCGCGCCCCGTCCACCTGAGCGGCCAGAGGCCGCCTGCCCTCCGGCAAAGGCCGTGGGTCCCCGTCCCAGGACTGGGCCTCGTACCCCAGGGTCTCCCCTGTCCAGCCGTGGCCCACCTTGTGGAGGAGCAGGCCCCGGCGCTTGATCTCCCCCTCGGCCTCCTCCGTCCAGGTCAAGACATTCCCCCGGGTGAAGGGCTCCTCCTCCCGGCGGGGATTCCCCCGGTGCTCATACCACCGGGCATAGAAGATGTACGGCGATTTGAATTGCAGAAAAAAGCTGTTGTATCCCGCCTTGGGGAGCCAGCCGATGAAATCCAGCACATTTTCCCGGCTGTCCGCCCCCTCGATGCACACGCCCCGGTGGTAGAAGGACGCCCGGTGCTCATACCGCAGGGCCAGCGCCTGACTGGTGATGGCGGGAACCACCTCGCAGCTTTTCATGGGGGCCGGGAACCGGCATCCCAGGCGGCGCAGGCAGTCATAGACCCCCAGCAGCAGAGCCCGGCCGCTGTTTCCGGCAATGGAGCCCCCCGCCCGGTTCAGCTCCACGGCAAACCAGTCGGGCAGGCCGGGCATGGGATCGGGGCGCACCTCCAGGCTGAGGTTAAGGTCTCCCTCCTCCCCCGCCAGCATCCGGTCCAGGTAGCACTTCAGCTCGGAGGCGGCAAAGACCACAGGCGCGTCCGCGTCCGGAAGACAGATGATCTTGATGTTCACACGGTTACTCCTCTCTCGGGAACAGGGCCGGAAAAGGCCCTATGGGGCGGACCTGTGTGCCGTCCCATAGGGTCCGTTCCTATGCGCTAAGCGTGTTTAATTTGGATGTTTCTTACTTCAGGGCCTCTTCCATCACGTCGAACAGGACGAAATCGCCCACGTCCTCCTTGGCCTCCTCAGGCTTGATGTTCTCGCCCGCGACCATGTCGTTCTGCATCCCCTCATAGTAGCCCTTGATGGTGCCGTCCTTCAGGCCGGCGCTGATGTCCGCGATGTTGAACCAGTGCGCGTCGCCCACCTGGAGCAGCTGAGCGGACAGATCGGTCTTGGTCTCAGTGGCGCAGTACTGGGCCACCGTCTCGTAGTTATCCACCTTGGAGCCCCAGTCCATGCCCTTGAACAGAGCGCGGGTGAAGCGCACCAGGGTGTCGTGGTTCTCCTCGGCGTACTTGGGCAGGCAGATCCAGCTGGAGATGTTGGTGGAGCCGTCGGCGAACTCGATCTCCTTGGCGCCCTCCACCTGCTGGAGGATCTGGGCGGAGTAGGGATTCCAGCACACAGCGGCGTCAATGCTGCCGGACACGGCGGCGGGCACGATGTTGTCGATGCTCAGGTCGTTCAGGATCACATCCTCACGGGTGAGGCCGCCCACCTTCAGGGCGTTGTCCAGGGTGGACTCGGAGGAGGAGCCAGAGTTGAAGGCGATCTTCTTGCCCTTCAGGTCGGCCACGGACTCGATGCCGCTGCCGGGCAGGACCACCACCTTATCGGTGGTATGGACGGAGCTGGGGGCAAAGATGATGGCCTTGCCCTGGATGCACAGCTTGTGGGCGCCCTTTCCGATGTAGGCCAGATCAATGGAGCCGCCCTCCATGGCCGCGATCTCAGAGGGACCGTCCTGGAAGGGAGTCAGCTCGATGGTAATGCCCTCCTCCTCAAAGAAGCCCTGCTCAATGGTGGACAGCACGCCCCACAGGGAGGCGTAGTTGGCCATGTAGCCGATACGCAGGGTGATGGGGTCGGGCTTGGCGGGCTCGGGCTCCTTGGACTCAGCGGGAGCCTCGGACTGTGTCACTTCCTTGCTGGGGTCGGGGGCCTTGGACTCCGCGGCGGGCTTGCCGCCGCAGGCCGCCAGACCCAGCATCATGACCAGAGCCAGCAGCAGTGCGGTGAGTTTCTTCATTTCATTTTCCTCCTTGAATTTGGTTAAAGCTGCCTGTATGTCAACCGCAGAGACACGGTCAGGCACATAGTTACTTGCGGACCTCCAGGTACTCCTGGTAGACCTCGTTCCAAATCTCCGCCTTCAGCTCCATGAACCGGGGATCGCTCTTGGTGGCCTGATCCCGGGGATAGGGGATGTCGATATCCACAATGCGCTTGATGCGCCCGGGCCGGGCGGACATGATGACCACCCGCTGAGCCAGCAGGACGGCCTCGTCCACGTCGTGGGTGATGAAGAAGCAGGTCTTCTGCTCCTCCTCCCAGGTCTTGAGCAGCTCAGTCTGAAGCTGGGCCCTGGTCTGGGCGTCCAGCGCGCCGAAGGGTTCGTCCATGAGCAGGACCTCGGGATTATTGGCATAAGCCCGGGCGATGGCCACCCGCTGCTTCATGCCGCCGGACAGCTCCTTGGGGAAGGAGTCCTCAAAGTCCTCCAGGCCCACCATTTTGATGTATTTGCGGGCAATCTCCTCACACTGGGCCTTGGGCATACGCTTCATCTGGGGACCGAACATGACGTTCTGCAGCACGGTCTGCCAGGGGAACAGGGCGTACTGCTGGAACACCACGCCCCGCTTCACGTCGGTGCCCTTGATGACCTCGCCGTCCAGGCAGCACTCGCCGGAGCTGGCCTCATGGAGCCCGGCCAGGATGTTCAGCAGCGTGGACTTGCCGCAGCCGGAGGGGCCCACCACACAGATAAACTCGTTCTCCATAATGTCCAGGTTGACGCCGTTGAGGGCCACGGTGGTGCCATGATCGCCGTGGTATTCCTTCTTGACGTTCTTGATCTGGATCTTTACGCTTCTTCCCGCTTCTCCTGCCATGAGGTCAGCCTCCTTTCAATGAGATCCACAAAGATGTTCAGCAGCGTGCCGATGATACCGATGAGGATGATGTAGCCCAGCATGGCGTTGGTCTCAAAGGTGCCCTGCAGGTTGCGGATGCGCATACCCAGACCGGCCTGGGCGCCGGTGGATTCCGCAGCCAGCAGAGTGGTCAGTCCCGCGCTCAAGCCCAGCCGCACGGCGGTGAGGATAAAGGGCACCGTGGCGGGCAGAGTGATGCGGAAGAAGATGTCCATGTCGTTGGCGCCCAGCACCTTAGCCGCCTTGACCAGGGTGTTGTCGATGTTGCGGATGCCGTGGAAGATGGTGATGCACATGGTCATAAAGGTGCAGATCCAGATCAGCACGATGGCCGGGGTACGGCCCACGCCCAGCATGATGACGATAAGGGGCGCGTAGGCCAGGGCGGGGATGTTGCGGATGAAGTTGATCCAGGGCTCAATGATCTTGCGCACCGG
>CANASS010000062.1 GCA_947364395.1 uncultured bacterium
GAGCCGAAGGGGCCGGGGATGGCGGCGGTGCCGCCCTTGGCCACGGGGAAGAAGGTGTCCACAATCCGTTGCCCGGAGGACAGGGGCTTGATGGGGGGGTACTTGTGCTTGTAGGGGCGGCCCACACGGACGGGCCACTTCTGGCTCATGGCCAGCTCCACGTCGGCACCGTCCTCGCGGGTGAGGACCGCCACCGTCTGGTGGACGTTGTACTGCCCGGCGGGGACCACGCTCTTCAGCGTGCCCTTGAAGGTGGGGGGCACCATGATCTTGTGCAGCACCACCGGAGTCTCGGGGACGGTGCCGATGATGTCGCCGCCCACCACCTTGTCCCCAGCCTTGGCGACCGGGGTAAAGTCCCACAGCTTGTCGGGGTCGATGGGGGGCACCTCCACGCCGCGGGGCAGGTTGTTGCCGTGGACCTTCTCCATGATCTTCTCCAGCGGGCGCTGGATGCCGTCATAGATGTTCTCGATCATGCCGGGGCCCAGCTCCACGCTCATGGGGGAGCCGGTGGTCACCACCTCGGTGCCCGGGCCCAGGCCGGAGGTCTCCTCGTAGACCTGGATGGAGGCGGAGTCGCCGTTCATGGTGAGGATCTCACCGATGAGGCGCTCGGGACCCACGCGGACCACGTCGGACATATTGGCGTCCGCCATGCCGGTGGCCACCACCAGGGGGCCGGAGACCTTAACTACTTTTCCCATAGGTCTGCATACCTTCTTTCATAAAGGTCTATTGTCTAAAAAACTGATTGTTCGTCATTGCGGGAGAAACGGGACGATCACGCCGCCGATACCGGCCAGCACGCACATCACACCGCCAAACCGCGTGGAATAAAGCCACATCTTTGACGGTTCGTCCACGCCACCGTCATGCTTCCAGCTCTCCGTCAACTCGAAGAAAAGCCGGGGCTTCACAAGCATTGCAACGCCCAGAGCGATCAGCGCCAGTCCGGCGATAAAGTACAGCACGGCGCGCCTCCTTACAGGATATCCGCGCCCACGGCCCGTTCCACGGACTTCTTGATGTTGGCTATGCCCATGCCCAAGCTGCCCTCCTTGCCGGGGATGAGGATGACGGCGGGGGTCAGCTCGTCCTTGTACCGGGCGATGTCCGCCTCCATCTGGGCGGCGAACTGCTCGGTGAGGTAAACCACCGCGTACTCCTCCTTGGCGATGCGGTGGAGGGTATGGCGGGCCTGCTCCACGTCGTCCACGGGGAAGACCGTCAGCCCCAGGGCCTTGAAGCCCATGACGCTGTCCTTATCGCCCAGCACGGCGATCTGATAGCTGTTTGCCATAAAGTCTCCCCCCTTAACAGTAGGCCCGGCGCAGGCGCTGGCGGATGGTGGTCCCGTCAATGCCCGCCATGCGGCCGGTGAGGATGATGCGGATGGCGGTGGCCTCCGCCTCCCGGGCGTAGAGATAGGCCACCACGGGCTGCTCCCCGAAGGGGATCTGCCGCGCCTTGGCCAGGTAGGCCATCACCGCGTCGTCGCACATGCGCTCAAACTCGGTGAGGGGCCCCCCGTTGGGGACGGCCACAGCGGCCCCCGCCTCGGCGGCGGCGGCGAACCCGGTGTTCTTGAACACCTTGCCCAGCTCCGCGCCCTTCACCGACGCGATGGCTCCCGTGGCCACGGTCCCGCCGGGGACCAGCACGGCCCGCAGGAACTCCCCCGCCTTGTCCAGACGGGCGGACCGGACGGCTGTGCGCAGGTTGGCCCCGTCGATGAGGGCGGACACATAGCCCTCCAGGAACTTGCTGCCGGAGGAGGCCGCCAGGGCGGACAGCTCCTCAAAATAGGCCCGGTCCAGGATAAAGTCGGCCTGCTGGGGATCGCCGGAGGAGCCCAGCACTTCGCGGGCGTGAGCCACGGCCTCCTGGAATGTAGCCGAACAGGCCCGCAGGTCCTCCTGCCGGTAGCCCTCCGCCAGGACCGCAGGGTCGTACCGCCCGCCGCCCAGCAGCAGGCGGTCCTGGTCCAGCTTGAGGGCCTCGGCCTTCACCAGGGTCTTGGCGTTGTGGTAGTCGTACTTCACCCGGAACACGTCCATCAGGGCCTCGTTGCCCACCGCCTTGCCCATGTCGGCAAACAGGGCCGCCTGGGCCTGGGCCAGCATGGCGTCCAGGGTGGAGTTGGTGACCTCGGGCAGGTCGGGGTAGCCGCACTCGCCCAGCACCTTGGCCGCGTCGTTCACGTCCTTGGCGTCGATCATCCGCTCCATCCGCTCGGCGGTGAGCAGCTTGGTCTCCAGCACCCGAACCCGGGCGGAAATGGACAAAAAGTCGTTTTCCTTCAGCTTCTTAACCTTTTTTGACAAGTTTTCTCCCCCTTTCACAATGCAATTGAAAGGGTTCCATCAGTCAAACAGCACTTTGGCCACCTCGCCCGCCAGCGCGCCGCGCTGGAGCCGGATGAGGGTGTCAAAGGTGCAGTTGACCTCCACCGCGCCGTCGGAGAGGATGAAGCCGCCGTCCATGGGGCGGGTCTCCTCGGCCAGGGTGAGCATGGCCGTGCCGCTCAGGATGGCGGAGGCCCCGGTAACCACCTTGTCCAGGATGGCCCCGGCCTTGGACTCCGTCACCTCCTCGGGCAGCTTGGGGGAGACGGCCTCGGCCAGCTTTTTGTTGGCCGCCGTCACCACCGCCTTGCCCACCTGGGCCCGGTGGCTGGGGGAGAAAATCAGCTTCTCCTTCCCGGTGGTGGACGCCTTCACGGCCAGATCGGCCAGCAGGGCCACGTATTTCTCGGTGGGCAGCTCCAGCAGCTTCTTGTGGGCCGCCTGGAAGGCCTCCTCAATCACGTCCTGCTTGGCGGCCAGCACCGCCTTGCGGCACTCCATCTGAGCCATAGAGTCCAGGTGGCGCTCACGCTCCTGGGCGTTCTTCCGCCCCTGGTCCAGAATCTCCTCCGCCTCGGCCTTGGCCTGCGCCTGGTATTTGGCGGTGATCTCCGCCGCCTGTGAGCGGGCCTCGGCCAGCAGAGCGTCGTTTTCCGCCTTGCCGTCCTCTGCGATGCGCGCGGTAATCTTTTCAATTCCGTTCATTTATTTGGCTTACCGCCTTTCTGAAAATCAATGATCCGCTCTCTTACAGCGCGTACATCAGCATCAGGATGGTGCCCACCAGGGACAGAATGGCGTAGAACTCCACGATACCGCACATGATGACGCCCTTCATGTAGTCGTCAGGCTTCTTGGCCACGATGGCGCTGACGGAGGCGGCGGCCACCCGGCCCTGAGCGATGGCGGACAGCAGGCCGCCCAGCATGACGGGCACGCAGGCGAAGAGGATGGCCATGCCGTCGCCCACGGTGAGCTGGGCGGGGCTGCCGGAGAAGAAGCCCAGGGTGAACAGGCCGAAGAAGCCGGCGGCCAGGCCGTACAGACCCTGCGTGCCGGGAAGGGCCTGGAGGATCATGCACTTGGTGAAGTGCTCGGGGGTCTCGGACAGCACGCCGGTGGCGGCCTCACCCACCATGCCGGTGCCCTTGGCGGAGCCGATGCAGCACAGGCCAACTGCCAGGGCGAAGCCGATGAAGGCCAGAGCCTGACCGCCTACCATTTCAAAAAAAGCAACCATTTTAAATTTCCTCCTTAATATCTACATATTTGGTTTCTACTGCCAGCGGACGGAAGGCCTTGCCCCCATCCTGATAAAAGCGCCCGAAGAACTCCAGGCATTGCAGACGCATGGTGTGGACATAGCAGCCCAGCAGGTTGAGCACCAGGTTCAGGGTATTGCCGATGATGGCCACGATGATGAAGGGCACCAGCCCGAACACCGAGCCCAGGGTGTTGAACACCGAGGCGATGATGGAGCCGGCCATCATCAGGGCCATGAGGCGCAGGTAGGACAGGATGTCGCTGAAGTAGCCGGAAATGCTGTTGTAGGCGTCCCACAAAAAGCTGCCCAGGCCCAGAAGGCTCTTGGCCCGGATCAGGCAGCCCGCCAGGGACAGCCCCGCGCCCAGCACCAGGATCACCAGGCCGGCGGTGCCCAGGCCAGCGGGCATGCCCGCCACGGCGGAGCCGCAGATGGCGATGGCCGCGCCGATGAGGATGCACCACCAGGCCATCTCCTGGGTGACCGCGTCCAGTACCTGACCGTGGCGGACCTTCAGGGACACGCTGACGGCCATGCCCACGAACACCTGGATCACACCCAGGATCATGGAGCCGATCATCACGGTGATGGTGTCGTTGATGGGGGTGAACAGGGGCTTCCAGAACCAGACGAAGGACCCGGCGGCGTCATGGTAGCCGGGCACAGCGGCGGCGGCCCCGGTCAGGTCGAAGAGTTTGGACAGGAAGTCGCCGAAGAAGCTGCCGGTGAGGCAGCCCCAGAAGATGGAGCTGATGCCGCACATGAAGAACATGGACATCATGTGCTTCATGCCGCCCTTGGGCCTGGCCTTGGCCAGGAAAAAGGCGGTGCCCAGCGCCATCAGCACGCCGTAGCCGATGTCGTTCATCATGAACCCGAAGAACAGGATGAAGAACGGGGCCATCAGCGGGTTGGGGTCCACCGTGTCGTAGGCGGGCATGGCGTACATCTCGGTGATGGCGGTGAAGGGCGCGGTGACGGGGTTGTTTTTCAGCTTGATGGGGACCTGGGGGTACTCGTCGGGGGTGGGCTCTGCAATCTCCCAGGCACACTGGAAGCCGCCCAGCACCTTCTGGAGCTCCCCCTGGTTCTCGGCGGGAAGCCAGCCGTCCAGCACAAAGGCGGCGTCGGTGTCGATGAGCCGGGATTTGTTCTCCCCCCGGCTGATCTCCTGGGAAGCCCGGTCCACGCAGCGGCGCAGCACGTCCCGCTTCTCCCCCAGGGCGGCCAGGCCGGCCCGGCACTGTTCCTCCTCCCGGTCCAACGCGGCGATGCGGTTGTCCAGCAGGGCGATGTTGGCCGCCGCCGTCCCCTCCCAGCCCCGCAGGGTGACCCGGGAGGCCCCGAAGGGCCGCATGGCCTCATAGCAGGCGCTGAGGACGGAGTGGTGGCAGATGAGCAGGAAGTATTGCAGCTCCCGGTCGCTTCCGGCCCGGATGAGCTGGGCCAGCCCGGCGTTCTCGTCCACCGCCGCCTCCAGGGCGGCGAAGTCGGTTCTGCCGGGGACCGAGCAGAAGTGGACGGGCACGGCGGCCGTCCCCTTCTCCTCCAGAGGCACGTCCAGGCAGGACCAGGGGGCCAGGGACGCCTTCTGGGTCAGCAGCTTGGAGCGCTCCGCCCCCTTGGCGGCCTGGGCCTCCTCCGCCTGCGCCACCTGGCGGGCGGCTTCCAGGCCCTGGGCGTACACCTCATCGTCGAACAGCTCGCCCTCAGTGACCTCGGGCCGCCGGGCGAACAGGCCGTCCTTGGCCGGGGCGTACCGGCGCAGGATGTCCAAAGCGCCGTTCAGCAGCAGGCTCTGCTCCCTGGCCTTCTCCAGCCCGGAGTGGTCCGGCTTGCCAAGGCCCTCCCACTCGGGGGCGCTCAGGTCGATGGCGGGCTCCCGGATCTCCACACAGCCCAGGCTCTGGAGCTGGCGCAGCAGCTCCTCCCGGTCGGGGCGCAGGGCCAGCAGCCGCAGCCGTTTCATTTTGACAATGGCCATCAGCTGTTCCCTACCCTTCCTACAACGAGGGCGGCCGCCTTGTCCAGGCGCTTGCGTGCGTCCTGCTTCAGCGCCTCACAGGCGGCGTCGTTGTCCGCCCTGGTCCGCTCCGCCTTCTTCTCCGCCTGGACCTCGGCGTCGGCCAGCATGGCCTTCGCCTCCTGCTCCGCCTTGGCCCGTGCGTCCTGGACGAGCTGCCTGCCCGCCCGCTCCGCGTCGGCTACGATGCGCTTGGCCTCCTCCGCCGCCTCGGCCCGCCGCTCCCTCGCGGCCTGTTCCGCCTCAGTGACCTTTTGGATGGCCTCTAAAGACATAACACTTCACCTCTCTTACTTTTCACGGGGGCGGAAAGACAGTAAGCGCCCCCATTTTCAACCATGATTTTATCATTCCCCTGCCAATTTAGCAAGCCTTGTTTTTAGACAAAATAACAAATTCACGGATTTGCCGCCCGCTCTTGTTTTTACCGTTTCCTTTTGGTATAATCTATTATCTATGGGAACGTGCGCCCTCCGGGCGGCGGAAGAAAGAGGTGGTCGAGGTGTATCAAAAGCTGTCGCAGTTGCTGGCCCCCCGCATCTGGCTGTACTTTGCCGCCATGCTCTCCTTTGCCGGCGTCACCGCCCTGCTGGGCCACCGGGACGCGGCGGCGGCGGAATTCGTTGTGGTGGCGGCGCTGCTGGCCGCTTTCGCCGCCTCCGCCCTGCGGCGCAGGCGGGAGGCCGACCGCTTTTTAAAAGAAATCCTGGACAGCATGGACCAGGCCACCCGGGACAGCACCCTCAACTGCCCCCTGCCCCTGGTGATGTTCCGCCCGGACACCGACGAGGTGGTGTGGTCCAACGAGCGCTTCCTCCGGCTCACCGGCGACCAGGAGCGGCTGTTCGACACTAAGCTGGCCGACCTGGCCCCCGCCTTTGACTCCCGCTGGCTGCTGGAGGGGAAGAGCGAGTGCCCCGAGGAGGTGGAGCTGGGGGGGCGGCGCTACCAGGTGTTCGGCGACATGGCCCGGCCCACCACGGAAAAGGACGCGGGGCTGCTGGCCACCACCTACTGGCTGGACGTGACCGAGCTGGCCGACACCCGGGACATCTACAACGCCACCAAGCCGGTGATGGCCCTGCTGCTGCTGGACAACTACGAGGACGCCATCAAGAACCAGAACGAAAACATCCGCTCCGCCATGCTCAGCGACATCGTCCAGCGGCTCACCGCCTGGGCGGAGCGGTCCCGGGGGGCGTTCCTCCGGCTGGACCGGGACCGCTACCTGTGCCTGTTTGAGGAACAGTACCTCAGCGATTATAAGGAGGACAAGTTCTCCCTGCTGGACAGCGTCCGGGAGGTGACCAACCCCGCCGGCATCCCCGCCACCCTCACCGTGGGCGTGGGCGTGGACGGGGACACCTTCGGGGAGCTGTACCGCTACGCCAACCTGTCGGTGGAAATGGCCCTGTCCCGGGGGGGCGACCAGGCGGTGATTAAGAACCGCTTCAATTTCGAGTTCTTCGGCGGGCGCTCCAAGGAGACCGAGCGCCGGGGCAAGGTGAAGAGCCGGGTGATGGCCTCCGCCATGGGCGAGCTGGTGGCGGACGCCTCCTGCGTCATGGTCATGGGCCACAAGGCCCCGGACTTCGACGCGGTGGGAGCGGCGGTGGGGGTGTGCGCCATCGCCAGGCTGAAGGGCATCCCCCGCTATATTGTCCGGGACCACGGCCCCACCCCCGCCGACGGCCTGTACCAGCGGCTGGAGCGGACGCTCCCCTACCAGAACGCGCTGCTGGACCCCCAGGAGGCCATGCTCCGGGCGGACTCCCGGTCCCTGCTGGTGGTGGTGGACACCAACCGGCCCGAACAGGTGCAGTACCGGGAGCTGCTGGACTCCTGCAACAAGGTAGTGGTCATCGACCACCACCGCCGGGCGGCCACCTATATCGAGGGGGCGGACCTGAACTTCCACGAGCCCTACGCCTCCTCCACCTGCGAGCTGGTCAGCGAGCTGATCTCCTACCTGATGGAGCCCACGGACCTGCTGGTGTGCGAGGCGGAGGCCCTGATGGCCGGGCTGATGCTGGACACCAAAAACTTCACCATGCGCACCGGGGGCCGCACCTTCGAGGCGGCGGCCATGCTGCGCCGGGCGGGCGGGGACACCGGCGAGGTCCGCAAGCTGTTCCAGACGGGGCTGTCCGACGCGGTGTCCAAGTACGGCATCATCCAGAACGCCAAGATGTACCGGAAAGACATCGCCATCGCCGTGTCCGACCGGCCGGTGGGCCGGGTGACGGCGGCCCAGGCGGCGGACGAGCTGCTGAACATCGCGGGCATCGGCGCCTCCTTCGTGCTCTACCCCGAAGAGGGGCGGGTGGTGGTGTCCGGCCGGAGCCTCAGCGCCACCAACGTCCAGGTGATTTTGGAGGCCCTGGGGGGAGGCGGCAACGCCGGGGCCGCCGGGGCCCAGATCCCCGGCAAGACGGTGGAACAGGTGCTGGAGGAGCTTCACCAAGCGCTGGACAGCTATTTCGACGGCGAGGAGGAAAACCCGGAGGAACCACAGGCAAAATAAGCAGGGGCGGGGCCTCCCCTCCCGCCTGTAAAGAGCAAAACCCTGTCCGGGAGGGGCCCCCTCTCCTGTGGCACAATCTAGATTAAGAATACGGCGGGCTTTTGCCCGAAATCCATAGGAGGTAACAAGATCATGAAAGTCATTTTACAGCAGGACGTGAAGGGCCAGGGCAAGAAGGGCCAGATGGTGGAGGTGTCCGACGGCTACGGCCGCAACTTCCTCCTGCCCCGGAAGCTGGCGGTGGAGGCCACCGCGGAGAACGTGAACACCATGAAGATGCAGGACAAGGCCAAGGCCGCCCGGCTGGCCGAGGAGAAGGCCCAGGCCCAGGCTCTGGCCGAGCGCCTCAAGGGGGTGCAGGTGAAGATCAAGGCCCGGGCGGGCCAGGGGGGCAAGCTGTTCGGCTCCATCACCAGCAAGGAGATCTCCGAGGAGCTGAAAAAGCAGTTTGATATGGACGTGAACAAGAGCAAGATCGTGCTGGGCGACTCCATCAAGTCCTTTGGGGCCTTTGAGGTGAAGTGTAAGCTGGGCAGCGAGGTGTCCGGGGTCATCAACGTGCTGGTGATTGAGGAGAAATAAGAAGCGTGAGCGTAGGCTGGCAGGCCCGGATGGACCGGAGCGAGGGCAAGAAACCGAAGATTTGCGGAGCAAACCTGTTTTTTGTCCGAGTCGGAGGGAAGCCGGGCCGTCAAGCCAGCCCAACGCGAACGTGACAACAGGGAAGCGCGAGCGTAGGCTGGCAGGCCCGGATGGACCGGAGCGAGGGCAAGAAACCGAAGATT
>CANASS010000063.1 GCA_947364395.1 uncultured bacterium
TACCTGAAATTTGAGGAGGGCACCCCCTTCCCCGAGGAGATCCACCGCCACCCCCACGTGGCCTACAAGGTGGACGACCTGGAGAAGTACATTGCCGACGCTGACCGGGTGATCTGCGGTCCCATGGGGGCCAACGAAAAGGGCGACCGGCTGGCCTTCGTGTGGAAGGACGGCGCCATCCTGGAGCTGTATCAGGAGGCCTGACGGCGACCGCCTGGGACGGGGGAGGGCAAACGCTCCAGCCCCGTCCCGCCACGCGGCGGCTTCCGGCCCCGTCGGAGTCGGAGGCCGCCGCGTTTTTCTGTGCAGCGCCTGTGGAAAACCGGCCCGCAGGGAATCCGCGCCGGGCGGGTTGAAGCCCCGGGACAAGGAGACGAAAAAATATTGAAAATAGGCTTGACATGACGTGACTATTGTAGTAGTATCTCTTTAGGGTTACTATTGCAATAGTCATTTGTGTTTTCCCCGGCACGCAAGAGGAGGTCGCATCCATGGAAAAACTGTACGACTCAGAGCTGAAGGTGATGGAGCCGCTGTGGGCGGAGGGGCCCCAGACAGCGGGGGCGCTGGCCAAAAAGCTGGCGGATTCCTGCGGCTGGAACCGCAATACCACCTATACCGTCATCAAGAAGCTCATCGACAAGGGGGCTGTGGCCCGGTCCGACCCGGGCTTTCTGTGCACTCCGATGGTCACCCGCCAGGAGGTCCAGCGGCTGGAGACAGACAGCCTCATCACCCGGCTGTACGGCGGTTCCAAGACCCAATTTCTCTCCGCCTTCCTCAGCGAAAAGGACCTCACCCCGGCGGAGGCCGCCCAGCTCCGGGAACTGATTCAAAATCTGGAAGCGAGGTGAGCGCCATGACCCAGCTGCTCCAAAACGCCGCCTATGGCACGGCGCTGATCCTGGCCCTGGCCGCCCTGCGCCGGGTGCTGAAGGACCGCCTGCTCCCCGAAGCCCGTCTGGCCCTGTGGGCGGTGTGCCTGTTCCGCCTGCTCACCCCCGCCGCCCCGGAAAGCGTGCTGTCCCTGTGGGGACTGTTTTCCAAGCCCGCCCCCGCGCCCGTTCGGACGCCGCGGCCATACCTTCCCGCCCCCCTGCCCAGCGCCCCTGCGCCCCAGCCGTCCACCCCGGCCTTTTCCTGGGGGACAGCCCTGGCGCTGGTCTGGCTGGCGGTGGGCGCGGCGCTGGCCTTCCGCTATGTACTGAGCTGGCGGCGGACCCGCCGGGCGGTGGCGGGAGCCATCCCCCTGGGGCGGGACGACCCCCGGTATGCCCCGCTGCCCAAGTGCGCCCGCCTCCGGGAGGGCGTGATGGAGGGCGCGCCCCTGACCTTCGGCGCGGTCCGGCCCACGGTGGTGCTGTCCCCCGGCCTGGAGGGGGAAGAGCTGATCTGCGTGCTGGCCCACGAGGGGGTCCACGCCGCCCGGCGGGACAATCTGTGGCATTACGCCATGGCCCTGGCTTTGGCGGTCCACTGGTGGAATCCGGCGGTGTGGCTCATGTCCCGCCTGCTGCGCCGGGACATCGAGCTGGCCTGCGACAGGGCGGCGGTGAAAAAACTGGGGCCGGATAAGCGGGCCCAGTACGCACAGGCCCTGGTGACTCTGGCCACCCAGGGGGCAGACCCCGCCTTCTGCCAGACGTTCGGCCGGAAAGCGGCCGAAGAAAGGATTCTATCTATTATGAAATTCAAGAAAACCTCTATTATCGGGGTGATTTTCTCCCTGACCCTGGTGCTGGCGGTGACCGCCGCCTTTGCCAGCGAGCCCAAGGAGCCGGATACCACGGTGCAGTTCCACGGACAGACCTTTTCCCGCTCCGAGCTGTCTCAGGGGACCCTGGACTGGCTGGACTGGTATCTGGCCCTGACCGAAGAGGAGCAGCTTGCCATCAGCTATGTGCCCGCCGAGCTGTACAAAGACCGGGACACCAGCACCCAGGACGCCTATAGCAGCGAAAAGACCGCCTCTGAACAGACCGTATTCGTGCCCGATCTTGAGGCCACCAAAGAAATCCAGTCCGGCTTTCCCGAGATTGACCCGGACGATGTGGACCTGTCTGAGATGAAAAAGATGCTGGACAAAAAGGTGGCCGACGGCCAGCTCACCCGGGAGGCAGCGGGCCAGAGGCTGACCGGTACCGAGCAGATGCTGGACCAGGCCCGCCGGGGCGAGCTGAAGCTGTTTTGGTATGACAACGGCGGCGGGGAAAGCTGGGTCTACGGCGTAGGCATTTTCCTGGTCAACGGAGAGACGCGGTCCCAGTTTGTGGACCCCGGCCAGGTTCTCCAGCCGCTGTACCACAAGGACGACACCGGCAAGCTGCTCCCCGTGGACCCGAGCACGGTGACAAACGGCTACGGGCTGTTTTCAGCCCCCGATCAGCCCACCTATGTGGAGGAGGGCGAGTCCATCGCGGAGGGAGACGCGGCGCTCATGGGCGAGGGAGACATCATATACGACAAAGGCAAAACGCCCTCGGACTACGATGTGAAGCTCCCCACCTTCGACGAGGACGGCAACCCGGTCAATAACGGCGTCATCGGCTCCAGGTTCTACGACTACAAGGTGGAGCAGAGCGATTCCGTCAGCGGCGGCTATGTGCTGGATTCCCGCGATGCCTCCAACAGTCCCGCGCGCACCTCCAGCGGCCTCTACGACCTGTGCAAAGAGGAAACCTGCAAGGTGTCCTACGATCACTGTCACATCGACGGCAAGGTGGTGCGGGCCTACTACCAGAACCCCGGCCTGCTGTGCGCCCACGACGGATGTGACAACGATAAGCCCCATGAGCACGACGGCGTGAAATACGCGGGCAAAGCGGGCTCCTTTGTGGTCCTGCCCCGCAATCCCGGCGTTCTGTCCACCGCCGGCTCCGTGTCTATCGAAAATGTAAACGACGACGGCAGCCCCATCGTCACGGTACAGGGCGGTGGACCCGCTGAAAATCCTGTCCCCATGACCTTGGAGCAGTACGAAGCCCTGCTGGACAGCCTGGTGTCTAAGGGTCAGCTGAGCCGGGAGGACGCCCGCGATATGCTGAGCTTGGCGCAAGAACATATGAAGGGGCAGGAATTCCCCTACCTCTGGACCACGGAGGGCGGCAGCTATGCGGTAACGGGTCGGCCTAAGCTTTGCACCCAGGCAGGCTGTCATGACAGCGGCGTCCACGCCCACGACGGGGTCTACTATACGGGCTGTGCGGAGCAGAATTCCGCCCCGTCCCCCGCTCCCTCCGCTGTGCCCGTGTCCAGCGGCTGCCACCAAAACCACCATGGGAACTGCCATCACTAAATAAGCCCGGCCCCCGGCATACGCCGGGGGCCTTTCAACGTTTCTTTTTCGCTTCCTTTTTCTTTTCAAAGAAAAAGGAAGGCCCTTAAAACGCCCTTGCCCTTACGGCAGGTCCAGTTCCTGGATGACCTCCCGGAGCCGGCAGGCGGAGGCGTTCAGCGCCTCCCGCTCGGCGTCGGCCAGGGGGATTTCCAGGATCTGTTCCACTCCCCGCCGCCCCACGATGGAGGGGATGGACAGGGCCAGGTCCCGCAGGCCGTACTGCCCTCCCAGCACCACCGACACCGGCAGGATGGCCCGCTCGTCTTTCATGACGCACTCCGCGATCCGTGCCACCGCCATGGCGATGCCGTAGTAGGTGGCCCCCTTCCGCTTGATGATCTCGTAGGCACTGTCCCGCACGTCCTCATAGATGCGCTCCCGGGCGCTCTCGTGGTCGGCGCGGCCCCGCATGGCGCAGAAATCGTCCAGAGGCGCCCCGGACACGTTGGCCCCGCTCCACACCGCCAGCTCACTGTCCCCGTGCTCGCCCACGATGACGGCGTGAATGGACCGGCTGTCCACGTTGAGGTGCTCCCCCAGCAGGTAGCGCAGCCGCGCGGAGTCCAGCACCGTCCCCGATCCCATCACCCGGTGGGCGGGGTAGCCGGAGATGCGGAAAGCGGCGTAGGTGAGCACGTCCACCGGGTTGGACACAATGAGCAAAATCCCCTCAAAGGGCCGGGCGGTGATCTGGGGGATGATGGAGTTCAAAATGGCCACGTTCTGGCCGATGAGCTCCAAGCGGGTCTGGCCGGGCTTCTGGTTGGCCCCGGCGGTGACCACGATGAGGGCGCAGTCGGACAGGTCGTCATAGCTCCCGGCATGCACGTCCATGGCGGCGATATAGGGCAGGCCGTGGCTCAGGTCCATGGCTTCGCCCACGGCCTTGTCCTGGTTGGCGTCGATGAGCACCAGCTCGCTGAACAGCCCCCGCTGAATGAGGCTGAAGGCGATGGAGGAACCCACGAAACCGCAGCCAATGACGGCGGCCTTTCGATGATTGAGCATGAAAAAATCCCCTTCCATTTTGGGTTTAGTGTACCCGGAAAGGGATGTTTTTATCAGGGATGTTTGCAGACGTAGTAGCGGAAGGTGTCGTCCTCCCGGACATAGACAAACCCCACCTTTTCCAAGACATGCTGACTGCGCTTATTTTTCAACACCGCGTCGGCGTTCACCGTCTCCATACCCAGGCTGCTGAATGCGTATTCCAAAGCAAGCCGCTCTGCGGCGGTACCCACGCCCCGGTTTTTTGCCTCGTCGTTTTGCAGGTGAATGCCAAGAGAGCATTGCTTCGCCGTCCGGTTGATGTATTTCAGCTTCACCTCGCCCACCGGCCTGCCGCCCTCCATAACCATGAAAACGATGCGGTCCGGGGTTTGCTGTTCCTCAAAGTACTGATCCACCCGCTCCAGTGTGTACTCGTAGGGCGCAAAGCAGCTCATGTCCATGAAAATATCCGGGTCGTTCTCAAACCCCTGATAAAACTTGTGGCACAGCGGGCGGGTCATGGGGGCAAGCGTGATTTCCATAGCAACAGCATCTCCTTTATTGTAAGCCATACCGCTTCAGCACGGCGCTGAACCAGTCGGGGAGGGGGGCCTCTACCGTCATGCACTCCCCGGTGGTCGGATGCGTGAAGGTGAGCTGGGCCGCATGGAGGCACTGGCCTGCCAAACCGGGTACGGGCCTTTTCGCGCCGTACACCACATCCCCCAGCAGGGGGTGGCCGAGATAGGCCATGTGGACCCGGATCTGATGGGTGCGCCCCGTCTCCAGGCGGCAGGTCAGGTGAGTATGGCCGTTTTGGCTGTCCACCACCTGCCAGTGGGTCACCGCCTCCCGGCCCTCGGGGGTGACGGACATCCGTTTGCGGTCGGTTTTGTGCCGCCCGATGGGGGCGGACACCGTGCCGGAGTCCTCCTTGAAGCCCCCCACCGCCACCCCGTGGTACAGCCGGAACAGGGAGTGGTCCTGAAGCTGGGCCGCCAGGGACAGGTGGGCCTTGTCGTTCTTGGCGGCGATAATCAGGCCGGAGGTGTCCCGGTCGATGCGGTGGACGATGCCGGGGCGCAGCTCCCCGTTGATGCCGGAGAGGGAATTTTTGCAGTGATATAACAGAGCGTTGACCAACGTGCCGTCGGGATGGCCCGGGGCGGGGTGGACCACCATGCCCACCGGCTTGTTCACCACGATGACATCATCGTCCTCATAGACCGCGTCCAGGGGGATGTCTTGGGGGATCAGGTCCACCGGCTGGGGCTGGGGCGGGTAGAGGACCACCACGTCCCCCGCCTGGAGCTTTGCGTTCTTCTTCAACGGCCTGCCGTCCAGGGTGGCCCGGCCCTCCTCCAGCCAGCGCTGGGCGGCGGACCGGGTGAGGCCGTCCAGGGTGGCGGACAGCACCGCGTCCGCCCGGCCCGGCTCCGCCACCGTCAGGGGGAAGCTCACCGGCTCCATGCGCTCGTCCTCATGTCTCATTGGGGTTCTCCATCCGTCTCGTGCTCCGCCCTGTTTTCGGCCCCATTCTCCTGTGGCGCTTCCGCATCCTTTTTTCCGTCTTTGCCCACGTAAAACCACACGTACAGGAACAGAAGGGGCACCCCCACGGTGATGCAGCAGTCGGCCACGTTGAACACGGCGAACTCCATGAAGGTGGTCTGGAACATGTCGGTGACAAAACCAAAGACCACCCGGTCGATCAGATTGCCCATGCCTCCTGCCAGCACCAGGGCGGCGGAGAACAGACCCAGGCGGTTTTTGAAGAAGCCTTTGACAATGAGGGCGCACATGGCCAGCACCACCATTGTGGAGGTGAGGGTGAGCAGCCAGGTGTGGGAGCGCAGCATGGAGAAGGCCGCGCCGGTGTTCTGCACGTAGGTCAGGTCCAGCAGATAAGGGATGAAGGGCACATTCCCCCCCAGGGGGATGACGGCGCGGACCAGATATTTCACAATTTGGTCGAGGACCACCAGAGCGGCGGCCAAGATGGCGTAAAACATGGGATCAGCCTTTCTAGTTTAATCAGTTTCATTTGTCTCAACTATCATGATTGTACCATCGTCTTCATGCTTTGGCCTCTTTTTGACATAGATAGAAACTTCCCCACACTTCGGACAGAGAGCAATGTTCAGCGGCTTATCAATGCCAAGAAGATGCTTTGCTTCTTCGCTTATCTTCGTTTTAGGAACCAATAATACCTTTGAAGAACGCCCATTTATAGAAATGCTATATTTATCCTCTTTCATTTCTGTTCCACATCGACTGCAAATTCTCATTTTCATTGCTCCTCTGCTTATTTCTATATGAAATGCATACATTGAATAATAATAACTGCCGGGGACCAAACCCCGGCAGTCATTATATCACAGCTTTTCCTATTTGGAAAGAGTCTCGTCAATGGCCTTGGCTGCGGTCTTGCCCGCGCCCATGGCCAGGATGACGGTGGCTGCGCCGGTCACCGCGTCGCCTCCGGCGTACACGTTCTCCCGGCTGGTGAGGCCGTTCTCGTCGGCGATGATGCCGCCCCACTTCTCCGTCTCAAGCCCTTCGGTGGTGGACTTAATCAGCGGGTTGGGGCTGGTGCCCAGGGCCATAATGACGCAGTCCAGCTCAATGTCGAACGCGCTGTCCTGCTTCACGATGGGACGGCGGCGGCCGGAGGCGTCCGGCTCGCCCAGCTCCATCTCCACGCAGCGGATGCCGGACACGGAGCCGTTCCGGGGGTCCCTGGGGTCGTCCGGGTTGTGGTAGCCCAGAATTTCCGTGGGATTGGTGAGGGTCTTGAAGATGATTCCCTCCTCCTTGGCGTGCTCCACCTCCTCGGCACGGGCGGGCAGCTCGGCCTCGGAACGGCGGTAGACGATGTACACTTCGGCCCCCAGGCGCTTGGCGCACCGGGCCGCGTCCATGGCCACGTTGCCGCCGCCCACAACCGCCACCTTCTGGCTGTGCTGGATGGGGGTATCCGCTCCGTCCTTGTAGGCCTTCATCAGGTTGATCCGGGTGAGGAACTCGTTGGCGGAGTAGACGCCCTTCAGGTTCTCGCCGGGGATGTTCATGAACTTGGGCAGGCCCGCGCCGGAGCCGATGAACACCGCCTCGAAGCCGAATTCCTCCTTCAGCTCGTCGATGGTGATGGCCCGGCCGATGACCATGTTGGTCTCCACCTTCACGCCCAGCTCCTTGAGGGTGTCCACTTCCTTCTGCACGATGGACTTGGGCAGGCGGAACTCGGGGATGCCGTACACCAGCACGCCGCCCGCCAGGTGGAGGGCCTCGAACACGGTGACCTCATAGCCCTTCTTGGCCAAATCGCCGGCGCAGGTCAGGCCCGCCGGGCCGGAGCCGATGACGGCCACCTTATGGCCGTTGGGGGCGGGGGGGACCGCCTTTTCAGTGGCGTTGGCATTGTGCCAGTCGGCCACGAACCGCTCCAGACGGCCAATGCCCACGGGCTCGGCCTTGATGCCCCGGACGCACTTGGCCTCGCACTGGCTTTCCTGGGGGCACACCCGGCCGCACACGGCGGGCAGGGCGGAGTCCCTGGCGATGATCTGATAGGCCCCCTCAAAGTCGCCCTCGGCCACCTTGGCGATGAACTCGGGTATGTTGATCTGGACGGGGCAGCCGGCCACGCAGGGGCGGTGCTTGCAGTTCAGGCACCGCTGGGCCTCGTCGATGGCCTGTTCCTTGGTGTAGCCCAGGGCCACCTCGCTGAAGTTGCAGGCCCGGACCTGGGGGTCCTGGTGGGGCATGGGATTTTTATCCGGTCTCATATTGGCCATCTTACTTTACCTCCTGCTTGAACAGGTTGCACGCCTCTTCATGGGCGTGGCGCTCGAAATCCTTGTACATGGCGCCCCGGGCCATGGCCTCGTCGAAGTCCACCTTGTGGCCGTCGAACTCCGGGCCGTCCACGCAGGCGAACTTGGTCTCGCCGCCCACGCTCAGGCGGCAGCCGCCGCACATGCCGGTGCCGTCGATCATGATGGGGTTCATGGACACCACGGTGGGGATGCCGTACTTTTTGGTGAGCTCGCACACGAACTTCATCATAATCACCGGGCCGATGGTAATCACCCGGTCGTACTTGGCCCCGCCCTCGATCTGCTCCTTCAGCAGGTCGGTGACCAGAGCCTTCTTGCCGTAGGACCCGTCGTCGGTGCCGATAATCAGGTTTGTGGAGGCGGCCTTGAACTCCTCCTCCAAAATCACCAGGTCCTTGCTGCGGAAGCCCACGATCAGGTCCACATGGCAGCCCACATCGTGGAGCTTCTTGGCCACGGGGTATGCGATGGCGGTGCCCACGCCGCCGCCCACCACGGCCACCCGCTTCAGGCCCTCGGTCTCGGTGGCCCGGCCCAGGGGGCCCACGAAGTCCTGGAGGAACTCTCCCTGCTCCTTGTGGTTGAGCTTCTCGGTGGTGG
>CANASS010000064.1 GCA_947364395.1 uncultured bacterium
GGTGGGGAAGTCGGTGTCCAGCATGGGGTAGGTGACGCCGTCGATGGTGATGGTTTTGGCGTTGTAGTCGATCTTGTCCAGCAGCAGCCGGTCGTCCATGTGGAAGGCGGGGTTGCGCCGGATCTTCTGCCCCTCCAGCTTGAAGAGGATCATGGAGATGGCCTTGTGCATCCGGGCGCCCAGCACCCGGTCCAGGTCGGTGACGCTGTCCTCGTCCTCCTTGGCGATCTTCAGCTCGAAGCGGCTGATATCACAGTGGCGGTAGAACTCGTCGGCGAACACCGACAGGGGCCGCAGGGAGATGCCGTAGCCCGTCTCAATGACCTCCAGGTTGTTGTAGCGCAGGGAGTTGACCAGCACCGTGGCTACCAGGGTCCGGGAGCCGGAGGCGGCCCCCATCCACAGAATGTCGTGGTTGCCCCACTGTATGTCCACGCTGTGGTAGGCCATCAGGGTGTCCATGATAACGTCTGCGCCGGGGCCCCGGTCGAAGATGTCCCCCACCAGGTGGAGGTGGTCCACCGCCAGCCGCTTGATGAGCTCGCACAGCTGAATCAGGAAGTTGGAGGCCCGGTCCAGGTCGATGATGGTGTTGATGATGTTCTCGTAGTAGTCCCGCTTGTCCGCCTCGTTCTTCTCGTAGTGGGTGTGAATCAGCTCGTCGATGATGTAAGCGTACTCGGGAGGCATGGCCTTGCGGACCTTGGAGCGGGTGTACTTTGCGCTGACCAGGCAGCACAGGTCGATGAGCCGGTGGAAGGTGATCCGATACCACTCCCGCATGTCGTCGCACTCCCGCTCGATCTCCTCCAGCTTCTCCTCGGGGTAGTAGATGAGGGTGGCCAGCTGGTCCCGGTCGGACCGGGGGACGGTGGCCCCCAGCAGCTCGTCGATCTTCACCCGCACCACGCCGGAGGCGGAGTTCAGGATGTGCTGGAAGGCCTCGAACTCTCCGTGAACATCGGACAGGAAGTGCTCGGTGCCCTTGGGCAGGTTCTGGATGGCCCGCAGGTTGATGATCTCGGTGCAGGCGGACTGGACGTTGGGGTACTGCCGGGCCAGGAGCTTCAGGTACTCCAGCCGCTGGGGGGAAAAGGCTGCTGTGGGTTTCATGGCGCGTCCTCCTTTGGATGGATATTTTTGTATGCCGCTATTATGCCATAGATTTCCGCAAAAGGGAAGAGGAAAAGCGCAGAAACGGAAAATTTTTCGTTTCTGCGCCCCTGTTTTTTGTTAAAAATGTGTCAAGTCGCGGCAATCCTGGTCACAGCAGGTAGTTGTTTTCCCGGTCCGCCACCTGCAAAGCTTTCAGCTTGTAGGAGGCGAAGCCCTCCGTCACCAGGGGCTCCCGCCTGCAAAGCTCCTCGGCCTCCTCATAGCTCCCGGCCCGCAGGATGTACATGCCCGCCACGCCGGGATAACCCTTGAACACGCCGCACAGCTCCAGCCGCCCCTCGTCATCCAGGGCCTTGATGTTTGCCACGTGGCGCTCCACGGCGGCTTTGGTCAGCCGGTTGTAGGTCTTGGTCTTTTCGATGAACATCACATACAGCCATTTTTCCATGAAGATTGCCCCTTTCTTTAGACCGTCAAATTTCCCGCCGGCCCTCCAGCGCCCGCATCAGCGTGGCGTTATCGGCGAATTCCAGATGGCTGCCCACCGGGATGCCGTAGGCCAGCCGGGTGGTGCGCACCCCGAAGGGCTTCAGCAGCCGGGACAGGTACATGGCGGTGGTCTCCCCCTCGGTGTCCGGGTTGGTGGCCATGATGACCTCCTCAATGCCGCCTGCGGACACCCGCTCCACCAGCTGCTGGATGCGCAGCTCGTCCGGTCCGATGTGGTTCATAGGGGAGATAACGCCGTGGAGGACGTGGTACACCCCGCCGTACTCCCGGGAGCGCTCCATGGCCACCACGTCTTTGGGGTCGGCCACCACGCACACCAGGCTGTGGTCCCGCTTGGAGGAGGCGCACAGGGGGCACTCCCCCTCGCCGTCGGTGAGGTTCTGGCACACGGGGCAGCAGCCGATGCTCTGCTTCGCGTCCAGCAGGGCGGCGGCGAAGTCCTTCGCCGTCTGATCCGGCTGGTCCAGGATATAGAAAGCCAGCCGCTGGGCGCTCTTGCGGCCCACGCCGGGGAGCTTGGCGAACTGCTCCACTAAATTTTCCAGCGCCGCGGGGAAATAGTCCATGGGGGTACCTCCATCAAGAGAAATTGTAAGTGTTTTTCAGGATAGATTCTCCTTTTTTGTGTCCATAAAATTTTGATACAGTTTCAGTAAGATCCTGGCCACTGCTCGATTAGGCTCACTAAACATTTGCGATGTAGTCAGTTTATCAATCGCAGTGATATAATTCATTTTTTGCGTAACATCCCCAGTGTTGGTTCCAAAGGGAAGCACATTAAGGTGCTGATGCAAATATGCCTCGGATGGAATCTGACCGGTTTTTTGCAAATGGCCAAACAAGGCACACATTTCCGCATAGGATGCGTTCGCCGGATCAATATCATTGATATGACATATAAAGTCGAACTCACCGTCATGGTTGTTGCCCCTGATTCGTGCAACAGGATCTTCATTTGTTGAATCAGGAGTGTATTCTGCGTATACTGTTTGAGTACCCCCTAAAGAACCAGAATACAGCGTGTTCTCAGTACGCAAATACACGACTGAGGTAGTTAGCCTGTCGCAGTCCTGCTGCGCATCAGACAGCATACGGCTAAAAGACGATGCACGATTGCTTCTTTCGTGACCAGGCTGCGGCACATTTACAAAATGGTTTGACAAATGATTGACCATCATAAAAATCACCTCGGTACAATGTTGGATTAAGAGGGGCTGCGAAGCGCTTCAATGGCCGCCGCCGGGTCCTCCGCGCCGTAGGCCGGGGAGCTTGGCGAACTGCTCCACCAGGTTTTCCAGGGCGGCGGGGAAATAGTCCATTGGTAAGACCTCCAAATCAAGTTACACGTTCTTTTCGAAGGTAATGGCCAGACGATAGGCCATTGTGGTATCCCACTTTGTCACGGCTGTGACGGTCCAGCCCTGCCGGGCCATCTGATTCATAACCGCCTCGGCCTCATCCGGGGTTTTGGCTGTCAAGACCTTGTACTCTTTCATGGCGTCACCTGGGGTTGCGCAGCGCTTCAATGGCCGCCGCCGGGTCCTCCGCGCCGTACACCGCCGAGCCCGCCACCAGCACCGTGGCCCCGGCCTCCATGACGGTTTTGGCGTTGGCAGGACCCACGCCGCCGTCAACCTCCAGCTCACAGGCGGGATTGTATTTGTCGATCAGCGCCCGCACCTCCCGGATGGTGGAGAGCTGGCTATCCATGAATTTCTGCCCGCCGAAGCCCGGCTCCACCGTCATGACGAGAACCATGTCCAGCTCCTCAATGTAGGGCAGGACGGCCCTGGCGGACGTGATGGGCCGCAGGGCCACCGCCTTTTTCACCCCGTTGGCCTCCATGGCCCGCAGGGCGTCGGCGATATGGGCGGGGTGGTCCGCCTCCAGGTGGACGGACAGCAGGTCCGCCCCAGCCTTGCAGAACTGGTCGATATAGCGGGCGGGCTTGTCGATCATCAGGTGCACGTCCAAAAACATATCCGTGTGCCTGCGGATGGACTGGACCACCGGCACGCCGATGGTGATGTTGGGCACGAACATGCCGTCCATCACGTCCACGTGGAGCCAGTCGGCGGCGGACACCCGCCGGATGTCCCGCTCCAAATTGCAAAAATCCGCTGAGAGGATGGAAGGGGCGATCTTGACCATGGTTTTCTCCCTCGTTTTCTAAAATACCGGCCTGGGGACAGGCCCGGTTCCGGGCGGAGGGCGGCGCAAGGGCCGCTCCGCCGCATAAGATAGGGTACGCGGAGGTTGCCGCCGGGGTTGGCCGGGCAGTCCCCCCCCACGCCCCCGCTCGCGTCCGGCCCGACGTCTGGACGGCGCGCCGCACCTGTATACCCCCCATCGCCGCTTGCGGCGGTGGGGGGAGTGTGATATTTATGGCAATTTCGGCCCGCCGCTCTTCCGGCAGGGGCTGCGGCGCCCTGCCTATCCCGTGATGGTGCCGCTGGCCGCCACCTCTTTGACCTGATAACCCAGCTGGCGCAGGGCGTCCATAATCTCGGCCTTGTGACCCAGACCGAAGGCCTCCAGGGTGACCTTCAGCTCCACCCCCGCCTGACGGTTGATGTTGACGAACTGGTTGTGGTCCAGCTTGATGATGTTGCCGTTGAGCCGGGCCACCAGGTCGGCGATGCGCAGCAGCTCGCCGGGCCGGTCGGGGAGCTGCACCGAGAAGGTGAAGATCCGCCCCCGGTTGATGAGCCCGTGCTGGACCAGGGAGGAGATGGTGATTACGTCCATATTGCCGCCGGACAGCACCGGCACCACGTTCAGCCCCTGGCAGTCCAGGTGCTTGAGGGCCGCGATGGTGAGCAGGCCCGCGTTTTCCACCACCATCTTGTGCTTTTCCATCACGTCCAGGAAGGCGTCCACCAGCTCGTCGTCGTCGATGGTGATGATACCGTCCAGGTTCTTTCGGATGTAGGGGAACACCTGATCCCCGGGGGTCTTGACGGCCACGCCGTCGGCGATGGTGGAGATGGGGTCCAGCGTCGCCACGTGGCCCGCTTCCAGGCTGGCCTTCATAGAGGCCGCCCCGGAAGGCTCCACGCCGAACACCCGCACGGAGGGATTGAGCAGCTTGGCCAGGGTGGACACCCCTGCCGCCAGCCCGCCGCCGCCCACGGGGACCAAAATCACGTCCACGTCGGGCAGGTCCTTGAAAATCTCATAGGCGATGGTGCCCTGGCCGGTGGAAACGGTGAGGTCGTTGAAGGGGTGGACGTAGGTCAAGCCCTCTTTCTCGCTGAGTTCTGCGGCCAGGGCCGCCGCGTCGTCGAAGGTCTCCCCGTGGAGCACCACATTGGCCCCGTAGTCCTTGGTGTTGTTCACCTTCACCAGGGGGGTGGTGGTGGGCATGACGATGGTGGCGGCCACCCCCGCCGCCTGGGCGGCGTAGGCCACCCCCTGGGCGTGGTTGCCCGCAGAGGCGGTGACCAGCCCCCGGGCCTTTTCCTCCTCCGTGAGGGTGGAGCATTTGAAGTAAGCGCCCCGGATTTTGTAGGCCCCGGTGACCTGCATGTTTTCCGGCTTGATATAGACATGATTGCCGGTGGTCTTTGTAAAGAAGGGGCTGTACATCAGGTCGGTGTGGTGGAGCACGCCGTCCAGAACCTTTCGGGCGGCGCGGAAATCTTCTAGCGTCATCATTTGGAAGGACTCCCTTGTCTTTTTGAAATGCCGTGCTTCTCCTCCCCACCCCGCAGGGAAGCCCTAAGTCCGGCATTTTTGAAACGGCATCCTATTTTACATGAAGAAATTGTTAAAGTCAACCGTCCCCGCCCCCTTCTTCTTGACAGAAGAGCCCTGGGGGGAGTAAAATAGAAGCCAGATTTCGGAAAGGGGGCAAAAGCCGTGGCCTATGTGAAGAAGCGCAGCGTGCTGCCCGTCTATTTTGTGGGAGGGACCTGGCTGGCTTGGGCGCTGTTCGCCCCGCTGTACCGCCCAAGCCATTACATCATGGCGGCGCTGGCCTCCCTGGTGGCCTACTACGGGGGCAAGATGATCTTCCCTGACCGGGGCTGCGAGATGGAGGGGGCCGCCCAGGCCGCCCCCCAGGAGCCGCCCAGGCCCGCTTCTCCCAGAGAGGAGAAGCCCAAATCCACCGGGAACCCGGAGATCGATGCCCTGCTGGCCGAGCGGGGCCGGGCGGTGGGGGAGATGCGGCGGCTGAACGACTCCATCGAGGACGCCAAGATCTCCGCCCAGATCAGCCATCTGGAGTCCACCACCGGCAAGATCATCGACACCGTGGCCGCCAACCCCGGCAAGCTGCCCCAGATCCGCAAGTTCATGAACTATTATCTGCCCACCACCCTGAAGCTGCTCAACGCCTATGACCGGATGGATTCCACCGGCGTGTCCGGCGCCAACATTGACGGGACCAAGGGCAAGATCGAGGACATGCTGGATACCATCTGCACCGCATTCACCCGCCAGCTGGACGACCTGTACGGCGAAGAGGCCCTGGATGTGTCCGCGGAGATCAAGGTCATGGAACAGATGCTGGCCCAGGAAGGCTTGGGCGGAATGACGCTGGGAGGACCATAGAAAGATGAAAAGAACACAGACAGCCGCGCAAAAGAGAGCGGGCGGCGTGACCCTGGGCGGCCCGTGAGGGAGCGGGCATGAAAAAACGGATCACAAAGAAGGGGTACCGGGTGCTGGCCATCCTGTGGACCCTGGCGGCCGCCTCCATAGCGGTGGCGTTTGTGCGGCGGCTGGCCGAGTTCAACCTGATGCTGCTGATGCTGCTGGCGCTGAGCGCCCTGGTTGCCGCCAACTTCTGGAAAACCTACCACAAGGTTCCGGGAGAGCCCGAACAGGACCTCTTTGACGCCCCGCCCAGGTTTGCGGACGACCCGGAGCTGTTTGACGACGAGCCGCCCGCCCCGTGCCATTTAAAAAAAGATTCGGAGGAGAATACCCATGAGTGAAGAGCTGAACACCATGCCCGAGCTGACCTTGGACCCCACCGGCGCCGCTGCGGCGGCTCAGGCCGCACAGGAGGCGGAGGCTGCGGTCCCCAAGGCCCCCGGGGTCCCGTCCCTGACCCTGGAGAACACCATTGACCCCGACGACGCGGCGGCGGTCCAGGCCGCCCGGGACGCCCAGGCCATCCAGCTGGACGAAAGCCAGCTCAGCGAGGCGGAGCGGAAGGTGGTCAACGACTTCGCCCAGAAGATCGACATCACCGATTCCACCCAGGTGCTCCAGTACGGCGCGGCGGCCCAGAAGAACATCGCCGGGTTCTCTGAGAATGCATTGAACAACGTGCGCACCAAGGACCTGGGAGAGGTGGGGGAGGCCCTGTCCTCCCTGGTGGTGGAGCTGAAAACCTTCGGCCAGCCGGAGAAGAAGGGCATTGCCGGGTTCTTCCAGAAAAAGAGGAATGAGCTCACCGCCATGAAGGCAAGCTATGACAAGGCGGAGGTCAACGTGGACAAGATTGCCTCCATCCTGGAGGGCCACCAAGTCACCCTGATGAAGGACATCGCCATGCTGGACCAGATGTATGACCTGAATACCAAGTATTACAAAGAGCTCACCATGTATATTCTGGCGGGCAAGAAGGCGCTGATGAAGGCCAGGAACGAGGACCTGGAGGAGCTGCGCAAGAAAGCCGCCGCCTCCGGCTCCCAGGAGGACGCCCAGAAATATAACGACTTCGCCAACCTGTGCAACCGTTTCGAGAAGAAGCTCCACGACCTGGAGCTCACCCGGATGATCTCCATCCAGATGGGCCCCCAGACCCGGATGATCCAGAACAACGACACCCTGATGCTGGAGAAGATCCAATCCTCCCTGGTGAACACCATCCCCCTGTGGAAGAGCCAGATGGTGCTGGCCCTGGGGCTGGAGCACTCCCGTCAGGCCACCGCCGCCCAGTCCGCCGTCACCAACATGACCAACGACCTGCTGAAGAAGAACGCGGAGATGCTGAAGATGGGCACCATTGAAACTGCCAAGGAGGCGGAGCGGTCCATCGTGGACATTGAAACCCTCCAGCACACCAACCAGCAGCTGATCTCTACCCTGGACGAGGTGATGCAGATCCAGAAGGACGGGGCCCAGAAGCGCAAGGAGGCCGAGCTGGAGCTGGGCCGCATTGAGGGCGAGCTGAAGCAGAAGCTGCTTGAACTGCGTGGTTAAAAGGCCATAAGCGGCGCGCCGGGGTCGTCGCGCCCTACCAAATGGATGCGCACCGTAGGGCGGGACGACTCGGCCCGCCGAACCCTTTGATGCGCAAGAAGCGCACACATGCTTAGAAAGGATTTCCTATGAGAAGTATTCTTTTGCTCGTCATCCCGATTGCCATCGCGGCGGTCATCCTGGCCACCGTGGGCAAGCGGGGGACCGGCGTGTTTAAAAAGCAGGGGGTGGCCTGGGGACTCACCGTGCTGATGATTTTCGCCGCCATCGGCATCGGATACGCCAAGGCTCCAATGGCCGGGACGCCGGCGCCCAAGCCGGACGTTCCCAATGCCCCCAGCAGCGCCGCTTCTTTCGTGTGGGACAACGCCCAAGTGCTGTCCAGCAAGACGGTGCGGGAGCTGGACCAGCGCAATGAGCGGCTGTGGGACCGTTACAGCGTGTCCGTCGGCGTGGTCACCTGCAACTACGGCCGGGACGACCTGTATGATTACGCCCTCCAGTGCGCTGGGGACATGGGCCTGGGCGGTTACGACATGCTCGTGGTGCTGGACATCAGCGGCGAAAACTACTGGCTGCTCCAGGGCAATGACCTGCGCCGGGATTTCACCGACAACGACTGCTCCAATTACGCCTACGACTACATGGAGAACTCTTTCGCCCGGGGAATGTATGACGACGCCGTGTTGGACCTCACCGGGGCGCTGGAGGAGTGGTACGGCTCCTACAACGGCTGATATGAGAAAGGAGGCTGGACTGTGGACGGATTATCCGATCTGATTACCATCATTGTGCTGGCGGTGATTTTGCTGTTGGTGATTGAGGGCTCCCACCGGCGGCGCTGGCGCTGCGGCTGCTGCGCGCCGCTCACCGGCGTGGCGCAGTAGG
>CANASS010000065.1 GCA_947364395.1 uncultured bacterium
TACTTGTCGGTGTGGTCGCCGATGATCTTGATGGAGTTCTTGTTGGCGCCCACGGTGCCGTCGCCGCCCAGACCCCAGAACTTGACCTCGATGGTGCCCTCGGCCGCGGTGTTGGGAGAGGGCTTCTCCTCCAGAGACATGTTGGTGACATCGTCCACGATGCCCAGGGTGAACTGGCGCTTGGGAGCGGCCTTGGTCAGCTCCTCATAGACGGCGAAGACGCTGGCGGGAGGCGTGTCCTTGGAGCCCAGGCCATAGCGGCCGCCGATGACGGACACGTCGGTCTTGCCGGCGTTGGCCAGGGCGGTGACCACGTCCAGGTACAGGGGCTCGCCCTGAGCGCCGGGCTCCTTGGTCCGGTCCAGCACGGCCAGCTTCTTGCAGGTGGCGGGGATGGCGGCCAGGAGCTTGTCCGCGCGGAAGGGACGGTACAGGCGCACCTTGACCAGGCCCACCTTCTCGCCGTGGGCGTTCAGGTAGTCGATGACCTCCTCGGCCACGTCGCAGATGGAGCCCATGGCGATGATGACCCGGTCGGCGTCGGGGGCGCCGTAGTAGTTGAACAGCTGATAGTCGGTGCCCAGCTTGGCGTTGATCTTGCCCATATACTCCTCGACGATCTCGGGCAGGGCGTCGTAGTACTTGTTGCAGGCCTCGCGGTGCTGGAAGAAGATGTCGCCGTTCTCATGGGAGCCGCGCATGACAGGGCGCTCGGGGTTCAGGGCCCGGGCGCGGAAGTCCTCGATGGCCTTCCAGTCCACCATCTCGGCCAGGTCCTCATAATCCCAGATGGCCACCTTCTGGATCTCGTGGGAGGTGCGGAAGCCGTCGAAGAAGTTCAGGAAGGGAACGCGGCCCTCGATGGAGGCCAGATGGGCCACGGCGGCCAGGTCCATGACCTCCTGGACGTTGCCCTCGGCCAGCATGGCGAAGCCGGTCTGGCGGCAGGCCATGACGTCGGAGTGGTCGCCAAAGATGTTCAGCGCGTGGCTGGCCACGGTACGGGCAGACACGTGGAACACGCAGGGGAGCAGCTCACCGGCGATTTTGTACATATTGGGGATCATCAGCAGCAGGCCCTGGGAGGCGGTGTAGGTAGTGGTCAGGGCGCCGGCGGCCAGGGAGCCGTGGACGGTGCCGGCGGCGCCGGCCTCGGACTGCATCTCGACCACCTTGACTGTCTGGCCAAAGATGTTCTTCCGGCCGGCGGCGGCCCACTGATCTACGTTATCCGCCATGGGGCTGGACGGCGTGATGGGATAGATGCCGGCCACCTCGGTAAAGGCGTAGGACACGTGGGCGGCGGCGGTGTTGCCGTCCATAGTTTTGAACTTGCGTGCCATAGGCGTTTTTCCTCCTTTTCATATGAGAACGTTCCCTCATACGGTCCGTTCCGTTTCGCGGTAAGTAGTCTATCACATCCGGCGTGAATTTGCAATTGGTAATGCTCATTTTTTCCGTAAACTTTCTGAGAAATCCAGCTCCCCGGCCCGTTCCCGCCCGGCGGGTCCGGCGGGCCTTGCGAATTGGGTCGGATCGTGGTATAGTGGATAAAATTGAGAAAAGGAAAGGAGGCCCCCGCTTATGGTGTGCAACGTGACCTCCCTGGGGCTGAACGGGGTGGCGGGCTATCCGGTGACCGCCGAATGCGCCCTGTCCGGGGGGCTGCCCGCCTTCGACGTGGTGGGCCTGCCCGACGCCGCCGTGAAGGAGGCCCGGGAGCGGGTGCGCTCCGCCGTGAAATCCAGCGGGTTTGATTTCCCCGTCTCCCGGATCACGGTGAACCTGGCCCCCGCCGACCGGCGCAAGGCGGGGACGGTGTACGATCTGCCCATCCTGGTGGGCATTTTGTGCGCCGGAAGCCAGCTGTCCCTGAAGCATGAGCGGGATTCCGCCTTCATCGGCGAGCTGTCCTTGGACGGGCGGCTGCGGCCGGTGTCCGGGGTGCTGCCCATGGCGCTGGCGGCCCGGCGGGCGGGCATACGGCGGCTGTTCCTCCCCGCCGACAACGCCCCCGAGGCCTCCCTGGCCGATGGGCTGGAGGCGCTGCCCGTCCGCACTGTGGAGGAGCTGGCCCGGCACCTGTCCGGGGAGCGGCCCATCTCCCCCGTCCCGGCGTGGCAGGACGGCCCGCCCCCCGTCCAGGGGCCCGACTTCTCCGAGGTGAAGGGGCAGGGACAGGCCAAGCGGGCCCTGGAGGTGGCCGCCGCCGGGGGCCACCACGTGCTCATGTCGGGCTCTCCCGGCTCGGGCAAGTCCATGATGGCCAAGCGGCTGCCCTCCATACTCCCCGACCTGACCCGGGCGGAGGCCCTGGCCTGCACGGAGATTTACTCCGTCATGGGCCTCACCTCCAAAGAGCATCCCATGGTGCGCCGCCGCCCCTTCCGGGCCCCCCACCACACCATCTCCGCCGCCGGGATGACCGGGGGCGGCTCCAATCCCCGGCCCGGGGAGATCTCCCTGGCCCACAACGGGGTGCTGTTCCTGGACGAGCTGCCCGAGTTCCACTCCGACGTGCTGGAGGTGCTCCGCCAGCCCCTGGAGGACGGCCAGACCCAGATCTCCCGCGTGTCCGGCTCGGTGACCTACCCCAGCCGGTTCATGCTGGTGTGCGCCATGAACCCCTGCAAATGCGGCTGGTACGGTCACCCCTCGGGCCGGTGCACCTGCACGGAGCAGTCGGTGCGGCGCTACCTGTCCCGTCTGTCCGGGCCCATGCTGGACCGCATCGACATCTGTGTGGACGTGCCCTCCCTGGACTACGACGAGCTGTCCGCCAGCGCCCCGCCCGCAGAGAGCTCAGCGGACATCCGGGCACGGGTCAACGCCGCCCGGGCCATCCAGACCGCCCGGTACGGTCCGGAGGGCCCCGCCTGCAACGCCCAGATGGGCCCCCGGGAGCTGCGGGACCACTGCAGGCTGGACCAGCCCTGTCAGCAGCTCATCCGGGGGGCCTACGACCGGCTGGGCCTCACCGCCCGGGGGTACGACCGCATCCTGCGGGTGGCCCGAACCATCGCCGACCTGGACGGGGTGGAGAATATTGCCGTCCACCACCTGGCGGAGGCTTTGCAGTACCGCCCTCCCGAGCATTTGCGGGGATAAGAGGCCCTGCGGCGCAGCCCTCGGCCCCTTTGCCTCCACGGAAAAACCCGTCCCCCGGCTATGCCGGGGGACGGGCCTTTTTTCAGCCTATTCCTCCAGATGGAACACGCGCTTCTCCCGCTCCGTCCATGGGGCGAAGCGGGCGGTCAGCCAGAACAGGGCAACGGCGGTGGACGCCGGAAGGACGCGCAGCCGGGTGAGGGCCTTCAGCCCATAGAGCTCCCCTCCCGTCATCTGTGTCAGCGGGCCAGCACCGTGCCCATCTCCTGGCCGGAGGCCTCGTCGAATACCACCACTCCACCGAAGCCGCAGCAGCCCCCGGCGCTGAAGGAGTCCACGGGGCTGACGTACTCCATATGAGACACCGCCGCCACCCAGCTGCGGGCCCCCTTGCGGATGCGCAGGGCCTCAATCTGCCAGTCCTCAAACTGGACGCCCTTGATATTGGAGATCACCGGCAGCTTTTCCACGCGCAGCGGCTCCGGCTCCCCCGCCCGGTCCAGGGCCAGCACGGACCACACGCTCACAAAGCCCTGCCCCTGCACCGCAGTCTCCAGCACGGGCCCCTCCGCCGACTGGTTGTAGTGCCGGGACACCCGCCCCGTTTTCACCGCGGCGGACACCGGCGCGGCGGATACCTGCCGCAGCCGGGCGGTGCAGGACCGTCCCTTCCAGATAAACCCGTCCTCCTGGGCGGCCAGCGTCCCGGTCTCCCCCCAGTGGAAGAACTGGCGGTAGGTGTGGGAGCCTCCGGCGTAGAACTCGTCCACCGCGATCACCACGTCGGGCTTCAGGAAAATGAGGCGGCGGTTGACGAACACCCCCTGGTCGTACCAGCCCAGGTGCCCGCCCTCGGCGTAACCGTACCGGCTGTCGCTGTAAAAGTCCCGGTTTACCGCGCGGCTGAGCCGCCCGCACCCCCAGCTGTCCTTGCAGTCGTAGAGAGGGACCCCTTCCACCGCCACCGTGTTGTGTCCGGATATCTCTTTAAATTCCCGGCGGCTGGGCCCGAACACATAGGTATACCGCCCGCTTTCCGTGAGCACGTCCTCCCCGAAGGCGGACAGGTCGAAGTGGAGCTGGTCGGCGTGGCCGTGGCCCGCCCCCAGCAGGCCGCAGTGGAAGCGCACCCAGGCGTCCTCCGGCCCCCAGCCGGACCGGAACACATAGTTGCCGCTGTCCGTCAGGGCAAAGTCGGTCTGAGCGGGAACCTGGGCGGGCATGGCCTCATACCGCGCCCCCTCCCCGGCCCCCAGCTCCCACACGCTGTCAAGGTCCAGCCTGGAGTATCCGGCGGCTTTCATCTCCCCATCCTGGAAGATGGCGGCGGCCAGGGTCACCAGATCCCGCTGGTCGATGTCGTCGCTGTCCCCCATCATGGGCTCCCGGCCGTCCGGCTTCTGCCACGCCAGGTCGGCCCGCGCCATGGCGTAAACCGCCTGCTCCATGCCCTGGGGCAGCGTCTCCCCCCGGCGGCGGGCCAGCAGAACCACGTCCAGATAGCACCGCATGACCTCGTTGTGGTACATGGGGGACTGCTCCCAGTGGACCCCGTCCGGGTAGACCTGGATGCGGCGGCAGCGGTCCAGCCGCTCCAGGGCGGCGGCCCGGTACTGGGCCGCCCGCTCGCTGCCGGGCAGGTGGCACCCCGCCATGTACAGCCCGTGGCTGGCCAGCACGCCCCAGTTGCTCATCAGGTTGAAGGTGTCCCACACCCCCATGATGTACTCGGCGTGGTCGGTGAGGGACCAGATGAATTTGTCCATCACCGCCTCCGTGATATAGGGGCTGCCCTCAAAGTACCGCATGGCCTTGCACCAGTTCTCCATGCGGATGCCCGCCTCGATGGACCGCCAGGCCGGCGCGCAGGCGGGGTCGTCCCGGCGCACCGTGTCCACCCAGTGGACCAGCTGCTCCGCGAAGGCTTTGGCGTACTTCTCGTCCCCCGTTATGGCGTAGGCCTGACCCAGGCAGGGCCAGAACCGCATCCGATTGAAGGCATAGACGAATTCCGGGTCGTCCCCCGGCTGGCGCAGCCAGTCTATGGGGCCGTCGAACACCTCGGGCACGTGGGTCTGCTCCATGTCCCAGCGCAGCTGGAACACAAACTTGTTCTCCGCCGCCAGATCCGCCGTGCGCAGCACCCTGTCCAGCTCCTCCCGGCAGTTGGTCCGGACATATTCCGCCGCCGCCTCCCTGTCGTCGAAAAAGGTCCTGCGGTTCTGGTCAAAAAACTGCTGTGGATTCATAAAACGCTCTCCTTCTCCCCTTGCCGGTCACCAGTAGGGGTCCCAGCCCCCGGCCAGCCGGGTAAGGGCTTCCATGTAGTAAAAGTCGCCCCAGGAGGTGCACTCGTCCACCCCCTCGGGGAAGCAGGTGTTGTAAAGGCTCTTTTTGCTGTAAGTGCCGTGGAGGATCAGGCCGGTCCCCTCCACGGGCTCCGGCACGGCGTAGTTTTCCGCCAGACTGCCCACCATCTCCCGGGCCAGCTTCTCATACTGGGCGGTCTCCCCGGCGGGGAGGACTCGGACGGCCTCCAGCAGGCCGCAGGCCACGATGGCGGCGGAGGAGGAGTCCCGGGGCTCGCCGCTGTCCGGCTGGAAGAGCATGTCCCAGCAGGGCACCAGGTCCTCGGGCAGACGGGTGAGGTAGAAGTCCAGCGCCCGCTTGAAGGTGTCCAGCGCCTTGGGGTCGCCGGTGTCCCGCCAGCTCAGAATGGAGCCGTACACCCCCCAGGCCTGACCACGGGCCCAGAAGCTGTCGTCTTTGTAGCCCTGGCAGGTGCGGCCGTGGCTGGGGGTTCCGTCCTTGTTCATGTAGAAGGTGTGGAAGGTGGAGCCGTCGGGCCGGAAGGAGTTGGCCATGCAGGTGGCGGTGTGTTTTTTCGCGATGCCAGCGTACTTGTCGTCCCCCGTCTCCCTGGAGGCCCAGTACAGCAGGGGCAGGTTCAGCAGGCAGTCGATGATGAAGCGGTAGTTGATGGGCGACCCCATCCGGCCCCAGGCCTGGATGAACTCCCCCTTGGGCTGGAAGCGGCTGATGAGCTGGTCCGCCGCCAGGATAGCCGCCTCCCGGGCCTTCTGGTCCCCGGTGAGCTTGTACGCCGCCACACAGGCGGGGGTGTACAGAAAGCCCATGTCGTGGTGGGCCACCTTCACCTTCCGGCGGATGCGGCGGTCAAAGCTGTCCGCCAGAGTCAGGCCCGCCTCCCGAAAGGCCTCGCCGCGGGTGCGCTCATAGGCCAGCCAGATCTCCCCCGGCCAGAAGCCGCAGGTCCACTGGTCGTTTTTGCAGGCGGGATAGATGTTGTTCACGCTGGAGTGGTTCTGGCACCTCTTGGTGTACTTGGGCAGGTTCAGCCGAACCTGCTCCACGGCCTTGTCCAGGGCGGCCTGTACCTGCTGGTCCGTGATGGGAAGGGGTCTGCTCATAGAAAGGACACCTCTTTCTCATAGTATGGCAATTGCCAAGGGGCGGGGAAGTGCCCGCCCCTTGGCAACAGACGCAGTATATAGATTGATTTTACCTCTTCAAGCCGCCGCTTGCAATACCCTGGACAAAGTATTTTTACGGACCGGGAACACGAAGCAGGGCTGACCCGCGCTCGAATAAAGAGCCGGACTCACAGAGAGCCCGGCTCTTTTCTGTTCCGTTATGAAGCCGCTGTCCCGGCTTACAGCCCGAAATAGCGGGCGGCGTTGTTGTAGCACACGCCCTCCACGATCTTTTTCAGAGAAGCGTCGTGGTTGGGGTACTCGCCGTTCTCCACCCAGCCGCCGATCAGGCTGCACAGGATGCGGCGGAAATAGTCGTGCCGGGCGTAGCTGAGGAAGGAGCGGGAATCGGTGAGCATACCCACGAAGTTGCCCAGCAGGCCCAGGTTGGCCAGGGAGCGCATCTGGTCCTCCATGCCGGACTTGGTGTCGTTGAACCACCAGGCGGAGCCGTGCTGGATCTTGCCGGGGATCTCGTCGCTCTGGAAGCAGCCCAGCAGGGTGCCCAGCTGCTCGTTGTCGGCGGGATTCAGGGAGTAGAGGATAGTCTTGGGGCACTGGTCCTTGGCGTCCAGGGCGGACAGCAGCTGGGCGATATTGCCGCCGCAGGTGTTCTGGGCGATGGCGTCAAAGCCGGTGTCCGGGCCCATCTTGGCGAACATCCGCTCGTTGGTGTTGCGCAGGCAGGAATAGTGGATCTGCATGACGATGCCCAGGCGGCGGTACTCCCGGCCCAGGTGGAGCAGGATGGCGGTCTGGTAGCGCTCGGCCTCCTTGGTGCTGACCTCCTCGCCCGCCATGGCCTTCTTGAACGCCTCGTCAGCCTTCTTGGGGGAGCAGGGGCGGAAGGGCACATAGTCCAGGCCGTGGTCGCTGGCCCGGCAGCCCAGCTTGGCGAAAAACTCCAGCCTCTGGGTCAGGGCGGCGCACACGTCCTCCACGCTGTCAAAACCGCTCTTGCCCACGCTGGCAGCCAGCTTGCCCATATACTCCACAAAGCCCGCCTTGTGGATGTTGACGGCCTTGTCCGGACGGAAGGAGGGGCACACCTTCACGTCGATGGAGGGGTCGGCGGCGATCTTCTCGTGCCACTCCAAGGTGTCGATGGGGTCGTCGGTGGTGCCGATCATGGCCACGTTGGCCTTCTTGATGATGCCCCGGACGGTGAGATCGGGGTCATGGCGCAGCTTCTCATTGCAGAAGTCCCAGCACTCCCGAGCGGTCTCCGGGGTAAGGGGCTTGTCATAGCCAAAGAACTGGCGCAGCTCCAGATTGCACCAGTGGTACATGGGGTTGCCGATGGCCATCTCCAGGGCCTCGGCGAACTTCACGAACCGCTCAAAGTCGGGCTTGCCGCCGGAGACGTAGTCCTCGGGAATCCCGTTGGAGCGCATGAGGCGCCACTTATAGTGGTCGCCAAAATAGGCGCCGTCAGGAGTTCTGCCCCCCAGCCACAGCTGGACCATGTTGTCGAACCGGCGGTCCTCATAGATCTCCTGCGGGGGGATGTGGCAGTGGTAGTCCACCAGGGGCATGTGCTCGGCGTAGTCGTGGAACAGGTGCTTGGCGGTGTCGGTGCCCAGCAGGAAGTCCTTGTCCATAAACTCTTTCATGTTTGCGCACTCCTTTTCCTCGAAAATGAGAACTCTGAAACGCAGGGGGAAGGGCCGGAACGGCAGGCCCCCTTTTACCCCCCAGGCAAAACGCAGTTTTGCCGCTGAAAGTTTTCTTTCGGTTCCTTTCTTTTTCAAAAGAAAGGAACGCCCTTGCCCTTGTTGTCACGCTCGCGTTGGGCGCACTCCAGTCCATCCGGGCCTGTGCGCCAACGCTCGCGCTTCTTACCGCTGGATGCGTCCGGACCCGTCGCCGCCGGCCAGCTTCTCCACCTCGGCCACGGTGACCATGTTATAGTCGCCCTCGATGGAGTGCTTCAGGGCGGAGGCCGCCACGGCGAACTCCACCG
>CANASS010000066.1 GCA_947364395.1 uncultured bacterium
CCCCGCCGCCATCGTCATCGGCAGCGAGGGGGACGGCATGGGCCGCCTGGTCCGGGAGCAGTGCGACTTCCTGGTGTCCATCCCCATGAAGGGGCGGCTCAACTCCCTCAACGCCTCCGCCGCAGCGGCAGTCGTCCTCTATGAGGCCGTCCGGCAGCGGGGAAGCGCGGAGAAGCGGACAGCGGGGGAGCTTGGAACGGAGTAAAAATCAAATACAGGTTTGCTCCGCAAACCTGTATTTGATCCGAATCGCGGTGAAAGCGACCGGGCGTCCTGACCGCTTCGCAGCGTGACAACAAGCCGATAAGGAGAATACTATGTCCGATGAAACAAAAACGCCGGACGGCCCGGCGTACACTGTAGACGAGATCCTGGCGGAGTACGGCTCCAAAGGCAGGGAGGGCAAAGCGGAGCCGCCCAAGGGCCAGCGGCCCCAAAAGGTGGTGGACTTTCCCACCGAAAAGCTCCCCAATCTGTCCGGCGAGGAGCGGGAGGCCCCCCACGAACCCCAAAAACCCGCCGCCAAGCCCAAGGGCGGCGAACCCATTCCGGAGATCGTGCCGGAAAACGTGGGCCGGACCATCGGCGCTCACCTGCACACCCTGCTGCGCAAGGCGGACAATTTCGCCGACCACATGTACGACCAGGCCGAGCCCGACCCGGAAGCCCTGCGGGCGGAGAAGTACACCCCCGGCGTGGACCAGGAGGAGCTGCCGGATAAAGATCGGCCCCCCGCCCGCCCCAAGCTGCGGCTGGTCAAGCCCAAGGAGCTCCCCCCCGACGTGCCCCCCGCCAAGCTGGCCGCCCAGTACGGGAAAGGGCTGAAAGGCCAGGGCGCGCGGGGGACCCTCGCGCTGATTTCAGCCCTGGCGGCGGTGGTCTGCTCCCTGGATCTGCCCTTTCTGCCCTGGGACGCCCTGGCCGGAACGGTTCAGGGCATGGAGGTATTCCAGCTGCGCTGCCTGTTTCTCTCCGCCCTGCTGGCCTTGACCGGCCTGCTGTGCTATGAGATCATCGCCGCCGGGGCCAGGCAGTTCTTCACCCTCCGCCCCCGGGCGGAGAGCGTGCTGCTGTTCGCCTGGCTGTTCACCCTGGCCGACGGCCTCACCGCCGCCGGGATGGAGGGCCGAACACAGGCCCTGCCCTTCTCCGCCATCACCGCCCTGGGGCTGGCCTTTGCCCTGCGGGGGGAGCACGCCCGCAGGCAGGCGGACCGGCTGTCCGCCAAGACCGCCTCTCAGAGCCGCACCCCCTACGTGGTGTCCCTGGACGGCGCCCTATGGTCCAACAAGCCCACCTACACCAAGGTCTCCGGGTCCAGCATGGGCTTTGGAAGCAGGCTCCAGATGGAGGACGGGGGCCACGCCGCTTACCGCATCGCCGCGCCGCTGCTGCTGCTGGGGGCCCTGCTGTGCGCCATCATGGCCTCCGCGGGCCAGGGGGAGCCCGGCCGCCTGCTGTGGGCGGCCTCCGCCTGCTTCACCGCCGCCGCTGCCTGGCCCTCCCTGCTGGCCTTTGGCCTGCCCTACCGGCAGCTGGCCCAGCGGCTGAGCAAGGTAGGGGCGGCCCTGGCGGGCTGGGCGGGGGCATCCCGGTGCCGCCCCGGCGGCGTCATCCTCAGTGATTTGGACCTGTTCCCCACCGGGTCGGTGTACGTGGGCCAAGTGAAGGTCTTCGGCGGCGCGGCCACCGAGAAGGTGGTGGGCTACACCGCCACCATGCTGCGGGTGATGGACTGCGGCCTCACCCGCCCTTTCCACGACCTGCTGCGCACCTACGGGGCCCTCTACCGGGAGGTGTCCGGGGTGGAGTGGCACGAGGGGGGCGCGTCCGGCATCATCCGCAATCAGGAGGTGCTGGTGGGCACCGCCGCCTACATGCACCTGATGGAGGTGCACCTGCCCCCGGGACATAACATCAAAAACGCCATTTTCTGCGCCATCAACGGCCAGCTGTCCGGGCTGTTCCTGCTGAACTACGCCATGAGCGGCACGGTAAATCCCAGCCTGTCCGCCCTGATGAACGCCGGGGCCGCCCCGGTGCTGGCCACCCGGGACCCCAACCTGATCCCCGCCCTGCTGGAGCAGAAGTTCAAGCTCCCCGTGGACAAGATGGAGTTTCCCCCGGTGGGCCGGAGGCTGGAGCTGTCCAAGCCCGATCCCGAGGAGGTGGGCGATCTGGTGGCCCTGCTCAGCCGCGAGGGCCTGATTCCCTACTGCGACGCGGTGGTGGGCGGGCGGCGGCTCCGGCTGGCTACCCGGTGGGGGCTGGCCTTTGCACTGGCCGGCTCGGTGATCGGGCTGTGCCTCACCTTCTACCTCACCTCGGTGGGCGCTTTCGCCTCGCTGACGGTCCCTAATTTCCTGATTTTCATGGCCGCGTGGCTGGTGCCCCAGTGGCTGATCACCAACTGGGTGAATCAATATTAAGGAGCCGCTCATGAAACGCATCGAGACGCAGGGGATCACCTATATTGAGCCGCTGGACGGCAGCCGGGGAGAGTGGTACTGGGGGACGGACTACGCCAGCGGCGACCTGTACGAGGCCCAGGAGCTGTTTCAGGACGGGCATCCTGTGCAGAAAAACAAGCTTCTCTTCGTTCATTACCCAGATGGGCGAGTGGTTGAGCCCGCCGCCGCCAAAAACGGCCAGTACTTTGGCCGTCCCATCTTTTATGAAGGCAGAATTACCATTCTGACGGCGGATTTTCCCGCCGGAATCATCAGCATCACCCAGTTTGACGACGCGCTAAACCAAGTGACCACGCTGGCGGAAATTCCCCTGTCGGCTGTGACGGACTGCTACAACCTGCTGCTGGGAACAGTGCCTCTGATGCTGACCCGGCAGGGAAACGACGGCAAGCTCCAAATCATATGGCCGGAGCGCAAAACGTTTCAAATGGGAGAGAGGGAGTCCTTCCATTTCAGGACCGGTGAAAAGCTGTACTTTTCTTCCTGGCAGGAGGAGCCGGAATACCGGGAGGAAATCCTTGTGCGGAGCATGGACACCGGGGAGATCATCCAACGGATTCCGGGAACCTTCATGTACATGCCGGACGGGCAAACCTGGATCTTAACATGACAAAACGTCCCTGCCCAGCGGGCAGGGACGCTTTATGTCCGCCTCAAGGGCGGGCCGTCCAGGGAGATGATTCGGTCGCAGGCCGCCAGCACCTGGGGCTGATGGGTCGCCAGCACCACAGGCACGTCCAGCCCCCGCAGGCGGTCCAGAATCCGGGCGGTCCGCTCCTGGTCCACCCCGGCAAAGGGCTCGTCCAGCAGAAACAGGTCCCCGCCCAGCGCCGCGCACCGGGCCAGCGCCAGCCGCCGGGCCATGCCGCCGGACAGGGCGGCGGGATAGGCGTTTCCCTCCCCCTCCAGCTCCGCAAAGGCCAGCCAGCGGCCCGCCTCCCCCCTGCGGGACCGGGGAAGCACGTCTGTGATGTGCTGGCATACTGTCCGCCAGGGCAGAAGCCGGTCCTCCTGGAACAGAAAGGCCGTCCGCGCCGGGTCTACGCCGGATACGCTGCCCTCCGAGGGCTTAGCCAGTCCCGCCGCCGCCCGCAGGAGAGTGGTCTTGCCGCACCCGGACGGGCCGGACAGGGCGGTGAGGCCCCGTCTGGGAATTTCTAGGAAAAAGCGGTCCAGAATCAGCTTTTTTCCATAACAAACCGTAATATTCTGTAACTTTATCACATCTTGTCCCCCCTCTCCATGGCGGTCCGAAACAGCCTCTCCAGCGCCAGGGACAGGGCCACGATGGTAAGGGTCCAGGCAAACAGGTCCGAGGTCTCCAGCCCAAGCTTGGCCTGCTGGATGCGGGAGCCAATGGCCCGGGCCGGAGGGCAGAGCACCTCCGCCGCCACCCCGGACTTCCAGGCCAAACCGAAAGCGGTGAGCAGTCCGGCGGAGAGGTGGGGCCGCAGGGCGGGCAGGCAGACCAGCCCCAGGGTCTTGAGCCGGGAAAAGCGGTAGGCCCGGGCAAGCTCCAGCCATTTTTCGTCCAAGCCCTCCAGCCCCGCCGACAGTGCTCCCCATATCACCGGGAGCACCATCAGCCCGGCGATGACCCAGGGGATAGCGCTACGGGCCACCCATAAGTACACCAGCAGGATGAAGGATACCACTGGCGTGGCCCGCACCACCCGGACGGCAGGTGAAATCAGCCGGTCCGCCCAGGGAAAAAAGTGGGTGGCGAAGGCCAGAACCGCCCCCGCCAATGCACCCCAGAACAGGCCCAGGAACACCCGGCACAAGGTGGCCCCCACCGACAGCCAGAAATCAGCGGTCCCGGCCAGGACCAGCAGGCGCCCGCCCACCGCCAGAGGTCCGGGGAGAAGCAGCTCCCGGCCCACCGCCCAGGAGGCCAGCGCCCACACCGACAGCCAAAACACCAGGGGGATGGCCGCACTCATCATTTTTTTCAATCCCATTCTCCAATCAAACGCCATTGCTCCCTTGCGGCTTGAGGATAATCCGCCCCTGCCTCCGCCGTTACCGGGGGAAACGGGCCGGAAACCACTCCGGCGTCGGCGGTTTAAGGTTCTTTTTCAGTTCCTTTTTCTTTCAAGAAAGAGGGGCTTCATTTACCCTCCCCCGCCGCCACCGGGCGGAAACGGACTGAAAACCACCCTGGCGTCGGCGGTTTAAAGTTCTTCTCCGGTTCCTTTTTCTTTCAAGAAAGAGGGGCTTCATTTACCCTCCTCCGCCGTCACCGGGCGGAAACGGACCGAAAACCACCTCGGGCGTCAGCGGTTTAAAGTTCTTTTTCGGTTCCTTTTTCTTTCAAGAAAGAGGAACTTCATTTACTTGCCCGTGCCGTCACCGGGCAGAAGCGGGCTGAAAACCACCTCGGGCATCAGCGGTTTAAAGTTCTTTTTCGGTTCCTTTTTCTTTCAAGAAAAAGGAACTACTCTGTCCAATAGATACCGTCGTCGGGCAGGGAGCCGCCCACGGAGGCGGGGTCGATGGAGTAGAGCACCGAATAGTAGTCCGAGATTGCCGCCACCATGTCCATGCCGGACAGGAAGGCCAGATGGCACTGGGGGATGGCCTGCTTGGCGATGGGCGCGCTGGGGGTGATGCCCAGCCCCGCCACCAGCTCCGCCGCCGCGTCCACGTTGCTGTTCACATAGTCAATGGACGCCTCATAGTCGGCCAGGAATCCGGCTACCCGCTCAGGATGGTCCTGGGCAAACTGGGTCCGGACCACCACGGCGGTCATGATGAGCTGGCTGCCGCTGCGCAGGCTGTCCCAGGCCTCCGTCAAGTCAATGGCCTGACGCACCTTCCCCTCGCTCTTCATGATGGCGGCGGTGGCGGCGGGGACGGGCAGCATGGCACATTCAATTTCCCCGGAAATCAGCTTGGCGGAGATCTCGGAGGCGTCGGCAAAGACCACCTCCACATCGTCCAGCCCGTTTTCCCGCAGCAAATAGCGCAGGACATACTCCGGGTTGGCCCCCTGGCCCGCCGCGTAGACGGTTTTTCCCGCCAAATCGCCCATGGAGTTGATCTCTGTTTTGCCGCCGCTCTCCAGGATGTGGAGCACGCCCAAGGTGCCCACGGCGATGATCTGCACCCCACCGTCCGTCTTGTTGTACAGGTTCAGCGCCACGTTGGAGGCCACGGTGGCAATGTCGAACTCCGGGTCGGGGCCGGTGAGCCCCGCCACCAGCTCGCTGTTGCCGCTGGCGATGGTGTAGGCGTAGCCCATGCGGTTCGCGGCGCTGTGGTTGTTTGCGTCGTCCAGCAGCTTGGCCGCCCCCACCCCCGTGGGGCCGGACAATACCGCCAAGCGCACGTCGGGGGTCTCATCGTCCGCCAGACTGGGGCTGACCCCGGCGGAGGGCTCCTGGCTGGGGGCGGCGGTGGCCGGGGCCTCCTGGGATGGCTCGCTGGAGTGGTCCGCCGCCGCCGGCTTGCAGGCGGTCAGGGTAAACAGCATCGACAGGGCCAGCAAAAAAGCTGGGAATTTCACATGTCTCATGATCTGGTTCCTTTCTTCACGGTCCGGGCGATCGTCCCGCCCGGACGGCTGAAATTTCTGCGGCTTCAATTTTAATCGTGAAAGTCCCCAATGTCAAGGGAAGAAAGGGAGCAATTTATTTACTATTTCTTAATCAACGCCCCCTTGTATTTTTTGCCACAGTCCGTTATACTAGGGAACGCTGAATAGTTGACATAATGCGAGGGCGTTCGACGGGCCCTCTGACCATGAAAGGATGCGTCTCATGAGCGGATCTCCCAAGCGGGCGGCAAAGCGCCGCCCCTCCTTCCTCGTCCGGCTGGCCAAGGGCCTGTACATCACGCTGTTTATCCTCTCGCTCATCGTGGTGGCCGGTTACGCCGCCCTGAATATTTTCGCCCCCAAGCCCACGGTGGACGGACAGGTCACCATCCCTCCAAAAACGGAAAATTCCGCCCCGCTCCCCACCGCCACGGACGGCCTGCCCGCCTCGGCCGCCCCCGACAGCCTGGTGCTCAATCGCCGTGACAACGTGTTCACCTGCCTGATGCTGGGAGTGGCCGACATAGGCGGCAGCGATACCATCATGCTGGGCGTGTTCGATACCCAGGCCAAAAAGGCCTCCCTCATCTCCATCCCCCGCGACACGGTGGTGCGCCGCAACGGCAAGTATCAGAAAATCAACGCCACCTACGCCGGAGGCCCGGAGGCGGTGGCGGAGGCGGTCCACGACCTGCTGGGCGTTCCGGTGGACTACTGGGTATCGGTGAACCTGAAGGCCTTTTCCTCCATCGTGGATCAGATCGGCGGGGTTTATTTTAATGTGCCGGTGGATATGGACTACGAGGACCCCTACCAGGACCTGTACATCCACATACCCGCGGGCTACCAGCTGCTCAACGGCAAAAAGGCCGAGGGCGTCATGCGCTGCCGCAGCTGCTACGTCAACGCCGACATCGGCCGCACCGCCACCCAGCGGGCTTTCCTCACCGCCCTGGCCAAGCAGACCATCACCCCGTCCAATGCGGGGAATGTCACCGCCCTCATCAACACCTTCAGCCAGTACGTCCGCACCAACATGCCCCTGAAGGACATGGTGTGGTTCGGCACCCAGGCCATCGGAATGAATCTGGACACGGCGCTGACCACCGGCTCTCTGGAGGGCGAGTGGATCTCTCCCTACTGGCACCTGGACGATAAGGCGGTGCTGGAGATGGTGAACAGCCTGGGCATCTACCAGGAGCAGGTCCCCGCCCGGGCGCTGCACATCGTGCACCCTTAACCTCCCACCCATAAAAACAGCCGCGCGGCAGACCTGCCGCGCGGCTGTTTTTTCATTGAAAGCGGGTTCCGGCTCAGGCCGCGGCGCCGCCGGGCACCAGGCAGAGCACCAGGGTGAGCACCATGAACACAATGGCCACCCATTTGGTCATCTTGGCCAGACGGGCATCGGCGGTCTTTGCCTTGTTCTTGGACAGGAAGGTGTCCGCGCCGCCGGCGATGGCGCCGGACAGGCCCGCGCTCTTGCCGGACTGGAGCATCACCACGGCGATGAGAACCAGGGACACGACGAAATAGATAACGGACAGAATGATCTGGGGAGTGGACATTTTGACTCAAATCCTTTCGGTGATAACATCATATCAGTGAGCTTGGCCCACACAGATACCAGATATGATACCACATGCCGGCCGAGATTGCAAGGGCTTTTTTCCAGGGGCTCAGCAGGGCTTCACAATCAGGTTCACCAGCCGCCCCGGCACAACCACGGTCTTGACCAGCGCCATGCCGCCGGTGAACTTTTGCACCTTGGGGTCCGCCTGGGCGGCGGCCACAATGGCGTCGTTGTCCGCGCCGGCTGGGACAACGATGTTGGCCCGCACCTTGCCGTTGACCTGGACCGCCATCTGCACGGTGTCGGCCACCGTCTTGCTCTCGTCATAAACAGGCCAGGGCTGCTGGCACACGAAGCCCTGGGCGGAAAAGCCCAGCATCTCCCACAGCTCCTCCGCCACATGGGGGGCGAAGGGGGACAGCAGGGTGACCAGGGTTTTCATGTCCCCCTTGGAGCAGCCGTTTTTCTGGAAGTCGCCCACCAGGGTCATCATGGCGGCGATGGCGGTGTTGAACTTCATGGACTCGATGTCGTCCGCCACCTTCTTGATGGTCTTGTGGACGGCCGCCTCGTTGGCTTTGGTATACTCCAGGTTGTCCGAGCAGCTCTCCGCCAGATTCCACACCTTGTCCAGGAACCGCTTGCAGCCCTTGACGGCGTTGTCCGACCACACGGCGGCCTGCTCGAAATCGCCGATGAACATGGTGTACAGCCGCAGGGTGTCCGCGCCGTAGGCAGCCACGATGTCGTTGGGGTTGACCACGTTGCCCCGGGACTTGGACATCTTCTCGCCGCCCTCGCCCAGAATCATGCCGTGGCTGGTGCGCTTCTGGTAGGGCTCCTTGGTGGGCACCACCCCGATGTCGTAGAGGAACTTGTGCCAGAACCGGGAGTAGAGCAGGTGGAGGGTGG
>CANASS010000067.1 GCA_947364395.1 uncultured bacterium
CCTCAGCGCGGGTGATCTTGTCGCTGGGGCGGAAGCCCTTCTCGTCGCCCTGGAAGACCTTCAGGCCGGTCAGCACCTGGACGCCTTCGGTGAACTCGGCGGTGATGCTGTCCTTATCCGGATAGTCCTCAAACTTGACGTCGGCGGCGCTGGCGCCCAGCATAAGGCTGAAGGCCATCGCTAACGCAAGCGTGAGCGCGAGAAGCTTCTTCAAGTTTCTCATTGGATAGTTTCCTCCTTGTTTAATTTCGCCTTTTTTCGAGAACTTTTTCGGCGCGATGCAGGGGATAAGCCATCCGCTCGAATTTTCCTTTTATATCTATAATTTGCACTATTTTTACAAATAATTACAGCATAAGGTACATGTTTGCAAAATACATTCCAGAAAATGTATAAATATGGAATGGGAAAAGTTTTGAACTGCTCACAGGATTTTTTCTCCTCTGAGCGTAAAACCAGACCAGCATAGAAAAAAAGAGAGGAATATCAGTCCTCTCGATATGAGCCCAGCCAAAATTTCTAAATTCTGACACAAAACCCCAAACAACATCGCGGAAAACAGCGCCGCAAAACGGGCATTTTGCACGGCTGCTTTCCGCAGGGCGGCGGGGCTTTTCTTTGTATCCCCCAGGTCTTTGGGTAGTTTACAGCAGTTAATTGGCGGCGCATGTCTTGTTGACAAATTCGGGCGGCATAGCTATAATGAGTCAAAGAATAAACGTTTGGGTAAACGAAAGGTGAATCATTATGGAAAACACATTGAAGCTGAAGGTGGTGGACGGCCAGGGCCGCACCATGCTGACCGGGGCCGACGCGGAAAGTGTCAGCCTGGTCTACACCGGCGCGTATCAGGAAGGGGACAGCATCGTGCTGGACTGCGGCTGTCCCTGTTACTGCGTGGTGCAGTTTGAGGACAGCCTCCCGGCGGCCCTGATCTACGCTGCGGAGCGGGAGCTCTGGTATCACATCCCCTCCGGCCCCGACCGCATCGTGTTTTCGCCCAAATGCTTTACCGGCAGCCGCCATCTGATCCGCGCCCGGCTGGCGGAGCCCCACGAGATCGCCGCCCGCCGCAACCTGGCCTTCAACCCCTACGACCAGCACGGCGACAACGGGTTCTTCCCTCACAGCAAGGCCAACGTGGAGACCCGGGGCGAGGCGGTTTTCGCCTCCTATAACGCCATTGACGGCGTATGTGAAAACGCCAGCCACGGGGAGTGGCCCTATCAGAGCTGGGGCATCAACCGCGACCCCAAGGCGGAGTGGACGCTCAGCTTTGGCCGTCCTGTGGTCATTGACGAACTGCGGCTGGTCCTCCGGGCGGACTTCCCCCACGACAACTACTGGACCAGCGCCAAGGTCGCCTTCTCCGACGGCAGCGCCGAGACGCTGTCCCTGGTCAAGACCCCGCAGCCCCAGAGCTTCCCCATCCAGCCCCGGACGGTGGAATGGCTGAAGCTGGGCGAGCTGATCCAGGCGGAGGGGCCCTCCCCCTTCCCCGCGCTGACGCAGTTTGAGGCCTGGGGCACGGAGGCCTGACCAAAAGAGTAAAAAGAACGCCCCGCGCAAATCGCGCGGGGCGTTTTTATTGCTCTGCGGGACCGCTCCCATGCTCCCACGGGAGCGGTTCGCGGCCCGCCGGTGTGGTGATGGATGCCGCCCAGGACCGCCCTGCCTTTCAGGGCGGAGGGCCGGACGCCGCCTGATACTCCGTGGGGGTCATTTTCATGTACCGCTTGAACACCTTGGTAAAGTAGTAGGCGTTGTCGTAGCCCAGCATATGGGACACCTCGTACACCATATGCTTCCCATCCTGGAGGAGGGCGCAGGCGTATTTTACCTTGGTGGCGTTGACGTAGTCCATAAAGTTCTGCCCCAGCTGGCGCTTGAACAGGCTGGACAGGTAGTTGGGGGTGATGCCGATGGCGGCGGCCGCCTCCTGCACCAGCACCCGTTCCAAAATGTGAGAGTCCACATAGCGCTTGGCGGCGGACACATAGTCCGTTTTGCCCATGGATTGGGACCAGCTCAGAAAGGGCTTGGGGGAGAGGGCGTGCTCCCGCTTGAGCACCTCCGTCTGGAGGCGCAGCTCGGCCAGCCCCTGGCCGGACACCACCCCGGTGGCCAGCACGCTCAGCCCCATCTGGGAGATATCCCGGAAGGCGGCGGTAAGCCGGGCCTGGAACTGGGCGATGGGCGCGGCGTCCTCCAGCCCCCAGAGAAAAAAGACCGCCGTGCCGCTCCCCGGCTGGGAGGGCAGCAGGGTGAAGCCTGCCCCCTGGAACACCTTCTGGGCCACGTCCAGGGCCAGATTCAGGTGGAAGCGGAACAGGCGCTGTCGCTCCTCACGGGTGAAGGAGCCGATGTCCGGGATGGCGGAGGGGTCCAGGATCAGCAGGGCGGCGGCGCAGCGGCTGCCCGCCCCCAGCTCCTCCAGGGCGGCGATGGCCCGCTCCGCTTCGTACCCGCCCTCCGGGGAGAGGAGGACGGCGGCGTGGCGCGCCGGCTCCTCCGCCAAGGAGCCCTCCCGCCGGGAGAGGGAGGGGGCCAGGAGCCTGCGCCGCTTTTCGCACTCGTCGATGGCCAGCCGGAGGGAACGGGCCAGCTTCTCCTCGTCCAGGTCGATTTTCAGCAGGTAGTCCACCGCCCGGTTGCGCAGGGACTGCTGGGCCATGTGGAAGTCCTGGTGGTTGGTGAGCATGATGAACACCAGCTCCGGGTACCGCTGGGCGCAAGCCTCCAGCAGCTCCAGGCCGGTGAGCCGGGGCATGTTGATGTCGCAGACCACGATGTCCGGGCGGCGGGCCTCCACCAGCTCCAGGGCCTGCTGCCCGTCCCGGGCGGCGGCGCATACGGCGCAGTCAAGCCGCTCCCAGTCCAGCATGGACTGAAGGCCGGACAGGATGATAGGCTCGTCGTCAGCCAATAGGACGCGGTACATAGGCACACTCCTGTTCTCCCGGGGAACCTCTGAAAAATCCGCGGCGGGCCGCAGGCGCATTTGTTCAAAGGCTCCTTATGTTTCCTTGACGAGGCGGACGTAGAGCCTGGTGTACTCCCCCTCCGCGCTGTCTATGCTGATCCCCGCCCGCTTGCCGTAGGCCAGCTTCAGCCGCCGGTTCACGTTGCCCAGCCCGATCCCCGTCATGGAGGACTTGTCCGGGTTCTCCCCAGGCTGGAGGGCCGCCTGGGCCTGTTCGCTGGTCATGCCCAGGCCGTCGTCGGTGATGGTGAGCACCAGCATCTCCCCCTCTTGGAACGCGTCCACCGTGATGGTGCCAAAGGAGCCCTTGGGCACCACGCCGTGGAAGATGGCGTTCTCCACCAGGGGCTGGAGGGTGAATTTGATGACCTTGCAGCGGCGCAGCTCCTGGGGGACGCTGCAGACGTACTGGAAGGCCCCCATATAGCGGATGGACTGTATGCTGACATAGTCCTCCAGCAGGGCCAGTTCTTCCTCCAGGGGGATCTTATCCGACACCCCCTTGCTGATATTGCGAAGCAGGTTCACCAGGCTTTTTACCATCTTTTCAATGCCGGTGTTCTTCTGTACCACCGCCATCCAGTGCACGGAGTTCAGGGTGTTGTAGAGGAAATGGGGGTTTACCTGGGACTGCAGGAGGTCCATCTCGATCTTGGCCCGCTCGTCATGCAGGGCGATGGTCTCGGACAAAAGCTGCTGGAAGCCCAGACCCAGTTCGTTGAGCCGCGCGCCGATCTCTCCCATCTCGCTGCGGGGCTTTTCCAGCTCCGGGTCGAAGGAGTAGTCGTTCAGGGCGATGCGGTTGATCTTCTCCGTGATCCGGCGGATGGGGGTGGTAATGTAGTGGGTGAGCAGGCTGAGGACAAACACGGCGATGAGCACGATCATCAGGATCACCGTCACCGCAGAAAAAAGAATGTCCTGGTTGGCGGCCTGGAGCCGGGTCTGGTTGACGCAGCTGGACAGGGTCAGCCCCTGGACGCCCAGGGGGTGGTTTTGCAGGGTGTACACCACCCCGCCGCAGGTAAATTCCGTTCCCTGGGCGGCCTGAAGGGGGACGGCCTGCGCCAGCGGGGCGGTCTCCGGGGTGGTGAGGCGGTCCCCCTCCGCCGTCTGGACAAAAAAGAGGTTCAGGTCGTTGTATGGGGCCAGCAGGTCGGTGATGATGGCGGGGCTCAGCTCGATATAGACGTAGCCCAGCCGGTTGGAGGTGTAGCCGTACACTGGGGAGAACAGGGCGAAGCAGTCCGCCCCAGGGGAGTTCAGCGAGGGGAACAGCCGCTGGAAGCCCGACGGGCCGCCCTCCTTCCAGGTCCGGAACTGCTCCGAGGCCAGCAGGTTGGACAGGTCCCGCAGGCTGCCGTCATAGGTGGTGACGGCGCTGACATACAAGCCGTTCTCGTTGAACACCACCAAACGGTTGATGTAGCTGTCGATGGAGGAGGTGCGCAGGTAGACGTTGATGGCGTTCTGGGCGCTGAGGGCGGCGGAGGCCGCCCCGGAGGCGCCGGGGGCCTGGCTCAGGGCGCTTCCCACCCGGCCGGAGTTGCCGCAGTAGGTCTGGAGGGTCAGCACCTGGGCCAGGCTGTCGTCCAGCCGGGCGGCGATGGTGCCGGCGTTGAGCTGGTCGATCTGGGCGATCTTTTCCGAGATGACCCGCTGCATGGACTGGTAGAGGTACAGGCTGCTCCCCAGCCCCACCGCCACCACGCACAGCACCGTGCACAGGATGATTTTGGAGCGTATGCCCCAATAGTGCCTCTTTTTCACGGGCCCACCCCCTCGTCCGCTCTGTTTAGATATAAGGCAGGACGCATTTTATCGGTGTTTTTTCAGGAACCTCCGAATAAACCGCCGCGGACGCATTTGCTCAGAATTTTCTTAAGTATACCTTATTTTTTTACCCGGCGCAATCCGGCTTTGTAGAATAGTGCAGCTTTCGAGAATTTTTCAGCTCCGCCCGCCGTCATTGGAAAGATTTATACTAGCTTCCTGTAGTTTTGGCCTTTTACACCCGGGCGGAAACGCGTTACAATGCAGGCATAGAGAATCCCCCGCAAAAATTATGAAACAGGAGTGGAACCCATGAAAAAGATGCTGTCCCTTGCCCTGGCGGCCGCCATGTGCCTGAGCCTGCTGGCCGGCTGCTCCGCCGGAACGCCCGATCCCACCACCACCCCGGCCCCCGAGAATTCCACCGCTCCCGCTGAGACCTCCACGGCTCCCGAGGGCGGCGAGCCCGCCGGCCTCACCGGCACCCTGAAGGTGTCCCTGTGGGATCTGGCCACCCAGCCCGCCTTTGACGCCGTCATCAAGGCCTTTGTGGACGCCAACCCCGGCGTCACCGTGGACCCCATTGACATCCCCTCCGCCGACTACGGCACCAAGCTGTCCGTCATGCTCAACGGCGGCAGCGAGGTGGACGTGTTCTGGATCAAGGACGCCGACACCATCTACCCCATCGCCAAGCGGGGCCAGATGGCCGACCTGAGCGGCTACATCTCCAAGGACGGCGTGGACCTGGGTACTTACAACGGTCTGGCCGACAACTTCCTCATTGACGGCAAGCAGATCGCCATCCCCTTCCGCACCGACTACTACGCTCTGTTCTATAACAAGGACATCTTTGACGCCGCCAGCGTAGAGTACCCCTCCAACGACATGACCTGGACCGAGTTCGAGGAGCTGGCCAAGAAGGTGACCTCCGGCGAGGGCGTGGACAAGAAGTACGGCGCTCACTTCCACACTTGGCAGGCCTGCATTGAGAACTGGGCGGTGCAGGACGGCCAGCACACCATCATGGACACCGACTACAGCTTCTTCAAGCCCTACTATGAGATGGCCCTGCGGATGCAGAACGACAACAAGACCTGCATGGACTTCGGCACCCTGAAGACCGCCAACCTCCACTACAACAGCGTGTTCCCCGACGGCTCCGTGGCCATGATGCCTATGGGCACCTGGTTCGCCGCCACCATGATCGACAAGATCAATAAGGGCGAGAGCTCCGTCAACTGGGGCATTGCCACCCTGCCCCATCCCGAGGGCGTGGACGCCGGCTACGTGGTTGGCTCCACCACCCCCATCGCCATCAACGAGGCCAGCGGGAACAAGGATCTGGCCTGGGAGTTTGTGAAGTTCGTGTGCGGCCCCGAGGGCGCTGAGATCGTGGCCAACCTGGGCGGCGTGCCCGCCATGCTGGACGACGCCACCCTGAAGGTGGTGGCCGGGGTGGACGGTATGCCCGAGGGCGCTCTGGAGGCCCTCCAGGTGAAGAACATCGCCCTGGACCGTCCCATCGCCGACAAGGTTTCCGAGGTCAACCAGATGCTGGGCGAGCAGCACAGCCTCATCATGCTGGGTGAGAGCGACCTGGACACCGTCCTGGCCGACATGGCCGAGCAGTCCAAGTCCATCCAGGGCTGAACAACCAATAACCCGTGACTGAAAGGGGCAGGACGCTGGTCCTGCCCCTTCCCACATGCAGGAAAAGGAGGAGAAAATCTATGGCGGTCAAGGAGACGGCGGGGAAAAAGGCCCCGTCCGCCAAGCAGGGCGGCATGACCCTGAACCAGCGCAGGACCCTGGAGGGCCTGTCCTTCATCACGCCCAACTTCATCGGCTTCTTCGTGCTCATCCTTATCCCGGTGCTCTTCACCTTCTGGCTGTGCTTCAACAAGTGGGACGGCTACACCCCCATGGAGTTCGTGGCGCTGGACAACTTCAAGTACATCTTCACCCACAAGATATTCCAGGAGGCGGTGGTCAAAACCCTCATCTTCACCGCCTGCTCCGTGGTTATCACCCTGCTGCTGGCCCTGGGGCTGGCGGTGCTCATCAACCAGAAGCTGGCCGGCATCGGCATCTTCCGCACCGCCATCTTCTTTCCCTACGTGGCCTCGGTGGTGGCGGTGGCCGCCGTGTGGCAGATGCTCTTCCAGAAGGACATGGGCCTGATCAATGAGATGCTGCGCTTCTTCGGTGTCACCGACGTGCCCGGCTGGTTTGCCACCACCAAGTGGGCCCTGCCCGGGGTAATCATCGTGAACATCTGGAAAAACATGGGCTACTACATGATTATCTACCTGGCCGCCCTCCAGGACGTGCCCACCTCCCTGGTGGAGGCCGGGATGATCGACGGGGCCAGCGCATGGCAGCGGTTCTGGAAGATCAAGTGGCCCCTGCTGGGCAACGCCACCTTCTTTGTGGTGATGATGCTCACCATCAACAGCTTCAAGTCCTTCGACCTGATCTACGCCCTCACTGAGGGTGGGCCCGGCACCGCCACCACCCTCCTGTCCCAGTACATCTATAACCAGTCCTTCGTGTCCTGGGACTATGGCCGGGCCAGCGCCGCGGCCATGGTGCTGTTCGCCATCGTGGCGGTCATCACCCTGATCCAGTTCCGGCTGGAAAAGAAATTCTCCAATGAGTGAGGGAGGGGACCGCCATGCTGAATAAAACGCCGGTCTGGAAAAAGGCCGTTCTGTACACCGTTCTGATCCTCATCTGCGCAGCCACCCTGCTGCCTCTGGTGTGGATGCTGTCCGCCTCCCTGAAGCTGGACAAGGACGTATTCCGCATCCCCATCGAGTGGATTCCCAGCGACCCGGCCTGGAGCAACTACCAGCGCATCTGGGACCAGGTGCCCATGCTCCAGTTCACCTTCAACACCTTCAAGATCACCGTCATCACCACCGTCATCCAGGTGTTCACCTGCTCCTTCGCCGCCTACGGCTTCGCCAAGTGCCAGTTCAAGGGCCGCAACCTGCTGTTCCTCATCTACGTGGCCACCATCGCCGTGCCCTGGCAGGTGTATATGCTCCCCCAGTACAGCATGATGAACAAGTTCGGCCTGGTGGACACCCACGCCTCCCTCATCCTGCTCCACGCCTTCGACGCATTTGGCGTGTTCCTTCTGCGGCAGTTCTGCATGGGTATTCCCAACGAGCTGCTGGAGGCCGCCCGCATCGACGGCCTCAGCGAGTACGGCATCTACCGGAGGATCGTGCTGCCTCAGATGGGGCCGTCCATCGCCACCCTGGTGATCTTCACCTTTGTCACCAACTGGAACGACTTCATGGGCCCCATGATCTATTTGAACTCCACCGAGCTGAAAACCGTCCAGCTGGGCATACGGATGTTCATGGGCCAGTACTCCTCCGAGTACGGCCTCATCATGGCCGCCTCCGTGGTGTCCCTGATCCCGGTGATCGTCGTGTTCCTCATCTTCCAGAAGAAGTTCGTCCAAGGCATCGCAACCAGCGGTTTGAAGGGGTAAGGCCCTGGGACCGCGGGACAGAAAAAGAAGGACCGCCGCTCATGGAGCGGCGGTCCTTGACGTTCCCTTTCGATGCGTATTTCGCCCATACAGCGCCGGGGCTCACGAGTCCCACGGCCCGCCCGGAAGCGCGCATGGGCCGCAGCGGGGCCATACGCGGGAGGGGCAAAATCGCTTAAAAAGGAACGCGTTTGCAGAAATATGTAC
>CANASS010000068.1 GCA_947364395.1 uncultured bacterium
AAAGTGATCGACGTTAAGAATTTGAGCAAGTCCTTCGGCGACCACCTGGTGCTGGACGACATCTCCGAGCACATCTCCCCGGGGGAGAAGGTGGTGGTCATCGGCCCCTCCGGCTCCGGCAAGTCCACCTTCCTGCGCTGCCTCAACCTGCTGGAGACCCCCACCTCCGGCTCCATCACCTTCCAGGGCCAGGAGATCACCGACCCCAAGGCGGACATCAACGCCATCCGCCGCCAGATGGGCATGGTGTTCCAGCACTTCAACCTGTTCCCCAACATGACCATCCGCAAAAACATCACCCTGGCCCCAGTGCGCACCAAGCTGATGACCCAGGAGGAGGCGGACGAGACCGCCACAGCCCTTTTGAAGCGGGTGAATCTGGAGGAGAAGGCGGACGCCTACCCCGCCCAGCTGTCCGGCGGACAGAAGCAGCGCATCGCCATCGTCCGGGCCCTGGCCATGAAGCCCAAGCTGATGCTGTTCGACGAGCCCACCTCCGCCCTGGACCCCGAGATGGTGGGGGAGGTGCTGGAGGTCATGAAGGAGCTGGCGGACGAGGGCATGACCATGGTGGTGGTCACCCACGAGATGGGCTTTGCCCGGGAGGTGGGCACCCGGGTGCTCTTCATGGACCAGGGGAAGATTCTGGAGCAGGACGAGCCCCACGCCTTCTTCGCCCACCCCCAGCAGCCCCGCACCATCGACTTTTTGTCCAAGGTCCTCTGACGCCTCCGGCCCGCCGGGCAATCCATGAAAAGACTTCACACGGCGGAAGTCCCCGGCGCTACCCTGAGACATACCATAGTTTTGTAAAAACCGCCCGGTGGGATCGGGCGGTTTTTGTGAAATATCCCAGCTTGTATTTTTTTACAGCTTCTGGTATTATAATACGAGCGCAAAAGGAGGGGACGGATATGCTGAAACCGCTGGCTTTGACCGCGTCTGCCGCTCAGCCTTACCCGTCCTGTTTTTCCTGGCCCGGACAATCGCCGTTTTCGGTGATTGTCTCTTTTTTTGCGCCTGGGGAGTCCGTCCGCCCTAATACCAATGAAAAGGGAGAGAAAATATGAACAATCAAGAACCCATCCGCGACGCCCGTGCCCTAGGCCTGCCCAAAATGCTGATCCTGGGCCTCCAGCACATGTTCGCCATGTTCGGGGCCACCGTACTGGTGCCTATCCTGGTCCAGGGGTACGGCCTGCCCCTGTCCATCCAGACCACCCTGTTTTTCGCCGGAATCGGGACCCTGTTCTTCCACGTGTGCACCAAGCTGAAGGTGCCCGCGTTCCTGGGCTCCTCCTTCGCCTATCTGGGGGGCTTCTCCGCCGTGGCCGAGCTGGACTCCGGCATCTACGCCGGTATGACCGGGGAGGAAAAACTGCCCTACGCCCTGGGTGGCATTGTGGTGGCGGGCCTGCTGTACCTGGTTCTGGCGGGGCTCATCAAGCTGGTGGGCGTCCACAAAGTGATGCGCTTCCTGCCCCCGGTGGTCACCGGACCCATCATCATCCTCATCGGCCTGTCCCTGGCCCCCAGCGCCATCAATAACGCCTCCACCAACTGGTGGCTGGCCATCCTGTCCATCGCCGTCATCGTGTGCGCCAACATCTGGGGCCGGGGCATGGTGAAAATCATCCCCATCCTGCTGGGCGTGCTCATCCCTTACGCCGTGGCCCTGGCCACCCGTCAGGTGGACTTCTCCGGGGTGGCCGCCGCCGGCTTTGTGGGCCTCCAGCCCTTTGTGCTGGCCAAGTTTGACCTGACCTCCATCCTGGTGATGGCCCCCATCGCCATCGCCGCCATGATGGAGCACATCGGGGACATGTCCGCCATCTCCGCCACGGTGGAGGAGAACTTCATTGAGGACCCGGGCCTCCACCGCACTCTCATCGGCGACGGCGTGGCCACCTCTCTGGCGGGCATGTTCGGCGGCCCCGCCAACACCACCTACGGCGAGAACACCGGCGTGCTGGAGCTGTCCAGGGTCTTTGACCCCAAGGTGGTCCGGCTGGCCGCCATCTACGCGGTGGTGCTGTCCTTCTCCCCCAAGTTCGCCGCCGTCATCAACTCCATCCCCACCGCCATCATCGGCGGCGTGTCCTTCATCCTCTACGGCATGATATCCGCCATCGGCGTGCGCAACGTGGTGGAAAACCGGGTGGACTTCACCAACTCCCGGAACCTCATCATCGCCGCTGTCATCATGGTGTGCGGCCTGGGCTTCAAGATCTGGGGCTTCAGCAATGAGCTCTCCGGCCTCACCTTCCACGTGGGGGGCGCCGACATCACCCTGACCTCTTTGGCTATCGCCGCCATCGCGGGCATCGCCCTCAACGCCATCCTCCCCGGTAAGGACTACCAGTTCGGCTCCGACGTGACCCAGGGCCGTTCCGGGGACTTCGGGCGGTACTGAGAAGGGCTCCCTACTTTTTCTTTGAAAAGAAAAAGTAGGCAAAAAGAAACTTTTGAACCGTTACGGACCGTGCTGATCCCGAAAAGTTTCCGCTCGGCAACGCAATAAGCGCAAAATAGAACCGCCCCGTATACACGGGGCGGTCTCTTTTTATGGTTTTCTTCCCGGCGGGAGCTCACGCCAAACGCCCTGAAGCAATCGGTCCGCCGTCATTGCCGCGCTGGACCTGCCCACAGCGGGCGGGTGCGGGCTTCCGCTGAGGCGCGGGCCGTGAGACCTTCAAGCGTTCCAGTGACCAAAGGCCGGCGGCAGTACAACTAGAAGCACCTGCGTCGAAAGCCTCGTGCGCCGGAAGGGCCCTCAAGCCTCCCGCTCGGGCTCTCCCGTAAAACAGGGGGTTCTTAGGGGGAAGCCCGCCTGTGAGCGAGAGCGCGCTTTTCGCGCTCGAAGCCGAACCGGCGGGCTCCCCCCTAAGCGTGTCTTTGGTTCCTTTCTGCACGAGCAGAAAGGAACGCCCTTACTGGCACAGATCCACAATAACGTGGGCAAACAGCTTGGCGGACAGCATCAGGTCGCTGACCCGGACCCGTTCGTCCGGGCCATGAAGGTGGCTGTCAAAGCCGGGCAGGGAGCAGCCGAAAGCCACCCCGCCGGGGATGTCGTGGACGTAAGTGCCGCCGCCGGTGGACAGGCACTCCCCCTTCAGGCCGGTGTACTCCTCGTACCGCTTGAGCAGGGTCTTGATGAAGGGGCTGTCTGCGGGGACATGGTGGGGCTCGCTCTGGCTCCCCTCAAAGGCGAAGCCCCGCGCCTCAAAGGCGGCTTTCGCCACATTGAGGCAGTTGTCCTCGCTGGCGCACAGGGGGACCCGGCTGTCAAACCTGCCCTCCAGCCCGGTTTCGCCCACCTCCAGCAGGGAGAAGGCCACCGTCAGCGGCCCGGCCACGGGCTCCTCCTGGGCGACGCCCAGGGCCCGGCCCGTGTAATCCCCGTGGGGGAGCAGGGCGTTCAGGCCGTCCAGCGCCTCCTTGCAGCCCCCCTCGGCCAGGGGCAGGGCGCACAGCAGGGCCACCAGCCCGGTAATGGCGTTGTTGCCCCCCTCGGGCCAGGCGGCGTGGGAGGCCTCCCCCTTGGCCCGGATGACGGTGAGGCCGTCCTCATGGGCAAAGGTGAACTTGATCCCCGTGCGGGCGGTGATGTTCCGGGCCACGGGCTGGATGTCGTACATGGTCAGCCCCTCCACCCCGGCGGAGGCGTCCCCCGGCAGGATGTTCAGCCGGATGCCCCCGTGGAGCCACTTCACCCGGGGCAGCCCGGACTGGACGGGCCAGCTGCGGGAGAAGCTGGGCCGGAAGCCTCCCTTCTCCGTGTTGACCACGGGGAAGCCGGAGTCGGGGGAGAAGGTGGCGGGGGCGTAGGGGTTCCGGGCGAAATACCAGGCGATGTCCCCGGAGCCGCTCTCCTCGTTGGTGCCCATGATGACCTTGCAGTTCTTTTTCAGGGGAATCCCCAGGTCCTTCACCGCCTTCATGGCCAGCAGGGAGGCGATGACCGGGCCCTTGTCGTCGTCGGTCCCCCGGCCGTAGAGCAGGCCGTCCACCAGCTTGGGGGCGTAGGGCTGGGTGACGGTCCAGCCCTCGCCGGGGGCCACCACGTCCAGGTGGCCCAGGATGTGCAGGGCGTCCTCGCCGTCATTGAGGCTGGCTGTGCCCACATAGCCCTCGTGATTTTCTGCGGCCAGTCCCCATTCCTTGGCAATCGTAAGGGCCTCCTCCAGGGCGGCGGCGGGGCCTGGGCCGAAGGGCGCACCGGGCGCCCCATCCCCCTCCACGCTGTCGATGGACACCAGGCGGCTCACCGCCTCCACCAGCAGCTTTTCCTTATCTGAGAAATAGGCTTCAATCTGTTCTCTTATCATATGTAACACTCCTCGTCGCATCTGTTAGATCCAGGACCCTCTTTTTTCTTTGAAAAGAAACTTTTAGACCGCTTCTATATAAAACTCAGAGCGCAATTTTTAGGGGCACTGGGATCAGGCTGAGACTTTATTTAGAAATTGTTTAAAAGTCTTTCTTTTTGCTTCTTTTTCTTTCTTCAGAAAGAAAAAGAAGGCCGTTCCGCACTTCCCCATTTTATCCCCTTTCCCGGTCGATTGCAAGGGAAAAGCGCCGCTCACCGGCGCTCGTCCTCCCCCACCTCTTCCAGGTACTTATAGATGGTGTACCGGGACACCCCCAGCCGCCCCGCCACGTAGGGCACCGATTTGCGGTAGGAAAAGGCGCTGCGCTCCCGCAGCAGGGCTACCACCTTCAGCCGGTCCCCCTTGGTCAGCGCGTCCAAGGGCTTGCCCAGGGCGGCCACGCACTGGTCAAACAGGTCGGCCAGCTGCCGGGAGTCCCCCGGCTGCCACAGGGCGGAGCGCAGGTCGGACTGGGCGCTCATCAGGTCCTCCAAAATGCGGTTGGCAAACACCAGGGAGGTGTAGTCGAAGTTGATGCCCAAGGCAAGGTTGTAGTCCTCCCCGATCATGTGGAAGGTGGAGGACTTGGTCTGCCGCCCGTCGGGGGTGGTGGCCGCCAGATTCACCTGGTCGGTGGTGGCCGCCTGCTCGTCCAGCTCCAGGCCAATGCCCATGATATCCATGGTGGAGCCCACCTCCCGGCCGGACACGTGGCCGTTGTAAATGGACAGGATGGGGTGGTTGGGCACGCCCATGTCGTGCACCAGCGTCTCACAGCTGGCGCCGAACATCTCGGCGATGCCCCGGGCGGTGCGGTCCAGAAATTCAAACGCTTCTTCCCTGGTCAAAACGGCCCCCCCTCTCAAAAGCGGCCCCGGACAGCCCGGGGCGCGGGTCGGTCTCTGCCTTTATCATTCATTATAGACCATTCCCCCGGAAAAGACAAGCCCGGCGGCCTTCTTTTGCCAATCCTTCCAAAACGTCCCCGCGAGGTCCTCCGGCAAGGCGGAGGCCGCATTTCCCGCCCAAGCGGAAAATCCCTGTTTACTTTATCTCTTTCGTGTGTTAAAATATAGGGGCATTGAGGAGCGGGAGGGACAATCATGCCAAAAACTACCAACAAAGAGCGGAGCATGGCCCTTTATGAGAGCATTTTGGAGCTGAAGAGCCTGGAGGAGTGCATCGCCTTTTTTGACGACCTGTGCACGGTGGGGGAGCTGCGGGCCATGGAGCAGCGCTATGACGTGGCCACCCTGCTGGACGAGGGGCTGGTGTACACCGAGATCCTGGAGCGGACCGGGGCCAGTTCGGCCACCATCAGCCGGGTGAACCGGGTGTTCTCCTTCGGCGCGGGGGGCTTCCGGGAGATGATCCAGCGCCGCAGGCAGCGGCTGGAGCGCTGAGCGCAGGATCAAAAGGGTCCGTAACATTGAAAAGATGAGGAGCGTGTCAGAATGAAGGATCAAAATTGTGCCTACTGTATGCGGGAAGAGCGGGGGGAGCTGCTGGACGCCTTTGGCATTTTTATCTGTGAGCTCAGCGTCAGCAGCCTCATCCTGTTCAAGGAGCAGAGCCATCCCGGACGGTGCATCGTGGCCTACAAGGACCACGTCAGCGAGCTGGTGGACCTGACAGAGGAAGAGCGAAACGCCTTTTTCGCCGACGTGGCCCGGGCCGCCAAGGCCATACACGCCGCGTTCCACCCGGACAAGGTGAACTACGGGGCCTACGGCGACACCGGGCGGCACCTCCACTTCCACCTGGTTCCCAAGTACAAGGACGGCTTCGAGTGGGGCGGGGTGTTCCAGATGGACCCCAAGCAAAAGACGCTGGCCGACGGGGAGTACCAGGACATGATTGCCCGCATCAAGGCCGAACTGTGATGAAATGGCGCTGAAAGCGGCCTCCGCCCCGTGGGCGGAGGCCGCTTTTCTGCCTTTCGGGTCCTCAAGCAGGGCCCAGGCGGCTTAAAATTGGCTCTATATACTTCTTGTCCGAAATGTCGTAGGAGGAAGAGATCATTTTGACCATCTCCCGCTCCGCTTCGGTCTGGTTCTTCCGTGCCTTCAGTGTTTTGATGAACAGCTTCATCATGAGCTTTGAGGCCAGGGGCATTTTTTCGTAATTGAATCCTCCCGGACAGTAAAAAACGTCCACCTTTCTCCGCTCCGCCTCGGTGAAGCACCGATTCAGCGCCGGTTCGATGTCCGGGCTGTCCATGGGGCTCCCGCCGACGCAGAATACGATCAGCTTCTTGCCCTCCCATTGTCCCATGCGGGCCTTAAACCAGCCAAGCCCGGCGATTCCTCCCGCGCGGGCCCAGCCGCCGAAAACGATGGCGCCGCAGTCGGACAAATCCCGCCTTTTCGCCTCGGACAGCTCCAGGCAGACGCCTCCCGCCGCCTCCGCGATCCACTGGGCGTACCGCCGGGTGAACCCCGTCTGAGAGTTATAGATCACCACTGTTTTCATTTGTCGCAGCCTCCCTTTCCAAATGGTCTATCCCCGCATACAGCCTGGACAGCAGCGTAAAAAGCGACTCAATTTCCTGGTCCGTATAGATTGCAAACAGCTCCTTTAACTCCTCCCGATATGGGGAAAAGTCATTCATAAAATAGTTTTCCGCCTTTTCCGTGGGCCAAACGCCCATAGCCCTCCCGTCCGTGGGGCTTTGCCGGATGGTGATAAAGCCCTTTTTCACCAGAGCGTCGGCCAGCTTCTTGATATTCTGCCTGGAACAGCCCAGCAGCTTCCCCAATTGGGTGAACGTCAAGGGCTCCTCCGACTGCCGGGCCACGGACAGCAGCATAAACTGCTTCAGCGACAGCGCGGGAATGGTTTTGTCAAACAGGGTTTGCAGCCTGTTTCCGGCAATAAACAATGTGCTGAAAATGGCCTTTTGCCGGTTTTCCGTGGTGTCTGAAAACCTTGTGACCAGCGTGTCCAGATCCATGGAATCCCTCCAGATAGGTAACATGTTCCTATTGCAGTATAGCATCGAACTCCCCGCCCGTCAAGGGGCAAAAGGACCTCCCCGCTGTGGGGAGAGGCCCATTTTATACAGCCGCGTACAGGTCAGCTCCCCCGCTTTTTATGCCCAGACGGTTCCCGCCAATTCATTTCAGCTTTCCTGCGCTGATGTAGTAAGTTAAATGCAGAAAAGGTTTTTCAACCTTTTTCTGCATTATTTTTTTACCCAAACGGGGGCAGAAACGGGTGAAAGGGGTGATTTAGGTGAGGACTTTGACGCTGGACGACCGCAGGAAAATTGAAATGATGTGGGGAGAGAACGCTTCCCCGGTCAAGATTGCCGCAGAACTGGGTATCAGCCAATGCACCGTTTACACGGAATTGAAGCGGGGGCGGTGCGTCAGAGCGGGCGGCGACGTGGAATTGGATAAGAACTTCC
>CANASS010000069.1 GCA_947364395.1 uncultured bacterium
GGTCCAGGCCCTCGTGGCTCAGGTGCCACAGGTTCTTGTCCTTGGAGTAGTTGGTCTCCCGGGAGATCTTCAGGGGGACGTTGTGGGACTCGGCGTAGTCGATTTCCTCGTCGCGGCCCTTGATGGACCACTCCCGCCAGGGGGCGATGATGCGCATCTCGGGGGCGAACCGCTTGATGGCCAGCTCGAAGCGGACCTGATCATTGCCCTTGCCGGTACAGCCGTGGCAGATGGCGTCGGCTCCCTCCGTATGGGCGATCTCCACCAGGCGGCGGGCGATGACGGGCCGGGCAAAGGCGGTGCCCAGCAGATAGTCCTCGTACTTGGCCCCCATCATCATAGAGGGCACAATCACCTCGTCCACCATCACGTCGGTGAGGTCCTCGATGTACAGCTTGGACGCGCCGGTCTTGATGGCCTTTTCCTCCAGGCCCTCCAGCTCGTCCCCCTGGCCTACGTCGGCGGACACGGCGATGATCTCCGGGTTGTTGTAATTCTCCTTCAGCCAGGGGATGATGATGGATGTATCCAGTCCGCCGGAATAGGCCAGCACCACTTTTTTCACGTCAGTCATGGTAATTTCCTCCGTTTTCTGTGTTAGCAGGGCGCTCTTCTGCGCTGTTTGTAAGAGTATACTACCCCCAGCCCCAATTGGCAAGTGATTTTTTGCATAGTTATCCGAATTTGTCCCGAATTTTCTGGGCACTTTTCCACATATTCGGATATTTATTCATATATCCATTGAATAATCAGGAAGATTATTCATTCCAGCCGCACCGGCGGCAAAAAGCGGACCGGGCCAGCCGGCCCGGTCCGCAGTATGGTTATTGCGCGCCGTTAAACTCGTCGTAAAAACGGTTGTGAATGACCTGCACCGCCCGGTCCGCGTCGCTGATATGCACCAGCACCGACACCTTGATCTCGCTGGTGGAGATCATGTTGATGTTGATGCCCGCGTTGAACAGCGCCTCGAACATGGTGGCGGCCACGCCGGGGTTGTTAATCATCCCCGCCCCCACGATGGACACCTTGGCGATGTTGTCCGACACGTCGATGTGGTCAAACTTGATGCTGTCCCGGTTGTCCTCCAGCAGCTTCTGGGCCAGTTCCATGTCGCCCTTGGCCACGGTGAAGCTGATGTCCTTGGTCTCGCTGCGGCCGATGGACTGGAGGATGATGTCCACATTCACCTTGTTTTTGGCCAGCAGGGAGAAAATTTTATAGGCGATACCCGGGGTGTCCTCCAGGCCCACCAGGGCCAGACGGGCGATGTTCTTATCCTTGGCGACGCCGCTGATGTGGGATTTTTCCATGGTCTTGACGACCTCCTTCACTTTTGTACCGGGCTTGCCGGAAAAGCTGGAGAGCACCTCCAGGTTCACATTGTACCGCTTTGCCATCTCCACCGAGCGGTTGTGGAGCACCTGGGCCCCCAGGGTGGCCAGCTCCAGCATCTCGTCGTAAGTGATCTCGTCCAGCTTGTGGGCGGTGGACACCATCCGGGGGTCGGCGGTATACACGCCGTCCACATCGGTGTAGATCTGGCACAGGTCGGCGTTCAGGGCGGCGGCGATGGCCACCGCCGAGGTGTCCGACCCGCCCCGGCCCAGAGTGGTGATGTCGTCGTACTTGTTCAGCCCCTGGAAGCCGGTGACGATGACAATGCGCCGCCTGTCCAGCTCCGCCCGGATGCGCTCCCCCTGCACCCGCTTGATGCGGGCGTTGCCGTAACTGGAGTTGGTGCGGAAGCCCGCCTGCCAGCCCGTCAGGGACACCACGGGGAAACCCATGCCCTCGATGGCCATGGCGCACAGGGCGCAGGAGATCTGCTCCCCGGTGGACAGCAGCATATCCAGCTCCCGCTTGGAGGCGGCGGGGTTGATCTCGGCGGCTTTCTCAATGAGGTCGTCGGTGGTGTCCCCCTGGGCGGAGAGCACCGCCACCACGCTGTTTCCTTTTTGATAAGTATCGACGATGATGCGGGCCACGTTGCGGATCTTGTCCGCATCCGCAACGGAGGACCCGCCAAATTTCTGTACGATCAATGCCATAAGTTCTTCATCCTTCCATGGAGATTTCCATGCCGTTTGGGGATTTGCCGGGCACTGTCCCGACGCTCTATTTTATGCTGTCCGCTTCTCCGCGCTTCTCGTCAGTCCAGTACCCGCAAGGTATTGGACACGCTAAGCCCCGCCAGCTTCTCCTCCAGCTGGGCCTGGGTGAGCCCGCCCTCGGTGATGCAGGCCGACTCCACTCCGCCGCTCTCCCGCCGGGCCAGCAGCTTGCACCCCGGGAACCGGGTGCGCAGCTCGTCCGCCGTGGCCGCCGCCCGGACATACCAGCAGCTGCTGAGCTCCCCGGTGCCGCAGGCGGCGTCCGCCCCGCCGGGTTCCCAGGACAGGGCCTTGCGGCGGCCCATGTTCCGGGCCACGTCGATCACGTCGGCCACCACCGCAGAGGCGGTGGGCAGCTTACCCGCCCCCCGGCCATAGAACATCACGTCCCCGATGGCGTCTCCCCGGACGGAGATGGCGTTAAACACGTCCTCCACCCCGGCCAGCGGGTCGGACTGGTCCACCAGATGGGGGGCCACGTAGGCGCACACCCGGCCGTCCGCCCGGTGGATGGCCCTGCCCAGCAGCTTGATCTTCTTGCCCGCGCTCTCGGCGTAGTCCACGTCCGCCAGGGTCACCCTGGTGATGCCTTGGGTGGGCACCTGATCGGGGCTGATATGCCGCCCAAAAGCGATATCCGCCAGAATACAGATCTTCCGGCAGGCGTCGTGGCCCTCCACGTCGGCGGAGGGGTCCCGCTCGGCGTAGCCGTTGTCCTGGGCCTCCTTCAGCGCCGCGTCAAAGGTGAGCCCCGCCCGGATCATCCTGGTCAGGATATAGTTGGTGGTGCCGTTGAGGATGCCGTAGATCTCCAAAATCTCATTGGCCGCCAGACACTGGCTCAGGGGCCGAATGATGGGGATGCCGCCCCCCACGCTGGCCTCGAACAGGTAACATACGCCCTTCTCCCTAGCCAGCTGGGTGAGCTCATAGCCCCTGGTGGCCACCAGCTCCTTGTTGGAGGTGACCACGCTCTTGCCCGCCTCCAGCGCCCGGCGGGTGAAGTCCAGGGCAATGGAGGCTCCGCCGATGGTCTCCACCACAATGTCCACCTCGGGGTCCTTTTCAATCACAGAAAAATCCTTCACGAAGCGGTCCGCAAAGGGGCTGTCTGGAAAGTCCCGCACATCCAGGATATATTTCAGCCGGATCAGCCCGCCCGCCTTGCGCTCAATGCTGCTCTCGTGCCCGGTGAGCACCTCGGCCACGCCGGAGCCCACGGTGCCGAAGCCCAGTATTGCCACATTTACCATCGCGCACTCATTCCTTCCTTCGGCCTGAGAAAAAGCCGTCTATTTTGTGCTATTTTAAACTTCTTAGACTATATCACGACTTGGGGGGATTCGCAATCGTCAACCTCCCTGCTTTTTCACCAAACCTTCCACGCCCGCCGCCCAATTCTTTGTCACAATGAAGTAAGCGTCCAATTTTGTACCGGAAAAGACCGCCCGCCGGGGCTCCGGCGGGCGGTCAAAGGGGTTTTTCAGCGCGGCCTACTGGCTGGGATACATGGGGTTCCCCCACTGGTCCACCGGAATATAGGGCTCCTCAGAGTAGGCCGGCGGCGGCGTGACGGGCTCCATGGTGGGCTGGGGCGGCTCAATGGTCACGATGGGCCCCGGGTCCTGGGTGGGGGGAACGATGATGTCGCTGGGCTGCTCGGACTCATCCGGCGGCCAGGTGGGCTCCCCAGACGGGATGTCCCAGGGGTCCATGGACTCGGTGGGCTCCGGGGAGGGCTCCCAGCCGTCCACGTGGACGTAGCAGTACCGCCTCTCCTCCGGGATGGCGTCATACCAGCTCACCAGAGCGCTGGCGTCTCCAATGTGAACGCTGGATGTGGCCAGCTCCCGCTCGTATTCCACCATATAGATGGTGCGCACGCTCTCCTCCGGGCACAGGTCTCCGGCCAGATGGTAACGGCCGCTGGCAGCCTCCCCGTTGGCGTTCAGGATCGGGCTGTCCATGCAGATGCGCACCGGCACGTGGCAGGAGCATCTTTCGGCGGGAACATCGCTGGCAAACAGCCGGAAGCTCTGAGCCCGGCTGCCCCGGACGTCGCTGGCGCAGGCCTCAGTGGCCTGCTTGCCACAGTCAATGCAGATGGAATAGGAGGACATGTTCTCCGGCACGGGGAAGGGCGCGTTTTCCTTCCCTTCGTGGAGGGGCTCCATCACCTGCTTCCACAGCTTCATGGCCGGACCGTACCGGGAGCCGTTGTCGTTGATCTGCTCGTTCTCCTTGAAGCCCACCCACACCGCGCCGGTGTAGTAGGAGGTGTAGCCGCAGAACCACAGGTCGTACTTGCTGTTGGTGGTGCCTGTCTTGCCCGCCACGGTCTGGCCGGGGATCTTGGCCAGATAGCCGGTGCCCGCGTTGACCACGTTGGTCAGCATGGAGTTCATATAATAGGCGGTTTTCTGGCTGAAGGGCCAGGAGGGCTCGGGCCGGTTGTCCCGGATGACGTTCCCGCTGCTGTCCTTGATCTCCAGCACGGTGGTGGCCTTTACGAACTCGCCGTTCCGGGGGAAGGAGGCGTAGGCCGCCGCCATCTCATGGGTGGTCACGCCCCAGGTCAGTCCGCCCATGGACATGGGGCTGCGGTCGATGTCCGACTTGACCTCTCCCAGGCTGTTCACATAGTAGGGTTCCAGAGTGGTGAAGCCCAACTTGTTTACCATGAAGTCATAGGACGCCTGAGGGGTAATTAGGTCCACCGTCCGCAGGGCGCAGGTGTTCAGCGAGTTGGTCACCGCGTCCATCACGCTGGTCAGGCCCTTGTAGGTGGCCGTCACGTTCAGCGGCCACACCTGGCCATTGAGCAGGAAGGGATTGTCATCCACCGTGGAGGCCGGGGTGATGAAGCCCATCTCCATGGCGGGGCCGTAGACGGACACGGGCTTGATAGACGACCCGGGCTGGCGGCGGGAGGTCACGGGCCAGATGGACCCCCGGTTCACCGTCTTTTCCGCCGTGCTGCCCATGGCCACCACATAGCCGCTGGAGTTGTCCACAATGGTGATGTTGGACATGGCCTTCTGGCCCTTTTTGGACACATAGTTGGACAGGGTTTCCGGGTCGTTGTAGACCGCGTCGATGGCCGCCTGGACCTCCGGGTCGTAGGCGCAGACGATGGACAGCCCGCCGCTGAACACCCGGGTCCGGCAGGTCTTCTCATCGTGGCCGGTCTCGTCCATCAGGGCCTGGGTGGCCTCCCGGATCACCGCCTCCACATACCAGGAATAGATATTGGAGGGCTCGCTCTCCACGGCGTCCGGGTCCTCCGGGTCGGCCTGGGACTGCCATTTGAACACCAGGGGCTGGGCGATGGCCGCGTCCCGCTCCGCCTCGGTGATATAGGCTTTGCCGTCCCTTGCCTCGTCCGGCTTGGCCATCTCCTTCAGGATATTCTCCTGCCGGGCCTTGTTGAACTCCACGTTGGTCCACACCGAGCCGCTGTCATAGGAGTTCTCCGCCCCGCAGTACTCGCACACCTCGTCCTTTGTCAGGGAGTAGAGCTTGCAGTCCGGGTTCTGGCACTGGTAGCGCACCACATCCACCACGCCCTGGGGAGCGTACAGGGAGGGGTTGTTGGTGATACCCGCCAGGCTGGCGCACTCGGCCAGGTTCAGCTCCCATACGTTCTTGCCGAAATAGTACTTGGCCGCCGCCTGGACGCCGTGACAGCCGTTGCCCAGATAGATCCAGTTCAAATAGATGGTGAGGATATCCTCCTTTTCGTGATTTTTCTCCATCTCCAGGGCGGTGAAGATTTCCAGGATCTTCCGGGACACCGTCACGTCGTTCCGGCCGGTCAGGTTTTTGATGAGCTGCTGGTCGATGGTGGAGCCGCCCTGGATGTTGCCGCCGGTGAACATGCGCAGCAGCCCGGACCCGGTGCGCCGCCAGTCCACCCCCTGGTGGTTCCAGAAACGCTTGTCCTCAATGGCCACGTAGGCGTTGATGAGGTCCTCCGGGATCTGGTCGTAGGTCACCAGCTCCCGGTTCTCCTTGCCCTTCAGGGTCTGGAGCTCCACCAGCTGGCCGGTGTTCTTGTCCTCGTAGTAGATCACCGAGTTCTCCATCATCGTGTAGGCGGACAGGTCCAGGCCGGTGTTGGGCATCACCGCCGTCTTGACGTAGATCACGGCGAAGCAGGCCATAAAGCAGCCGGTGATCACGCCCACCAGCAGCAGAGTGCCGATGGTCTGGAAGAAACGGACAATGATGGTCAGCCAAATGGGCCGTTTCCGGCGGCGCGCCTTTGCCCTGGGCGCCTGGCGCTGCCCCTCCCCGCCGGGCTGGGGCTCCCGGCGCTGGGGCGGACGGTTCTGGTAGGTGTCTGGCATATTGAGATCCCTCCGATGTATTCAAGCCGCCCCGCCTTGGCGGAACGTCCGGGTCCCTCTCTCAGCCCGGCGGCCTAATGGCGGCCGCTGGGTGTTGGTGCATTATACCACATCCCGACGCGTTTGTCCACCCTGTGCCAAACGAGGGGAGCTGTCAGTAATAAAAATGGGCTACTGTTGTGTGCGGTGGAAAATCGTGGGGCAGATTTCGCCATTTGCATCCGTTAACTCCCAAATATAGCACCGCATTTACCAGCTCCCACTTTTCCCATTTGCTGCTGTCTCCTGTCTGAGGAAACAGCGGCTCTATGACCGCCCATTGGCTGTCGCTCAAACCGCTCGCATAACTGCGTCTTTTATTTTTCTATATTATGCACCCATTATAGTATTGTTTCCGCTATTTGGTACAGATTCTGGACGATGCCCGGGAAGCAGGGGCAGATGGACTGGGGATTCCTCGAGGATCATGTGGAAGAAGCTGTACTGTTTTCCATGATTTGGGGATATTCAAGGATACGATATTTAGAACTTTTGACAGATATGAGCACAAACGCACTGATCCGGTGCCATCAGAACGCATTTCGGCTCTTTGGAGGATACCCGGAGGAAATTCTGTACGACAACATGAAGCAGAAGGTCATCAAGCGGCTGCTGAAACAGGAGGGTTCTGCGCTGAACCGGCAGTTTGAGGACTTTACGGGGTTTTACGGTTTCAAGCCCATCCTGTGCCGGCCATACCGAGGTCAGACCAAGGGGGAAGTGGAGCGGTCAGTGCAGTTTGTGCGGGATAACTTCATTGTGGGGATCAAATACAACAGCCTATCGGATCTGAATGGACGAGCCTTGGCCTGGTGCAATAAGGTCAATGGCAAGGTTCACGCCACCACCAGCGAGATTCCCTTTGAACGGCTGAAAAAGAGGGCCTGAACCCTCTCCCCCGAAAGTACATCATCGACAAAATCAACTTGAGGCGGGTACAAAAAGACTGCCTCATCTCGTACGCGGCAATCAGTACTCCGCGCCAGCGGAGTACACCGGCAAAGATGTGGCAGTCGTAGCCCTCGACAACATGTTAGCAACCAACCATAAGGGAAAGCATTAGATGTTGGGCCACAAGACGGCACAGGCCGCAATATCTAACCGAGCGCGAGCCCAGCGGAGCGGGTGCGCTCGGAGGCGAGGAAATACCCTGTCTGGCGCAGACCTCCGCGAAGCGGGGGGCG
>CANASS010000070.1 GCA_947364395.1 uncultured bacterium
TTTTCGCCAGACGAAGCCAATTTGACGCAGGAATACTTGGTGTATTCCAAGGAAAATTGGCAATGTATGGCGGAAAAAGAGCCTCCGTTTGGGTATGTTAACAATTTTCAAACGAGCCCTGGAGAAATCTTAAATTGACGGCAGGCCTCTCCAATGGTAAACTGAGGGAAACTATTGTGGAGAGGTCTGTTTTCATGGACAAAAAAACGTTCCGCAGTCTCATTCTGCTCATCACCTACGCCATTGTGCTGGTGGCGGTCATCGTCAAGCTGGACGCGGTGGCCGGCTGGCTGGGCGGGGTGGCGGGGGCCTTCCAGCCCCTGGTCATCGGCGGGGTCATCGCCTTCATCCTCAACCGGCCCTGCAACTTCTTCGCGCGGCTCTACGAAAAAGCCCTGCCGGAAAAGGCAAAAGGAGCGGTCCGCCCCCTGGCTGCGGCCACCGTCTACCTGGCGGTGGTGGTGTTCATCACCGCCCTGGCAGCCCTGGTGGTGCCCGAGCTCACCCGCAGCCTGGAACTGTTCATCAGCAACATCAACACCTACGCCGCCAACTTCCAGGACCTGCTGGACTGGGTGGTGGCCAAGCTGGACCTGGAGCAGCTGGCCAACCTGGACCTGTCCACCGGCATCAGCGAGTCGCTGCAAAAGCTGCTCACCGGGGCGCTGGACGCGCTGACCAACACCCTGCCCCACCTGATCGGCATGACCAGCGTGCTCATCTCGGCGGTGGTCACCGGGGTGATCTCCCTGGTGTTCTCCATCTACATGCTGTCCGGCGCACCCCGGCTCACCGCCCAGTGCCGCCGCCTGGTGCGGGCCTACCTGCCTGAGCGCGCGGCGGACACCGTCCTGCGGGTCACCCGCCTCACCGCCGACACCTTTACCAAATATATCAGCGGCCAGATGGTGGAGGCCTGCATCCTGGGCGGGCTGTGCTTCATCGGCATGTGTGTGTTCCGCTTCGACTACGCCCCGCTGATCTCGGTGGCGGTGGGGGTGTTCGCCCTCATCCCCATCGCCGGGGCCTACCTGGGTGCGGTGCTGGCGGTGCTGCTGCTGGTGATGATCGACCCCTGGGAGGCGGTCTGGTTCCTGGTGTTCCTGGTGGCGCTCCAGCAGCTGGAGGGCAACCTGATCTATCCCCGGGTGGTGGGCACCTCCATGGGCCTGCCCGGCATCTGGGTGCTGGCGGCGGTCACCGTGGGCGGCTCCCTGCTCCAGCTGGTGGGCATGGTGGTCAGCGTCCCCCTGGCGGCGGTGGCCTACACCCTGCTGAAGCAGGACCTGCGGGAGCGCACCGCCGCCCTGGAGGCCCGGCGTCCGGACCCGTCCGGACCTGAGAACCCGCCCCAGGCATAATCCTGGGACAAACCCCATAAAATGGACCATCAACCCATGTAAGGAGATGGTCCTGTTATGGCATATGAAGGCGGCCTGTCCGCCCCGCACCACGTGGTGATTGAGGAGCGCAAAAGCCTCACTGTATCCGGCGTGGAGGACGTGGAGCGGTTTGACGAGAACACCATCGTGCTGTCCACCTCCAAGGGCGCCATGGTGGTGGCCGGGGAGAACCTGCACATTGAAAAGCTGTCCCTGGACGGCGGCGACCTGAAGGTGGAGGGGGACATTGACGCCGTCACCTACGAGGACGACGCCGGGGGAAGCCGGGGCGGCTTCCTGGCCCGGCTGCTGCGCTGATCCATGTCCCCGGATGTTCTGGACCAGGCGGCCATTTTCGGCCAGGGCCTCCTGCTGGGGGCGGCGCTGGGCCTGATCTACGACGGCATGCGCACCCTGCGCCGGAATTGGAGGCTGCCCGGGCTGGCCTTTCTGCTGGACCTGCTGTTCTGGGTGGGGACTGCGGCGGGGCTGTTCGCCCTCACCCTGCTCCGGGACGACGGGCAGGTCCGCATTTACCACATGGCCGCCGTAGCTTTGGGGGGCGGGCTGTACTTCCTCACCCTCAGCCGGCTGGTCCTGCCCGCCCTGCTGTGGCTGGCGGACAGGTTCCGGGCTCTGTTCCGCCTGCTCACCGCCCCTGCCCGACTCGCTGGCAGGGAGACGAAAAAATTTTTGAAAAATCAAAAAAAACACTTCCAAAATTGGCTGTCCTGGTATAAAATAAATATACTATACCGTTTCGCCAGAAGCGGGAAGGAAGGGGCGGTGGACAATGAGGGTGAAGCGGGCCGGCGCGGCCACAAAATTACTGGTGCTGGTGCTGCTGGCCGCCGTAGCCATCGCTCTGCTGTCCACCCAGGCCAAGCTCAGCGCCGCGCAGGCCGACCGGGAGGCGCTGAGCCGTCAGGTCCAGGAGCAGCAGGAGGCAAACGCCGCGCTCCAAGACGGCATCGACCACAGCGGCGATCCTGAGTACCTGGCGGACATCGCCCGCAGCCGGCTGGGCCTGGTGGAACCGGGGGAGATCGTGTTCGAGGACTCCTCTAAGTAAGAAGCGCGAGGAAGCGGACAGCGAGGGAGCTTGGAGTGAAGCGAACGCAAACGCCCAGCGCCGCGCAGCGGCAGGCGGGTTTTGCTTGAGACGGAGCGAAAGCGACCGAGCGTTCTGGCCGTTTCGGAGCGTGACAAAAAAGAAGCGCGAGGATAGGCGCATAGGGGAGCTTGGACTGGAACGAGGGCGAGCGCAGGGCCGCGCAGCGGTCCGGAGGCCGGCCCGAGTTGGAAGGAAAGCGACCCGGCCATGCGCCCAATCCGAGCGTGACAGCGCCGCCAAGGACGCGGCGTGACAAAATCCATACACAATGAGAGGGAAAAAAGAGATTTATGGGGATTGAAGTAGGTTCTATTTGGGACGGCAAGGTGACGGGGATCACCAAATTCGGCGCGTTTGTATCGCTGCCCGGCAATCGGTCCGGGCTGGTACATATCTCGGAGATCGCCTATTCCTATGTCAACGACGTGCACGACCTGCTGGCTGAGGGGCAGGAGGTCAAGGTGAAGGTCATCGGCATCGACGACAACAACCGCATCAACCTGTCCATCAAGCAGGCTCTGCCCCCGCCGCCCCGCTCGGAGCGCCGCCCCGGCCCCCGGCCCGGAGGGCCCAGGCCTGACGGAGACCGCCGTCCTCAGGCGGGCCACCGCACCGGCCCGGGCCGCGGCTTTGTACCCGAGCCCGCCCAGCCCAGGGGCCCCGCCAGCTTTGAGGACCAGCTCAAGCAGTTTATGGCCAGCTCCGACAGCAAGCTGTCCGAGCTCCACATGAACGAGAAACGTGGCAGCCGCCGGGGCGGAAGAAAATAGACTCACGAAGGGGGACGCGGGCGCGTCCCCCTTAAATCTTGGTTTTTTGCCTTCGCTCCAGTCCAAGCTTCCTCATTGACCGTTTCTCCGCGCTTCTTCAAGTTGTCACGCTGCGAAACGGTCAGGGCGCTCGGTCGCTTTCCTTCCGTCTCAGGCAAAATACAGATTTGCTCCGCAAATCTTGGTTTTTTGCCTTCGCTCCAGTCCAAGCTTCCTCGCTGACCGTTTCTCCGCGCTTCTTCATAAAAATCGGCTCTTCCTCCGCCGGAGAAAGAGCCCAAGGGTCTATTGCGCGGGAGAATGGAATGACCGCATGGGACAGTCCCATGCCGCGGCCTGTGCCGCAGATACAGCATACCACACCGGCGGGCAAAAGCCCGTCGAATCCTGACCGGGGAGGCATAACAATGCTCATTGTCAACGGCGTGGTCCACACCATGGAAACAGGGGTCATCCCCCAGGGCTTCGTTCACATCCAGGGCGGGCGCATCGCCCGGACAGGCCCCATGTCCGATCTGCCCAAGGACGCCGGGCCGGACAGCCTCATAGATGCCCGGGGGGGACACGTCCTCCCCGGCTTCATCGACGCCCACTGTCACCTGGGGCTGTACGGCGCCGTCTCCCAGGAGGACGATTTGAACGAGTCCCCCACCCCCTGCACCCCCCAGCTCCGGGCCCTGGACGGGGTGGACCCCTTCAACCAGTATTTCCAGGAGGCCCGCCGGGCGGGGGTGACCTGCGTTCACACCGGCCCCGGCTCCGCCAACCCCATCGCCGGACAGTCCGTCCTGCTTAAAACCGTGGGCACGGTTGTGGACCAGATGGCGGTGCTGGACCCCGCCGCTATGAAGTTCGCCCTGGGGGAGAACCCCAAGGGCATCCACAAGGGCCACGGCCCCGCCACCCGCATGGCCACCGCCGCCGTGATCCGGGAGACGCTGACCCAGGCGCTGAACTATGACTCCAACCGGGCCCAGGCAGACGGCCCCGGCTTTGATGCCCGGCTGGACGCCCTGCGCCCGGTGGTGGCAGGCCGCCTGTCCGCCCACTTCCACGCCCACCGGGCGGACGACATCGTCACCGCCGTCCGGCTGTCCAAGGAGTTCGGCCTGGATCTCACCGTGGTCCACGGCACCGAGGGCCACCTCATCGCGGACTTTCTGGCAAAGGAAGGGATACCCGTCGTCACCGGGCCCTTTCTCATGGACCGGGGCAAGCCGGAGCTGGGCCGCCTCACCATGGAGAACACCGCCATCCTGGCCCGGGCCGGGGTGCGGGTGGCCATCTGCACCGACCATCCGGAAACTCCCATCGGGCTTCTCCCCCTGTGCGCCGCCATGGCCGCCCGGGCAGGGCTGGACCCGGAAGAGGCCCTGGCCGCCATCACCGTCAACGCCGCCCGCATTTTGGGCGTGGGGGACCGGCTGGGCTCCCTGGCTCCGGGCAGGGACGCGGACCTGGTGGTCATGGACGGCCACCCCTTCCAGTGGGACAGCAAGGTCGTCCATGTGCTCATCGACGGACAGGAGGTCATCTGAATGGTGCGGGAAATCCAGGCAAAGGCCCTATCCGACGCGGTGCGGACGCTGTGCATTGAGGCCAACACCATCCTGCCCCAGGACCTGCGGGACGCGATTTGTTCCGCCCGGAAAGCCGAGCCCTCCCCGGTGGGACAGGCCATCCTGGGCGATTTGGTGGAGAACTGGGAATTCGCGGAGGCCAAGGGCCTTCCCATCTGCCAAGACACGGGGATGGCGGTGGCGTTCATCGACTGGGGCCAGGACTGCCACTTGACGGGCGGCTCTTTGGAGGAGGCCGTCAACGACGGCGTGCGCCGGGGCTATCTGGACGGCCGCCTGCGGCTGTCGGTGGTGGGCGATCCCCTCCGCCGTGTGAACACCAATGACAACACCCCCGCCATCCTCCATCTGCGCATGACAGCTGGAGACAAGGTGGACATCACCGTGGCCCCCAAGGGCTTTGGCAGCGAGAACATGACAAAACTGAAGATGTTCAATCCCTCCGCCTCTGTGGAACAGGTGGAGGACTTCATTGTGGACTGCGTGTCTCAGGCCGGGTCCAACCCCTGCCCGCCGGTGGTGGTGGGCGTGGGGCTGGGCGGGACCTCCGAGGCGGCGGCGCTGCTGGCCAAGCGGGCCCTCCTGCGCCCCGCCGGGGAGCGCCACCCTGATCCCTTCTACGCCGCCATGGAGGAGCGGATTTTGGAACGGGTCAACCGGCTGGGCATCGGCCCCCAGGGGCTGGGAGGCCGGACCACCGCCCTGTCCGCCGCGATTTTGACCCAGGGGACACATATCGCGGGGCTTCCTTGCGCGGTGAATCTGGGGTGTCATGTGACGAGGCACGCCCATGTGACACTGTAACAGATCATTCATCTAAAAATCATCAAGTTTCAGGAGTGCATCATTATGAAAGACCAAACAATCATAGCTGAAACAGAACGGCTCATTTTGAGAAGATACAAACAGGAAGATTTGCAGGGCCTGTTTGAATATTTATCCGACAGAGAAGTGGTGAAATATGAGCCGTATCAGCCGATGACCCTTGATGAGGCAAAAGAAAACCTCGCGTGGCGCATCGGTACGGATGAAATGGTCGCCGTCGAATTGAAGGCTTCCCATAAAATGATCGGAAACGTATACATGGGCAGGCGTGACTTTGAAGCACTGGAAATCGGGTATGTATTCAACCGGGATTACTGGGGACACGGTTATGCCGCCGAAAGCTGCGCCGCTCTGATCAGGCAGGCATTTTCAAACGGCATACACAGGATATATGCGGAATGTGACCCCAACAACCAGAGTTCGTGGAAATTACTTGAAGCGTTAGGCTTTCAGCGCGAAGCCCATTTCAGGAAAAATGTGTATTTCTGGAAAGATGAAGCAGAAAAAGCAATCTGGAAGGATACCTATGTATACGCCAAATTAAATGATACCATATAAATTTGAGAAGAATATAAAACGCTTTTCTTTCCCCCACAACTGTGATATACTATGAAAACTGTATTTTTAGGAGGTCCTTCCCATGTAAATGCGCCCTTTATTGAATAATACCATATGGAGGAAGAACCTATGTCACAATACGAATCCGAAATCAAGCGCCGCCGCACCTTCGCCATCATCTCCCACCCCGACGCGGGCAAGACCACCCTGACGGAAAAATTCCTGCTCTACGGGGGCGCCATCGCCCAGGCGGGGGTGGTCAAGGGCAAGAAGAACGCCCGGGCCGCCACCTCCGACTGGATGGAGATCGAAAAACAGCGCGGCATCTCCGTCACCTCCTCCGTCATGCAGTTCCAGTACGAGGGCTTCTGCATCAACATCCTGGACACCCCCGGCCACCAGGACTTCTCCGAGGACACCTACCGCACCCTGATGGCGGCGGACTCCGCCGTCATGGTCATCGACGCCGCCAAAGGCGTGGAGGCCCAGACCCGGAAGCTGTTCAAGGTGTGCCGCCTGCGGGACATCCCCATTTTCACCTTCATCAACAAGATGGACCGGGAGGCCCGGGACCCCTTTGAGCTGTGCCAGGAGC
>CANASS010000071.1 GCA_947364395.1 uncultured bacterium
ACGAAGTCCTGGAGGAACTCTCCCTGCTCCTTGTGGTTGAGCTTCTCGGTGGTGGCGCCCACCACCTGATAAATGATGGTGACGGTGCCCTTCTCCCGGTCGAAGTCGGCGATGGTCAGGGGGATGCGCTCCCCCTCCTCGTCCACCCGGAGAATGATGAACTGGCCGGGCTCCGCCTTACGGGCCACGGCGGGGGCCTCGATCTCCATCAGGGACACGGTGGGATTGAGCACCCGTTTTTTCACGATCCGATACATAGCTTCTCCTCTTTCCTATGGTTTCGGGATTTTCCGGCATCAGCGCCTTAGCGTGAGGGCCGCGTCCGCAGCCGCGGCGGAGGAATGTCCAGACACCCCGGCGCGCCCGGCGGCGGCGCAGGTCCTCACGCGGTACGCCATGGGCTGATTGTCAATATTATAACACTCCATGTCCCATCCGTCAATTTCGATTCGCTGGAAATTGCCCGCCAATTTGCCTCAGACGTAAAAAGGAAGGACCGGCCCCGCCGGTCCCTCCTTGTCACCCCGTTTAAATTGCCAGCATCCCCAGGATTACGGCCAGCGCCGCCGCCACCACGCTCACCGTGGCGATCAGCTCGGCGGCCACGGCGGCCCGGCGGCTCTTCCGCAGGCGGGGGGCGGGAACGTACAGCCCGGGTTCCTCCCGCTCCTCATTATAGGCCCCGCCGTCCCAGTCCAGCTCCTCCGGCTCCTCCAGCAAACCGTCCTCCTCCATCAGGTTGGCCGCCCGCCAGGCGGTCAGGTCGATGATCTTGTCTCCGCCCAGGGTTTCGGCCTTCTGGGGCTGCTGGGGGATCAGGGCGGCCTGGCGGACCCCGGCGGCGCCGTCGAAGCCCGAGGCCATTGCGCTCTCGTTCCAGGTGGTAAAGGTGTAGTGGGCTGTTTTCATGGCTCAAAGCCTCCTCTATTTGAGATAGTTTTACTGTACTATATCAAGCGTCCAATAAACCGGGATGTTTCTATCTGGTCCGGCGGCGAAATTCGCCGCTCTGTTCTAATTTTCTACATAATAATATATTCGTTCGACGTTGTCAAGAGCATATCATAAACTTGTTCGGAATTGGAACAAATTTTCACCCCCGGCTTGCGCCGGGGGTGAAACATGCCTTGTTCAGCTCACTGCAGGTAATTGCGGGGATTGACGCTGGTACCGTTGATGCGCACCTCAAAGTGACAGTGAGGCCCGCTGGTGTTGCCGGTGGCGCCCGACCGGGCGATAATCTGACCCTGGTACACCTTCTGGCCCACGCTCACCAGCAGGGAAGAGTTGTGAGCGTAATAGGTGACGTAGCCGTTGTCGTGGCGGATGGCCACCAGGTTGCCGTAGCTGCCGCTCCAGCCCGACTTGATGACGGTGCCGCCGTCGGCGGCCTTGATGGCCGTGCCGCTCCGGCAGGCGATGTCCAGGCCCAGGTGGAAGTCGTACCGGCCCCACAGGTTGCGCCCGCCGAAGTTGGAGGTGATGGTGCCCCGCACCGGCCAGATGAAGTAGCCGTTGGAGGCGGTGACGGGCCGCGGGGTGGTCCCGGTGTAGGAATAGGTGGTGGTGGGCTCCCTCAGAGTCTCGCTGGACAGGACCTCGCGCTCCACCTCCACGCCGTTGACGTAGGTGACCCGGGCGTTGACCCGCTCCAGGCCGTCCTCGCCCTGCTCCTTCACCTTGGTCTCGCCCACGTAGAGGTCGGCGGTCTCAATATATTCCACAGGGCTGGGAATATCCTGCTCATAGGTCTCGTCCGTGATGTTCTGCACGGACAGGAAGGGTACGGCCTCCTGAATAATCAGCTCCTGGTCCACCCAGATTTTATCCACCATGACGTCGGGATTGAGGACGGACAGCTCGTTGGGGTACATCCCCAGGGAGTAGGCAATGGCGTTGAAGGTGTCCCCCTTCTTCACCACGTAGGTGGACTGCTCGATCCGCATCTGGGCCAGGGTGGCCCGGATGGGCTCCAGGTCAAACTGGGTGTTGGAGGGCAGCTCCACGGGGTAGACCACCACGTCCTCCACGAACTCGTAGTCCACGGTGTTCTCCGTCAGGTAGGGGGCGGCGGCGGCCTCCAGCAGGGCGTCGATGTCCTCCTGCGAAGCCGCATAGCCCAGCTCCACCCCGTCCACCCGCAGGCCGTAGGCCTGGGTCAGAGCGCCCACGTCCTCAAACAAGGTCTCCTCAATCTGGGCGGTGTCGCTGAGTTCACTGGGCGTGACATACACCGGGGTGGTGGAGAGCTTTTCAGCGTCAAAGCTGTAGTCCTCGCCCAGAATGTCGGAGGCCCGGGATTCCACGTTGCTGACAATGGCCTCCACATCGTCCTGGCTGGCCACCACGCCCACCTCCTGGCCGTTCACGTTCAGGGCGTAGGCCCGGGTATAGGTGGAGTTGAAGGCGACGGCGCACACCGTCAGGGCCAGCAGGGTAACGTACAGCAGGGGGGACACGGGGTGGCGGTCCACCACCGAGCGCACCTTGGCCCAGCCGGCGCTCACCCTGTCCCAGCCGTCGGCGGTGAAGTCGCACACCCGCTCCCAGCTCTCGTTCCCGAAAGCGCGCAGGGTCTGGGCAGCCCGGGCGGCCCGCTCCTTCACCGGCTCCTCCCGGGCGGCGGCCCTGGCCTCGTCCAGCACGGCCTGAGCCTTCTTCTTCCAGGCGGCGGGGCTGTGCTTCTCCTTTTTCGCCTGGGCGGCCCGAGCCTTTGCCGCCTCCCGCTCCGCCCTCTTTTCGGCGGCTTCGGTCTCCTCTATATATTCTCTCCAGGAGCGGGGCTGCTCGGTGGCCCCGCTCCCCTTGACTTCGCTCTGGATGTCGTTCTGAACGTCCCCGGCCTTCTGGACGGCCTTTTTCTCCACATGCTTACGAGCCTTCCCAGTCTGCTTCACGAAATGTCCCTCCTATTGTCTGCGGCTTTTCCAAGCAAACCTGACTGTTACAAAAAATCCGAAAAGAGTTACAAAATGGTTACAGCCATATGGTACACCATTTTGTCCCTTCCGTCAAGCCCTGAATTTCCAGCGCCTGGTCAATCACACGTTTTAGGAGGGCATATCTTGTTGCTTTTTCCCGCAATCCCGGGAACTCCGGCACATTTTATTGGGCTCCCGGCAAAACAGCCAAAATTTACCCCGCTTTTTCGTCCTTTTGTCCATCCCCTTGACAGCGCTGTCCCGGCAGTTTACAATAATATCAATCGGACAAGCCGCTCTGGGGAATCTTCGCGAACCGGAGGTCAATTCAGGCATTTTTATTGTTAAATGTGGAACTGTGATATGAAATGGGGACTGATGTTTGTGGGTAAATTCGACGGCGTGCTCTTCTTCGCGGACTATGACGACACCTTATATAACAGCGCCCACACCGTCTCCCCGGAAAACCTGACGGCCATCCGTTATTTTATGGACAACGGCGGCTATTTCTCCATCGCCACCGGCCGGGCCCACCGCACCTTCACCCCCCAGATCGAACAGGAGGGGCTGGTGTTCAATGCCCCGGTGGTGCTGTCCAACGGCGCGGCCATCTACGACTACAGCTCCGGCCGATACCTGCTGGACTCCCAGCTGCCCCCCGACGCCCCCGACATCCTGACCCAGCTGTGCGGCAAATTCCCCGCCCTGGGCTTCGAGGCCTACCACGGTGAAGACATCTATGTCCACAACCCCAACCGGATCACCCGGGAGCACCTGGCCAAGGTGGGAGGGACCCAGATCCTCAAGCCCATCCTGGAGATGCCCACCCCCTGGAGCAAGGTGATCCTCCAGCAGGACCAGCTTTACCTGGAGGAGGTGCGGGACTACTTCCTGGCCCGGTGGGGGGACCATTGCGAGGCTATTTTCTCCAACCGCTACCTGCTGGAGGTCACCGCCAAGGGCTGCAACAAGGGGGCCATGGTGGAAAAGGTGGCTGGACTGCTCTATGTCCGCCGTGAAAACCTCTACTGCATGGGGGACAACGAGAACGACATCCCCATGCTGGCCCTGTCCGCCATCCCCTTCGCCCCTGCCAACTGCTCCCAGCCGGTGAAGGACTGGGGGGCCCGTATTCTGAACCACTGTGACGGCCACGCCGTGGCCCAGGCCATTCAGATCTTGGATTCCATCTATTAATAAAGAGGCCCCATCCGCTGCGGATGGGGCCTCTTTTTCCGTTCCTCACAACCACCTGGATAGCGGCCTAGGGCCGGATTTCTTGAAGGGCCGCGTGGACCACCCAGCGGTTCGCGCGGTCGCTGCCCACGCAGGTGGAGAGGGTCAGAATCCGCGCTCCGGCCTCCGGGACCACGCCGGCGTTCACCACCGAATTGTCAACGCAGTATTGAATGAATTCCGATTCCATCCCGCCCTCCTCCAGGTCCAGCCGGTAGACCATGCTCTTCACCCCCGCCTTTTGGGCGGAAAAGACCTCATAGCGGTACACGCCGCCGTCCAGCGCCAGGTATACGCTGGGGTGGGCCCGGAAGAAATCCGGGTCCCCGTACTGGCTCAGGATGCCGAACATGGAGTCGTCGCGCATCTGGTGCGCGTAGACGATGGTGTGAAAATCGGTGAAGTCCCGGCTGTTGGTGGACTCCAGAAACACCGCGCCGCCGGAGCTGGGCGTCCGCTTCCAGCTTTGGGACAGATAGTAGCGGTTGTCCGCCCCCTGCACCAGGGGATAGGACAGCCGCGTGCCGGGAATGGAAATCCAGCCCACCACGTCCTCATTCACCGACCGCAGGGCCTCCAGGTCGATGGCCGCCAGGGAAGCCGCCTCTTCCGTCAATGGCTCCTCCTGGCCGGAATCTGCCCGAGGGGATGGCTTCGGCGTCTGGGAGGCGGTATCCCTGTCCGTCAGCCCCGCGATTTGGGCCGCCTCCACAGAGTCGGCCTCTATCTGCCGGTAGAGAAGCTGCTGTCGGATCATCATGCCCACGCTGACCAGAAATACCGCCAGCAAAACCGCCGTCCCCACCCGTTTTACCGTCGCCCTCATAAGGCTTCCCTCCAGTATATAGCTTCTTGGGCCGGGCCGCTCCCCGGCAAAAAGCGCGGCCCGGATAACCGGGCCGCGCCGCGCTAGAGATCAGGTGATCTGTTTACTTGGCCATACCCTTGCTCTTTTTGTCCAGCAGAGCCAGCAATGCCAGCCCAACGCCGGAAATCATGGCGAAAATGGCCCAGATGTGGGAGTTATCCCCAGTCCGGGGCACATCCGCCAGGGGGATGCTGGAATCTTCGATCTCGATCTCCACCTCGGGCTCCTCAGCCAGGGGCACCTCGAGCTCGTCGATCTCCACCTCGGGCTCCTCGGCCAGGGGCGTTTCGGGCTCGTCGATCTCCATCTCGGGCTCGTCGATCTTGGAATCCTCGTGAGGAACATTGGGGGTCTTGTCGTTTTTCGGCTCATCCCTGCCCTCATCCACGTTGGGGATGTCGGGCGTAGTGGGCTCAGTGGGCTCGGTAGGCTTAGTGGGCTCCGTGGGATCAGTCGGATCGGTGGGCTTGCCAGGATCAGTCGGATCGGTGGGCTTGCCAGGATCGGTCGGATCAGTGGGCTTGCCAGGATCGGTCGGATC
>CANASS010000072.1 GCA_947364395.1 uncultured bacterium
TTGCGGCATCGGGGGTTTGAGGGCTTTTAACGCTTGCTGAACTGAGGCGCGCGACGAGCAGCCTTGAGGCCGTACTTCTTGCGCTCCTTCATTCTGGGGTCGCGGGTGAGGAACCCTGCCGCCTTCAGGGCGGGGCGGAACTCGGGGTCCATCTCCAGCAGGGCACGGGAGATGCCATGACGCAAGGCGCCGGCCTGTCCAGTGACGCCGCCGCCGGTGACCGTGGCGGTGATGTCCACCTTGCCCACGGTGTTGGTGGTGTTCAGGGGCTGGCGGACCACCATCTTCAGGGTCTCCAGGCCGAAATACTCCTCAATGTCCCGGCCGTTGATGGTGATGGCGCCGGTGCCGTTGGGGAACAGGTGCACCCGGGCCACGGAGGACTTCCGGCGGCCGGTGCCGTAATGATAAGGCTTCTTGCTCTTGTACATGTTCCGTTACCTCCTTATTCCACGGTCCAGGTCTCGGGCTTCTGGGCGGCGTGGGGATGGCTGTCGCCGCGGTAGATCTTCAGCCGGGTGAGGGAGTCCTTGGTGACGATGTTCCGGGGCATCATGCCGCGGACCGCCAGACGGACAGCCAGCTCAGGCTTGTTCTGCATCAGCAGGCGGTACTTGGTCTCCTTGAGGCCGCCCACGTAGCCGGAGTGAGTGCGGTAATACTTCTGCTCCAGCTTCTTGCCGGTGAGCACCGCCTTCTCCGCGTTGATGACGATGACGAAATCGCCGCAGTCGGCGTGGGGGGTATACTCGGGCTTGTGCTTGCCCCGCAGGATGGTGGCTGCGGCGACGGCGGTCTTGCCCAGAGGCTTGCCGGCAGCGTCCAGCACGTACCACTTGCGCTGAATGTTGCCCTTGTTTGCCATAAAGGTAGACATTCTGGTTTCCTCCATTTTATCTGCAATTTTGTATGAAGCATGGGAATACTCCCCTTTACAACGGGGAGCATGGTGTATTATAATGCGAAAAAGCGGGTGTGTCAACCAAAACCCGGGATTTTTTCAAAATATTTTCGAAATACTCTATCTATTGTTGATTTTCTCCCGTATGCTTCTGTTTTCTCGTTTTAATATTTTTCTTTTGTGAAGGGAGGCCGCCTGTATGCGGCTCATCTTATCTCATATGCGCCGGTGCGTGGAGGACTACCGCATGATCCAGCCCGGCGACAAAATCGCCGTGGGGGTGTCTGGCGGCAAGGACTCCCTGGCGTTGCTGTACGCCATGGCCAAGCTGCGGGAGTTCTACCCCGCTCCTTTTACGCTCCACGCCATTACCGTCCATCCCGGCCCTGCGGAGATGGATTTTTCCCCTGTGGCGGCGCTGTGTCAGGAGCTGGGGGTGGAATATCACCTGATTCAGACGGAGATCTTCCGCATCATCTTCGACTGCCGCAAAGAGAAAAACCCCTGCTCCATGTGCGCCAAAATGCGCCGGGGAGCCATGCACAACGCCCTGAAAGAGCTGGGGATCGGCAAGGTGGCCCTGGGTCACCACTTTGACGACGCGGTGGAGACCTTTTTCCTCTCCCTGTTCTACGAGGGGCGGCTGTCCTGCTTCCAGCCGGTGACCTATCTGGACCGCACCGGCATCACCCAGATCCGCCCCCTGCTCTACTGCGGGGAGGGGGTTCTGCGCAACGCCGCCGCCCGGTATCGCCTGCCCGTGGTCCACAACCCCTGCCCCGCCGACGGAAACACCCGGCGGCAGGAGGTAAAAGAACTGGTGGCCCGTCTGTCCAAGGACTACCCCAAACTGAAGGACTATGTATTTGGAGCCATGCAGCGCCTGCCTTTGCCGGAGTGGGGTCCGGCGGAGCACGGTATCAAGCGCTACGCGGAGGACAGCTGTGCGGAGTAGCATTTTAAACCCGGAAAGCCGTTTGTTTGGGCTGGGCAGGGCGGCGGACGCGGCTGCCTTCAGTCCGCAAGGCCCTTCAGAAGGAACAGTAAAAATCGCTGTTAAGCCCCGGACGTTAGCGTCAAAAAAGCGCGATGGCTCCCATCGCGCTTTTTTGCGTCCGTTTCGATTGCCTATTCCGCCCTCAAATAGAGCTGCGCGGACTGATAGTCCCCGGTGGGTATTGGCACAGGCCAGCCCGCCGTCATCAGTACATCGCCGGGCCACACCTCGCCGCCGTTCACCCGGTACTGGGCCTCCGGGTCCAGCCCCTTCAAGCGCAGGGTGCGGAAGGGGGCTGCGGCATGGTTGGCGTGGGACACCAGGGACACCAGCGCCTCCCGGCGGTCGGGGGACACCTGCTCCCAGGCGGTGAAGGGGGCGGCAAAGGGATCGCTGAGCCGGTAGTAGTCCCCCCGCTGGATCAGGTCGTAGTGTTCCTTAAAAAAAGCCACCTGTTTTTTGATGGTCTCCCGTTCCTCCTGGGTGGTGTGGTTCAGGTCCATCTCATAGCCGAAGGTGCCCGCCATGGCCACCACCCCCCTGGTCTCCATGGAGACAGAACGGCCCGTCTGCTGGTTGGGGACGGCGGACACGTGGGCCCCCATGGCGGATATCGGATAGCAGAAGGAGGTGCCGTATTGGATGCGCAGCCGGTCGATGGCGTCGGTGTTGTCGCTGCACCAGATCTGGGGGGTGTAGTAAAGCATACCGGCGTCAAACCGGCCTCCGCCCCCGCAGCAGCCCTCGATGAGGATGTGGGGGAAGTCCCGGCACATTCTGTCCAGAATGTCGTACACCCCCAGTACGAAGCGGTGGAACAGCTCTCCCTGGCGGCTGGCGGGCAGAGCGGCGGACCACACGTCGGTAAGGCTGCGGTTCATGTCCCACTTCACATAGCTGATGCCGGTGCTGCCCAGCACCTGCTTGATGGCCCCGTAGACATGGTCCCGGACCTCTTTTCGGGAGAAATCCAGCACCAGCTGGTTCCTGCCCCGGGCAAAGGGGCGGTTGGGGGCCCCCAGGGCCCAGTCCGGATGGGCCCGGTAGAGGTCGCTGTCCTCGCTGACCATCTCCGGCTCAATCCAGATGCCAAAGGACATGCCCAGCTCCCGGATTCGGGGCACCAGGGCCTCCAGCCCTCCGGGGAGCTTTTTCTCATTGACGGACCAGTCCCCCAGCCCGCTGCGGTCGCTGTTCCGGGAGCCGAACCAGCCGTCGTCCATGACAAACAGCTCGATGCCCAAGGGGGCGGCGGCCTGGGCGATGCGCACCAGCTTGTCCGCGTCGAAGTCGAACTCGGTGGCCTCCCAGTTGTTGATGAGCACCGGGCGGCGCTTCCCCTGGCAGGGGTCGTGAATCAGGTTCTCCCGGATGGCCCGGTGGAACTGGCGGCTCATCTGGCCAAAGCCGTTGGGGGAGCACACCAGCGCCGCCTCCGGGGCGGTGAAGGACTGGCCGGGCTCCAGGGTCCAGCAGAAGTGGTAGGGGTTGAGGCCCAGCAGCAGCCGGTTGTTCTCCAGCTGGGTGCGCTCCGCCGCGGCCAGGAAGCTGCCGCTGTACACCAGCATGGCCCCGTAGCAGACGCCGCAGTCCTCGTTGGCGCTGTGCTCACACAGGATGACAAAGGGGTTGTGGTGGTGGCTGGAGGTGCCCCGGACGCTCTCCACACTCTGCACCCCCTGGCGCAGAGGAGCCCGGTCCAAGTTGCGCTCCTGGGCGTGACAGCCGTTGAAGGTGATGAAATCCATGTCCCCCCGCTGAAAGTCCAGGCACAGAGAGGCACACCGGCGCAGTCGGAGGGGCCTGCTCCCCTCGTTGACCACCTGGACGGCCCGGGTAATCAGGTCCCGGTCCTCCAGCACGCCGTAGTACAGCTTTACCGACGCCTTGCAGGTGGAGTCCGCCAGATGGATTACCAGAGTCTCCCACTCCTCCCCTCCGTGGAAAGCGGGCAGGCCGGGCAGCGAATACTTTCCCTTTTTCAGTTCATAGCCGGTGCAGCGCAGGTCGGCCAGACGGCTGCCGTCCTCCGGCTCGAACTCGATGGAGGGCAGGCGGAAGTCCCCCACGCCGCAGGTGGAGTATTCCTGGGGCAGGGTGTCCAGGGAGTAGGCCCGGTTGTCCCCTACCTCATTGGGATTGGGGGAGAAGCCCCGGTCCGCGTACCGAATGAGCCGGGACAGGTCGCCGCCCCGGACCCTGGGCCCGTAGTAGGTGTGAAGCAGCACCCGGCTGGCGTCCGCTTTTATCTGATAGGTGGTGTTCTTGGTGTGCAGGGTAAAGACCTTATTTTCCTGGTCGAGTACGATCATAGGGATACCCCCTGGATAAAAGTATTTCGCAGTGATTGTACGGGATTTTTCGCGGGGAAGCAAGGGCATACGTGAAAAATGTAGCACAAATTCCCGCCCGTTTCCCGGGGAAAAATTGGTCAAAGGTAGGGGAACAGCCCCGGACGGGCCGGGGCTGTTCCAAAGAGGAAGAGCGGGCTTATTTTCCGCCGGTAGAGGCGATGCCCTCGATGAACTGCTTCTGGAAGATGAGGTAGAGGATGACCATGGGAAGCATAGCCAGCAGGGAACCGGCCATCAGCACCGGGAAGTTGGTGGAGAACTGGCCCCGCAGGGTGGCCAGGCCGGAGCTGAGGGTCATCATGTTCAGGTCGGAGTTCACCACCAGGGGCCACATCAGGTCGGAGTAGGCGAACACGGCGGTGAAGATGGTCAGGGCGGCCACGGAGGTGCCGGTGAGGGGGAACATGACCTTATAGAAGGTCTGCCACTGGTTGCAGCCGTCCAGGTAGGCGGCCTCGCCGA
>CANASS010000073.1 GCA_947364395.1 uncultured bacterium
TTTCCCGCCCTGTCCCGGGTTATCCCGCATTTCTCAAATATCCTGTCTCTCTACAGTCAGCATAGCAGTGTATACAGCCCTTATACACCACTTCACTTGCCGGCTTGAAGCCTGTCAAGCCCTGATTTATCAGCTCGTTTCAGGCTTGACGGGCGAAAACGGCAAGTATAATTATTCAATAGCTGTACACGTTTACCCGCCATTTTTCGACATTCCATGTTCGGCGAAAAACTACAAAATCGCACCGGCGTTGACAGATACCACTCCTCCGCCGCCCACATCATCTCCACCAGGCAAGTAAACGCCGCCAAGTGTAGCAGCTTGCGGAACACATGGGACGGGATTTTGAAAAAATGATGCAGGCAGAGCAGGATGATGGCGGCTGGAACGATGTACTCCAAAAACTCCAGCGTACAGCCAAGCACGCCGTACAGCAGCGGCACGGCTTTGATCTGCTCCCAGTAGTGGAGCAGGATCAGCGCCGCCCCCAGCAGGGTGAGCACCACCCCGGTCACCAGCCCCACGGTGCGGCTGTCCACCCGGTTGGCGAACCGGGCGGATGCCAGGGACGCCGCCGTGGCCACGGTCATACACAAGAGCAGCACGGGCCACCGCTCCAGCAGAATGGCGGGATGGATGAGGATGTGGCTCACCGAGGCGATGAGGGCGGTGAAGGTCATGATGAAGGTGCTGGTGCCCACGGCGGCCTTCAGCTCCATGCCCAGGAAGGCGGTGAACACCACCAGCATCATCATACCGCCGCCGGAGCCAACGAAGCCCGTGCCAAAGCCGATGGTCAGCCCGAAGAACAGGGAGACAGCGATCCCCTTCCAGTCCAGCGCCGCGCCCTTTGCCGCCCCTTCGGCCCGTTCCGTGCTGGGCTTCACCAGGAAGCGGATGCCGATGCAGAAGGTCAAAACCAGGGTGAAGCCCCCCTGCACCACGTTCCCCGCCCTCCAGGCGGCGAAGCTGCCCACGGTGCACATCCCAATGATGCACACCAGCATGATCCAGCCCCGGCGCAGGTCGATGTTTTTGTGGCGGATATAGGTGGCGGTGGTTACCGCGGAGCCTAAAATATCCGAGGCCAGGGCAATCGCGGTGGCCTGGTAGGCTCCCGTTTCCCCGGCGAAGGAGGGGCACAGTACGATCAAAATGGGCACCATCACCGTCGCCGCCGACAGTCCCACCAGCCCTGTCCCTACCCCGGCCAGCACCGAGGCCAGGATATACCAAAAATACTCCATCATATGTGCCCGCTCCTTGCGTTGACTTTTTCCCTATGCTATCATGGAATGGGGAAAATGTCCAGAAAGGGGCGGGTCTGCATGAAGAAAAAGTATATTGCCGCACTGGCGGCGGGCGTGGCAGCAAGTGCATGGTGCGTCCACCGTAACAGGAAATATCCCGTGTGTCGGGAGCTGCGCTTTGCCAACAAGCTGGCGGTCCCCGGCTGGACACTGAATTTGAAAACCGCTGAGATAGCAAACCGGGCGCTGGACCGGATGGCTCTTGCATTGCCCGCTCCACCCAAAGGGGTAGAAAGCTGGGGTACGCAGATTTTTTCAGAGGACGGCACGCCCGTCCGGCTGACCCGCTACCGCCCAAAGGGGCTGGACTGGGCCGCGCCCTGCCTGGTATACTTCCACGGCGGTGGGTTCTGCCTCCGGGACGCGAGGTATATCCACCGCTATGCCGCCCGGTATGCGGAAGGGGCACGGTGCGAGGTGGTGTTCGTCCACTACCGCACGGCGGATATTGCCCCATTCCCCGCACCCTTTGAGGACTGCTATGCCGCCCTGCGCTGGGTGTGGGACAATGCCCCAAGGTTACGGATCGACCCGGCCCGGATCGCCGTGGGCGGGGACAGCGCCGGTGGCGCGCTGGCCGCCGCCTGCGCTTTGCGGGCCAGGGATGAGGGCGGGCCCTGGCTGTGCTTCCAGCTGCTGGTCTATCCCGTGACGGACTGCCGGATGGAAACGAACTCCATGCGGAAATACACAGACAGCCCCATGTGGAACGCCGTGCTGAACCGAAAAATGTGGGAGCTGTATCTGCGGGATGAGGACCACGGGACGCCGCAGTACGCGGCTCCCCTGCTGGCCCATGATTTTTCCAATCTCCCACCCGCTTATGTGGAGGCGGAGGAGTTCGACTGCCTCCATGATGAGGGCATCGCCTACGCCAAGGCGCTGGAGGCGGCGGGGGTGCAGGTGGAGGACGTGCGGGGCACCTTTCACGGCTTTGACTTTTTCACCGGCAAAGAAATCTCAAAAACAATGGTCCAAAAGCGGACGCAGGCGCTTCGACGGGCTTTCCAGCAAAGCTGACCACTGCGCTTGACAGCCGCTGGGCATCACAGGCAAAGGACCACAGCTCACAAATATTTATCCGGCTGGAAGCAAATACTTGCCTTATCAAGGATAAAGTCCGAGCCCTCTCAGGCTTAGAAAGGAACACAAATGAGCAACCGCTTGAGTATGGAGCACTCGCCCTACCTCCTCCAGCACGCGGAAAACCCGGTGGACTGGCGCCCCTGGGGGCCGGAGGTGTTTGAGGAGGCAAAGCGTTTCGACAAACCCGTCTTTCTGAGCATTGGCTACTCCACCTGCCACTGGTGCCATGTCATGGCCCGCGAGTCCTTTGAGGACGAAGCAGTGGCACAGGCCATCAACGCCTCGTTTCTCCCCGTGAAGGTGGACCGGGAGGAGCGCCCCGACGTGGACGCGGTGTATATGGCCGCCTGCGTGGCGATGAACGGCTCGGGGGGCTGGCCCCTCACCGTTTTACTCACGCCGGAGCAAAAGCCCTTCTGGGCGGGCACCTATCTGCCAAAGGAGCAGCTACTTCATCTGGTCAATGAGGCGGCCCGCCTCTGGCGGGAGGACCGGGCGGGGGTGCTGAGGGCCGGGGAGGCCCTCGCCGCCCATCTGCGGCAGGAGGCGCGGGACCAGCCCGGCGCACCCAGCCGGGAACTTGTCCAGCGGGCCGTAGGTCAGCTTGCACGGAGCTTTGACAAACAATGGGGCGGGTTCGGCCCCGCGCCCAAGTTCCCCACCCCCCACAACCTGATCTTCCTGCTGCGCCACGCCCGCCTCACCGGGGACGGACACGCCCGGGAGATGGCACTGGAAACCCTGGACGCCATGTATCGGGGCGGACTGTTCGACCACGTGGGGGGCGGGTTCTCCCGGTACTCCACCGATGAGCGCTGGCTGGTCCCCCACTTTGAAAAAATGCTCTACGACAACGCCCTGCTGGCGCTGGCCTATACCGAGGCGTTCCAGCACACCCGACGCGCCCTCTACGAACAGGCCGTCCGACGCACCCTGGACTATGTGCTTCGGGAGCTGTCCGGGCCACAGGGGGGCTTTTGCTGCGGACAGGACGCGGACAGCGGCGGCGTGGAGGGGAAATATTACACGCTGGCTCCGGATGAGCTGGCCCAGGTGTTAGGCGGAGAGGACGCGGACCGCTTCTGCCGGTGGTATGGCATTACCCCGTGGGGCAATTTTGAGGGCAAGTCCATCCCGAACCTTCTGGGCACAGCGGACTTTGACCGGGAGCCGGAGGGGATAGCCGCCCTGCGGGAGCGTGTATACGCCTACCGTCTGGGCCGGGCAGCGCTACACCGGGATGACAAGGTGCTTACGGCCTGGAATGGGCTGGCTTTGGCGACGCTGGCCCGAGCGGGGCTGGCGATGGACGAGCCCCGGTGTCTGGACGCCGCCCGCCGAATGGCGGAGTTCCTGGCCTCCAGGCTCACCGCCCCGGATGGCCAGCTGCTGGCCCGCTGGCGGGACGGGGACACCGCCCACCCCGGCAAGCTGGATGACTACGCCTTTTATGCCTACGGGCTGCTGGAGCTGTACGGCGCGTCCTTTGACCCAGTCTATCTCGCCCGCGCCGCAAAGCTGGCGGAGCGCCTGCTGGAGCTCTTTTTTGATTGGGAGCGGGGCGGCTTTTACCCCTACGCCTCGGACGGGGAGCAGCTGCTCACCCGGACGAAGGAGGCATACGACGGGGCCATGCCATCGGGCAACTCCGTGGCGGCGCTGGTGCTGTCCAGGCTAGCCAGGCTCACCGGCGAGGGGCGCTGGCGGGAGGCGGCGAAGCTTCAGCTGTCCTGGCTGGCGGGGGCGGCAAGGGACTATCCCGCCGGACACAGCTTTGCCCTGCTGGTCTTTGAGGAGGAGCTGTGGCCAACCGCAGAGCTGGTGGTGGCCGCGCAGGACGTACCGGAGGAATTGAAAGCCTTTCTCCGAGAGACACCCTGCCCGGACCTGACGGTGCTGGTCAAAACGCCGGATAGCGCCGGTATGTTGGCGGCGCTGGCCCCGTTTGTGAAGGACTACCCCATCCCGGAGCGGGGGGCGCGGTACTATCTGTGCCAGAACAGAACCTGCGCCCAGCCGGTGGACACCGTGACAGAGCTGAGAGCCCTTTTAGAGAAAAATCGCAAAATCCATGCGGTTGGTCAAAATGAAAACCACCCTGTATGAGGGTGGTTCAGCCTGTCGAAAAGCGGCCTGCCAGGGAAATATCCAGGCAGGCCGCAAAGCATAAAAGATACATATGGGCGGAAAACAACAGGAAAGAGAG
>CANASS010000074.1 GCA_947364395.1 uncultured bacterium
CCAGCAGCGTACCGGCAGGCAGGCCGTTGGTGGAGTTGTAGTCGGCGGACTTCTTGACAATCTGGATCTGGGCGGTAATGGGGGTGTTCTTCCAGTCCACCAAGGTCACCTCGCCCGCCTTGACGTAGACGGTTTTCATCTGGGTGTCCGGCACATACCCCGGATTTTCCAGCTCCCGCAGGTAATAGCGTCCGCCGTCTGTCAGGCCCTCGATATACACATAGCCCTGGTTGTCCGAGGTGTACTGCCCGATGGGCCGGTTAGAGCTGTCATAGAGCAGGAAGGTCACTCCGTAGAGCCCCTCGCCAGTGGCGCTGCTGGTTTTGTGAATCAAAATACCTGAAAACGCCTTGTTTTCCACCATTAAAGTGGTATTTTTCCCGTCCTGCACGGTAAACGTGTGGCGGCTGGAATCCAGCTTGTACTCCTTGGGGCACTCGGTTTCAACGGCGTAATAATTGCCCGCCTCCAGCTGGAGGGTGGCGCGGCCATTGCTGTCCGTGGTGATGGTGTCGATGAGGGCGTCGTCATCAGCGCTGCGGATCTCGAAGGTCACGTTGGGGATGCGCTTCTCCTTGTTCCCCGCCACCACCTTGATCAGCTCAAAATTGCCCGCGGGGGCGTTGAGGAAGACCAGGGTCTGCTGGTCGTCAGGCCGCACCGTCACCGTCTGGGTCTGGGTGGCCGGGTCGATGGAGTACCCGGCGGGGCTTTTTACCTCCTTCGCCACCACGGTTCCCACCACATTGACCCGAATCTCGCCGTTTTTGTCGGTGGTGTACAGGCCGTTGCTGGACAGGTGGCCATTGGCCGCGTCCACAAACCTGCCGTCTGCGTAGGTCAACAGGAACTCGGCCCCGCTCAGAAGCTCCCCGGTGGTGCTCTTTTTCTGGATGACCAAAGTCCCCACACGCTCGTTCCAGAAAATCAATTCCGGGGCCTGGGCGCCCGCCTTGATCTTGACGGTTTTGGGTTCACCGTCCAGCACGAAGCCCTCCACCGTGGCAATCTCACGGGCGGTGACGGTGGTTCCCGGCTCCAAGCCCTCGATCACGATCTCACCCGCCGAATTGGTGTAGAAGGTCCCATCGCCGGAGCCCACCGCCGCACCATCGCCGGTAGTGACCTTGAAGCAGACCCCGGCCAAAGGCTCCCGGTCAGTGCCCTTGATGTATTTGCGGATCGTCAAAGTCATCCTGGGATCGTTCTCAAAATCCAGGTTGTTGCCGCCGCCTGTGCCCGTGCCCGGATTTGTACCGGGGGTGACAACGGCCCCGCTGGTGACGGTATTGGCCCCGCTTTTCAGCACGATGGTCTGGGGGGTGGAGTTTAGGACGTGGGTGTCCGGCACCTTGGTCTCGGTGGCGATCACAGTGGAACCGGGCAGGAGGCCGCTGACGGTGACCGTCCCATCCTTCCCGGTGGTGTATTTGCCGATCATCTCGCCGCTGGCATACTTCAAAGTGAACTGGGTGTTGGGTACGGGCTTCCCCGTGACCGAATCCACCTTCGAGAGCGTCAGCGAACACAGGGGGTCGTTGTAAAAATAGAGCTGCTGGGTATCGTCGCCGGGGTTTACCACCACGGTCTGGCTGCGGGTGTTGGGGTCGATGGCGTAGCCGGGGGCGCTGGACACCTCCGTGCAGATGAGGGTGCCGGTGATGCCGGAAAGGACGATCTGCCCCTCCTTATTGGTCGTATACAGACCATTGCTGGACAACTGACCGCCCTCGGCGTCCACCACCTTGCCGTCCGCGTAGGTGATGCGGAACTGTGCCCCCTCAATGGGACTCTTGTCGGCGCTGGACAGCTTGTGGAGGACGAGATTTCCCAGCTTTTTGTTCCTGAATTCCAATGTTACACACTGTCCAGCCTTGATTTTCGCCACCTGGGGCACATCGTCCTTCAGGTATCCGGGCTTTGCCCTGACCTCCTTCACCACCAGGGACGTTCCCGGCTCAATGTTCTCCACCAGGAAAGTGCCCGCCTGGTCCGTCACGAACTTGCCGTTGGCGTCGCCCACCACGGTCCCGACGTCATTCACTATAGGTAGGGAATTTTTGAATAGCCGGAAGCATGTTTTCCTGGACTACGAGCCGTCTCCTGACGTTACGCCGTACCACCCCGCCACCTACAGGGAAATCAGGGCGTGGGTATTGCAGGAGTACGGCTTGAAGGTTTCTTCCCGGTATGTCACCCAGGTCAAGCGGAAGCATGGCATCATTACCCAGGGAGGCCAGAGCCGGCCGCTGCTGGAGGGCACGGAGCCGCCACAGGTCCCGTCAGAGATGGAAACAGCCATCGAAGCTGCCCTGCGGCATTTCCATATGCTTTGATAATTGGTGCCTGCCGCTTCCAGTGGGGACGACATGGAAAGGGCCGCTCCGGGCATTGCGCTCAGAGCGGTCCGGCCGGGAGGCCCTCGCCATCGACTGGCTTGTCCAAATGGACACGACGGCATAGCCCCATGGCACGCGCCGCCCTTTCCAGTACCAAAACAATCTATATCAGAACCCAAGTTCGTGGGCCAGATGGCCAAGGACATGGAGGCCCGGAAACTCCTGGACCGGCTGTACCGCGAGGGCCGCGACAAGGACTTCCTGCTTGCGTGCTTCTGTACCAACGAGCCTACGTGCCACAGGAGTGTCGTGGGTGGCCTGCTGCTGGACGCCGGCTCGGCAATCTCGTGCAAATGATTTTTGGTGTAGTTATAGATCGTCTTTTGCTCGAATCTCCTCTGACTGATGCCCCACAGGTATACCGTTATGCACTCCTCATCGCTAAATTGGGGGATGACGCAGCATCTTTGCCAAGGGCAAGTTTGTTTTTCTCGAATTGGTTGAATAGATTCCATTTGTTGTTCTAAATATAGCGGCTATTTTTGTACAAAAGCTTGCCTCTTTACCAGCCCGTTGTACTGCTCCCACACTACGGGCAGCACCCGATCCAGTCCATACCGCTCCACATCCGCCTTTGCGTTCTGAACCAACTCCTGCCGAAGCCGCTCCGATTCTATCAGCCGCTGGATCTGTTCCGCGCAGGCTCTTGCGTCCCCATAGGGGTACAGCAGCCCTGTTACCTCATCTTCGATGAGGTCGGTGTGACCCTTCACATCGCTTGCCGCCACCGGCAGTCCCGCGTACATGGCCTCCATGATGTTGAAAGGCAGACCCTCGCTCCGGCTGGCGGATACCGCCGCGTCCGCCATGGCGTACCAGGCCGGGATATCCCGGACCTGGCCTGGAAACAACACCCGCTCCTCCAGCCCCAGCGTTCGGACCAGCTGTTGGCAGTCCTCCCGCAGGATCCCCTCCCCCGCCAGCACCAGCCAGACCTTGTTCGGAAGCCTTTTCATGGCCCGGATGATAATATTTTGGCTCTTCCGTACCGAAAATTCCGCCGCGTAGATCAAAACAAAGGCATCTGCCGGAATTCCATGTTTTTTTCGCAGCCTCTCCCGACTGTCTGGCGGAACATGATCAAACCGGGAGAAGTCCACACCCACACCGGGGATCAGCACCACCTTCTGTCCCAGTTGATTTTTTTTTGCTGTTTCGTAATCCCAGCGGTTCATGGTGAGCACCAGGTCCGTGTTCCCCGCCATCCACCGCTCCGCCCCCAGCAGCAGGCTCCGCTTCAGCCAGGGCGTCTCATCATCAAACAGGTAGCCGTGGACCATGTTGGCCACAGCGGGCCGCTCCTCCAGCCCCCACAGGGCCAGCCGGGTGAAAAATGCCGCCAATGAGGTGTGGGTGACGGCCAGGTCGTAGCCCTCCCGCCGCATCTCATCGCTCAAGACGATGGCCGCCTTGAAGTTTTTCGGGGACCACATGGATTTCTCAAAGGGCAGATCGATCACCCGCTCCACATCCGGGATGGGCATGGGAGTGCCCCCGCAGGCCCCATGGACTGTCCAGCCCTCCTCCCGGAACTTCCGCAGATAGGGCAGGTGAAAATTCACGATGTGGGAGTATGTAGAGGCCGTAAACAGCACCTTTCCGCCCATGGTCATCCCCTCCCTCAGTTCAGCGCCTCGCTGTTCACAAACTTCCCCCGGAACACCGTGGTCAGCAAAATCTCGATATCAAACAGCAGGCTCCAGTGCTCGATGTAGTACACGTCGTGCTCCACCCGGGCCT
>CANASS010000075.1 GCA_947364395.1 uncultured bacterium
ACCGGCGGCGCTATCACAGCGGCTGGTATGGGCCGGCCTACGTTTACCGGCCCTTCTATATTTTCCGGCCCAGGCCGCCCCGCCCGCCCAGATTCCACCGGGGGCCTGGATTTGGGCCCGGCCCCGGTCCCGGCTTTGGCCCTGGTCCCGGCCCCGGCATGGGCTTTGGACCGGGTCCCCGGCCCGGCGGAGGACCCCGCCCCGGCCAGCGTCCCGGCGGACCCTTTGGCGGGCCCCGCCCTGGCGGTACCTTTGGGGGCTCCCGTCCAGGCGGCTCTTTCGGCGGCGGACGGCCCATGAGCGGCCCGCGCCCCGGAGGCTCCTTCGGGGGAGGGCGTTCCTTTGGCGGCGGAGGCCGTCCCGGCGGGTCCTTTGGCGGCGGGCGCTCCTTCGGCGGCGGAGGCCGTTCCGGCGGAGGAGGGAGAGGCGGCGGCCGCCGGTAGGCGTTGCCGCCGCTCCTTAAAACCGGCATAAACGAAAGCGTCCCCGTGATACTGCGGTATCACGGGGACGTTTTTTAGAGCGGTGTCAGTCTGCCCTGATGTACTGGGCCACAATGGCGTTCATCTGGTCCCACTGGGCCTCCATATCCGCCACCAGCTTGAACTGGGTCCGGGCCCGGTCCAGGTTCTGTCCGGGGCGGCTGATGTGGAAGTAGCCGTCTCCCTCCAGGTGGTCGGTGAGGAAGCGCATACCGCACTCCAGGGTCATCAGCTTGGCCCCCCAGGGGAGGTAGCGGACCTCCGCCTCCGTAAGGGCCTCCCCCGCCTCCTCCAGGAAGGCGGCGGCGTAGACGGAAAACAGGTCCAGGTCGAAGTTCACCTTGCTGAGGTCGGGCTCGTCCTCGGCGTTGTGGTTGGCTCCGAAGCGGATGGAATCGCCGAAGTCGTTGATGGACAGCCCCGGCATAACGGTGTCCAGGTCGATGACGCACAGGGCATTCCCGGTCTCCGCATCCATGAGCACGTTGTTCAGTTTGGTGTCGTTGTGGGTCACCCGCAGGGGAAGGACCCCCTCCCGCTGGGCGCTGAGGGCGGCGGAGCAGTCCGCCTCCCGGGCCAAGACGAAGTCGATGTCCGCCCGGCAGTCCGCCGCCCGGCCCAGGGGGTCGGCGGCCACAGCCGCCTTGAATTTGCGCAGGCGGTCCTCGGTGTCATGGAAGCGGGGGATGGTCTCGTGGAGGGTGTGGGCGGGATAGTCCCGCAGCAGCCGCTGGAACCGGCCGAAGGCCCGCCCGGAGGCGGCGAACAGCTGAGGGGTTTCCGCAGCCTGGTAGCAGACGGTGCCCTCCACGAAGGGAAAGACCCGCCAGACGCCCCCCTCGCTGTCGGTGAAGCTGTTTTCCCCCTGACGGGTGCGGATCACGGTGAGGGTCTCCCGCCGGGGGCTGCCCCCCTGCCGCTGAATCTCCCGGCTCAGGTAGTCGGTGACGTTGACGATGTTTTCCATCAGCTTGTCCGGCTCCTTGAAAGCCGCGGAGCTCACCCGTTGGAGAATGAACCGCTCCGTGCCCACGTCCACCAGGAAGGTGTCGTTGATATGTCCCTCGCCGTAGCGGACGGCCTGGGGTGTGCGCGCACCGAAGTCAAAGGCCGCCAGGGCCTCCTGGAGGGTGCGCTCTGCCTGCTGTGCCATGGTGATTCCTCCCCTGTGCCGGGCGGGCCCGGCCTATTTTTCTATTACCCCTTATAGCCGTTGGGGTTAGTGGACTGCCACTTGTAGGACGAGGCGCACATCTCGTCGATGCCCAGCTTTGCCTCCCAGCCCAGCTCGTCCCGGGCCTTGGCGGGGTCGGCATAGCACACGGCGATGTCGCCGGGGCGGCGGGGCTCAATGACGTAAGGCAGGGTTTTGCCGCAGGCCTTCTCGTAGGCGTGGAGCACCTCCAGCACGCTGTAGCCTTTGCCGGTGCCCAGGTTGCACACGAACAGGCCGCACTTGGTATCCAGCTTCTTCAGCGCCGCCACGTGGCCCTTTGCCAGGTCCACCACATGGATATAGTCCCGCACGCCGGTGCCGTCGGGGGTGGGGTAGTCGTCGCCGAACACGTGAAGCTTCTCCAGCTGGCCCACCGCCACCTTGGCGATATAGGGCACCAGGTTGTTGGGGATGCCGTTGGGGTCCTCCCCCATGAGGCCGGACGCGTGGGCGCCGATGGGGTTGAAGTAGCGCAGCAGGGCCACGTTCAGCTCGGGGTCGGCGGCGCAGATGTCGGACAAAATGCGCTCCTGGAACAGCTTGGAGGTGCCGTAGGGGTTGGTGGTGCCGCCGGTGGGGAAGTCCTCCCGGATGGGGACGGTGGCGGGATCACCGTACACCGTGGCGGAGGAGGAGAACACGAAATTTTTCACCCCGTGGCGGCGCATGGCCTGGAGCAGGTACAGGGTGCTGATGAGGTTGTTGGAGTAGTACTCCAAGGGCTTGGACACGCTCTCGCCCACCGCCTTCAGCCCGGCGAAATGGATGACCGCGTCGATGTCGGGGTACTGGGCGAACAGGGCCTCCACCTCGTCCTCATGGCACAGCTCGGTCTTGACAAAGGGGACCTTTTTGCCGGTGATCTTCTCCACCCGGGCCAAGGCCTCCTCGCAGGAGTTGTACAGGTTGTCCGCCACCACGATGTCGCAGCCGGCGTCCAGAAGCTCCACACAGGTGTGGCTGCCGATATAGCCGGCGCCGCCGCAGACCAGAATAGACATAAGACGCGCTCCCTTCTATTATCAAAAGTGTATTTTCAAAAGCCCGGCATCGTATCCGGGTTTTTTTATTATACCTGGGCCGCAGGGAAATGTGAATAGAAATCTTGCGGTTTTTTTATAAAATTTTTCCGTTTTAAGGGCTGGGGGAGGCGCTGTTTGAGAATTGGAAATATGCCCAACTGTGAAAAATTTTTCGCCAGACGAAGCCAATTTGGCGTGGGAATACTTGGTGTATTTCAAGGAAAATTGATTCTGGATACTTGCGCTGGGGCCGCTCAAATCGTCGTCCTTGGACAAGCGGCAATAAATAGCTGCTTTCATTTTCTGGGGATAGGGTTCAGCATACACAGTGTCAGTCCTCATTTTTGACCTCCATCCCGCTGTGTATGCCGCGTTTTGGAGTAATTTCATTATACCCTGCCGCACGTCCGGCGTCAAGGGAAAGTTGTGATTTCACAATCTCATTTTTCTGTATGATTAAGTCAATAAAGGCTTGCCTGTCGGTCTGCCTCCCGGCGAATACGGTGCTGACAGTAATAACAGGCTCCTTTGCTTTTGCCATAGGCGGCTCCTTTCAGTCCATCAGATTTTTCAGACGTGCCAGCTTGTCCTGCGCCGTAGCCTTGCGGAAGTTCTCGCCGGTAAAACGGATAGGGGCGCACATTTCCAGTAAGCGGTCATAGATGCGGGCATGGGCGGTGTCCTGGGGGTGCTGCAAGTCTTGAAGGGGGAGGTTCGTGGTGACGATCAGCGGCCTTCGGCTGCGGTAGCGGCTGTCGATCACGTTGTAGACCTGTTCCAAAGCGTATTCCGTCCCGCGTTCCATGCCGAAGTCGTCCAAAATCAGCAGCGGGGCGCGGCAAAGGCGGCTTATGTACTCGTTCCGGCCCTCAAAGCTGGCGGTCAGGTCGTTCAGTATCAGGGCAAAGTTCGTCATGCGGACGGCCACCTCCTGTTCCATCAGGGCATTGGCGATACAACCGGCGAAGTAACTCTTGCCGGTTCCGACACCGCCCCAAAGCAGATAGCCGATGTTTTCCTCCTGCATGGTCGGCCAGTTCTCAACGTAAAACCGGGCGTGTTTCATCTGCGCGCATTTGCCGTTGTCGTTGGCAAACGTCCACTCCCGCATAGCCGGGTCGGTAAAG
>CANASS010000076.1 GCA_947364395.1 uncultured bacterium
AACCTCAAGGCACAGCAAAAAACCCCTCAAACCGTTGCGGTTCAAGGGGTTTCGGCTGGTGGAGACTACAGAACTCGAATCTGTGACCTCTTGCGTGTGAAGCAAGCGCTCTACCGGCTGAGCTAAGCCTCCGTATTGGTGACCCGGACGGGAATCGAACCCGTGTTACCGCCGTGAAAGGGCGGTGTCTTAGCCGCTTGACCACCGGGCCGTGGCGCCCGAAGCGGGCTGTGTCAAGAGCGGTCCCCGAAGAAGCGGCCATCGCCGCTTCTTCGGGATGGTAGCGGCGACTGGATTCGAACCGGTGACAACTCGGGTATGAACCGAGTGCTCTAGCCAACTGAGCTACGCCGCCATTTGCCGTACTGCCGCCCTGACAGGGGCAAGTGATAATATACCTTATTTCCAGGGAAATGTCAACAGTTTTTTTCGCAGAAATTGAGAAAAAATCCGGGGGCCGTCCATAGGCGGCCCCCGAACCACTAGCTGCTGAAATGACGGACCCGGTAATACCCCAGGCTCTCAAAACGCCGGACCAAAGCCCGCTGGTCCTCTGTCAGATCCCGCGCCAGGGTCCCGTCCGCCGTGAGGCAGGCCCCGCTGCTGTGGATCACGGGCAGCTCCGTCCGGCACTGGTCCACCGCCTGCATATAGGCGTCCCCCGTCCAGCCCAGCTGCTCAAACAGCACGTTCATCAAAAAACAGGGTGAGATATCCGGCCCCTTGCCCGCAATGTCCCGGCCCAGGACGGCCTTGGCCGCGCCGTTGGCCCAGATGACGTAGGGCGTGGACCAGTAGCTGTAAAAGCTCTCCTCCGTCTCCTGGCTCAGGTCGATGCCCAGGTCCTGGTAAACGCTGTTGCCGTTGCCCAGCCAGGGCTTGTGGTCGCCGAATACCACCAGCACAATGGGCTCCTCCGACGCCCGGAACGCGTCAACCATGGCCGTCAGATGCTTCTGGGTGTCCATCACCGACCCCAGGTAGTTGGACAGGATATACCGGGAGGCGGGCTGCAGATCTGGATTGGAGAAGTAGTCCTCCACCTCCCCCCACCAGCACTCGTAGTCGCCGTAGGGCCCATGACCCTGGTAGGACACGGAGAAGGAAAACAGCGGCGCGCCGCTCTCCGCCTGCCGCAGGATGGAGTCGGTGAGCACGGGGAACAGGGTGTAATCCCAGGCGGTCTCTTCGCCGCCGGTAATATCCCCATAGCAGTTTTCCGTAAATCGGTACTGGTCAAAGCCCAAAAACTCATTGATGTTCTCCCGGTTGTAGAACCATGCGCTGGAGGGGTGGTCGCCGGAGGTCTGATACCCCTGGCTCTTCAGATACCAGGCGTAGGAGGAGGTCCCGCCCCGGTAGTCGTGGTCCCCGATCCCCACCCCAGTGAGAAAGGCCCGCTCCGTATTGATGGTGCCCCCGGCGAAGATGTTGGTGACCAGGCTGCCGGAATAGCCCTCCGCCTCCAGGGCGTGCCAGCCTGCGTACACGTCCTGAGTAAACTGGATCTGCTCATAATCGGAGAAGTCGGCGAAGGCCTCCAGCATCACCCCCACGATGTTCACCTTCTGATCCTCCGGGATGACTCCGTCCTCATACTGGGCCAGCCATGCCGCCGCCTCCCGCTGGTCGTAGCCCTGGGGCGGCTGGGGGAAGGCGTCCTTCACGCTGTGAAGCAGGGGGTACAGAAAGCCCCTGGACATATACTGCTGGGAGGAGGCCCACTGGTTGATATGCTCCTTGTTCTCGTTGGCCTGATAGATCTCGTCGCTGGCGTACACCGGAGCCAGGGCCAGGGCGCATATCAGCGCAGCCCCCGCCGTCAGGGCCCGGCAGCGGCCTGCGGGCCGCCCCCTTGCCAGCAGGGCCAGCACGGCGCCCCCCGCCGCCGCACACACCAGCGCCGCCGTCAGCTTGTCCGTGAGGTAGAGCTGGTATTTCCCCGCCATATTTCCCGCCTCGCCCAGAAGCAGCAGGTCGGCGGCGATGACCGGGTCGTCCCGGAAGGCCAGTTTGTAATAATTGCCGAAGGACAGCCCCAGCACCGGCAGGGCGGTGAGGACATAGGCCAGCCAGGGCCGCCCGGCGATCCCGTAGAGCAGGGCGGCCAGCACCACCGGGGGCAGCAGGTTCAGCGCGATCAAGCCCGGGTGGTCCCAGTAGTCCCAGAACAGCTCCCAGCCGAACTGGGAGGGGGCCAGGATCAGGGACAGCAGGCCCAGGCCTGCGGCGGCTCCGCCCAGCAGCAGGGCGTTCCAAATCCAGAACGCCGCCCTGCCGGAGGCGGACAACCCCTCCGCCGGGCGCTTCTGGAACAAAAAGCAGGAAAATAATTGTCTCATGGCATCCTCCCGTGGAAAAAATATCGGCGGCAGGGAGTGCGTCGGCCCCCTGCCGCCGGTATTCTACCACAACCTGCGCCGTTGTGCACGGACCGCGGCGGAATTTAACGAAAAGTTCAAGAAGCCGTAAGAACTCCCAGAACAAATGCCTCCCGTGCGGGTTGGGCGGTTTCTTAATAGGCCAGCTTCTCTTCCAGCCAGCTCTTCAGCTCACTGATGGGCACCCGGACCTGGTCCATGGTGTCCCGGTCCCGAATGGTGACGGCGTGGTCCGCCTCGGTCTTGTCGTCGCCCACGGTGGCAAAGTCCACGGTGATGCAGTAGGGGGTGCCGGTCTCGTCCTGGCGGCGGTAGCGCTTACCGATGGAACCCGCGTCGTCGAAGTCCACCATGAAGTATTTGGACAGCTGGGCCTGGATCTCCCGGGCCTTGTCGGACAGCTTCTTGGACAGGGGGAGCACCGCGCACTTGAAGGGGGCCAGGGCGGGGTGGAGGCGCAGCACGGTGCGCACGTCGTTTTTCTCGGCGTCCACCACCTCCTCGTCGTAGGCGTTGCACAGGAAGGCCAGCAGCATCCGCTCCACCCCCAGGGAGGGCTCGATGACGTAGGGGATATAGTGCTCGTTGGTCTCCTGGTCGAAGTAGGTCAGGTCTTTGCCGGAGGTGTTCTGGTGGGCGGTGAGGTCGAAGTCGGTGCGGCTGGCCACCCCCCACAGCTCGCCCCACTCGGTGAAGGGGAAGGCGAATTCGAAGTCGGTGGTGGCGTTGGAGTAGTGGGACAGCTCCTCGGGGTCGTGGTCCCGGAGACGGAGGTTCTCCTCCTTGACGCCCAGGTCCAGCAGCCACTGGTGGCAGAAGTTTTTCCAGTAGGCGAACCACTCCAGCTCGGTGCCCGGCTTGCAGAAGAACTCCAGCTCCATCTGCTCGAACTCCCGGGTGCGGAAGATGAAGTTGCCCGGGGTGATCTCGTTGCGGAAGGACTTGCCGATCTGGCCGATGCCGAAGGGCAGCTTCCGGCGGGTGGTGCGCTGGACGTTGACAAAGTTGGTAAAGATGCCCTGGGCGGTCTCGGGCCGCAGGTACACGGTGTTTTTGGCGTCCTCGGTGACCCCCTGGAAGGTCTTGAACATCAGGTTGAACTGGCGGATGTCGGTCCAGTTGAACTTGCCGCAGGTGGGGCAGGGGATTTGGTGCTCCTCGACAAAGGCCTTCATCTCCTGCTGGCTCATGGCGTCCACGCTGTGCCCCAGCTCGAAATTGTGCTCCTGGCACCAGTCCTCAATGACCTTGTCGGCCCGGAAGCGCTCATGGCACTCCTTGCAGTCCATCAGCGGGTCGGAGAAGCCGCCCACGTGGCCGGAGGCC
>CANASS010000077.1 GCA_947364395.1 uncultured bacterium
GGTGACGATCTCCTCCCGGATGGCGTCGATGGGCGGGTTGGTCACCTGGGCGAAGCGCTGGCGGAAATAGTCGAACAGCGGCCGGTCCCGGCGGTCCAGCACCGCCAGGGGAATATCCGCCCCCATGGCGGCGGTGGGTTCCGCCCCTGTCCGGGCCATGGGCAGGATGGCGTCCTTGACATCCTCCCAGGTGTAGCCGAACGCCTTTTGCACCTGTGCCAGCCGTTCCGGCGGGCAGGTCTCCACCCGGTGGTTGGGAATGGCCAGGTCCTTCAGCTGGAGCAGCTCCCGGTCCAGCCATTCGCCGTAGGGGCTGCGGGCGGCGCAGCCCTCCTTGAGCTCCTCGTCACCGATGACGCGGCCCTGGACCGTGTCCGCCAGCAGCATTTTCCCCGGCTCCAGCCGGGATCTCTTCAGGATATGGGCAGGGTCGATGTCCAGCACCCCAACCTCGGAGGACAGGATGAGCCGGCCGTCGTCGGTGAGGTAATACCGGGCGGGGCGCAGGCCGTTGCGGTCCAGCACCGCACCCACCTGGTCGCCGTCGGAGAACAGGATGGCGGCGGGGCCGTCCCAGGGCTCCATCATGGCGGCGTAGTATTGGTACAGGTCCCGGCGGGCACGGGAGAGATTGGGGTCGTTCATCCAGGGCTCCGGGACGCACACCATCACCGCCAAGGGCAGCTCCATGCCGCTCATCACCAGAAATTCCAGGGTGTTGTCCAGCATGGCGGAGTCCGAGCCCTTGGCGTCCACCACTGGGAACACCTTGTCCAGCTCCCCCTCCCACACCGGGGAGGACATGGTCTCCTCCCGGGCCAGCATCCGGTCCGCGTTGCCCCGAATGGTGTTGATCTCCCCATTGTGGGCGATGAGCCGGTTGGGGTGGGCCCGCTCCCAGGCGGGATCGGTGTTGGTGGAGAACCGGGAATGGACCAGAGCGATGGCGGAGGTATAGTCCTCATCCTGCAGATCTAGGTAAAACTGCCGCAGCTGGCCCACCAGGAACATCCCCTTATACACGATGGTCCTGCTGGACAGGGAGGCCACATAGGTGTCGCCGCTGGACTGCTCAAACTCCCGCCGGGCGATATAGAGGCGGCGGTCGAATTCCAGCCCCTTTGCCAGTCGTTCCGGGCGGCGGACGAAGCCCTGGACGATCCGGGGCATTTTATCCCGTGCCTTCCGCCCCAGCACCTGGGGGCATACCGGCGCCTCCCGCCAGCCGATGAACTCCATCCCCTCCCGCTCTGCGATGAGCTGGAACATCTTCATGGCCTGATTCCGGCGCAGGTCGTCCTGGGGGAAGAAGAACATCCCCACCCCGTAGTCCCGTTCGCCCCCCAGCTCAAAGCCCAGCTCCGCCGCCGCTTTGGTGAAGAAGCTGTGGGAGATCTGCAGCAAAATACCCACGCCGTCGCCGGTCTCGCCCGCGGCATCCTTTCCCGCCCGGTGCTCCAGCTTTTCCACGATCTTCAGCGCGTCGTCCACCGTCTGATGGGTCTTTCTGCCCTTGATGTCCACAACGGCCCCAATGCCGCAGGCGTCGTGCTCGAAGCGGGGGTCGTACAGGGGGGCCATGGGCCGCGTTTCCTTTTGTCTCATAGCGAAAACCTCTTTTCGGGGTCATATGAAGTCAACGGGACGGCCGCCCAATGAGCGCCGTCCCGTTCTGTCAGGCGTCTCTGCCCGGTCAAAATTTCTCCAGCACCTGCCGGGCGGTGTCCGCCAGCCGCGCGCCGTGGTCCATGCTCCGCTTTTGGAGCCACCGGTGGGCCTCCGCTTCCGTCATGCCGTCCTGTTCCATCAGCAATGCTTTGGCCCGCGCCACCAGCTCCTTTTCCTCCTGGCTGCGCCGGGCGGGGGCCTGACTGGTCTGAGCCAGCTGGGCCAGCATCCGCACCGAGGCCAGCAGCGACCCCCGGCCCACCGGGGCAGGCAGCTTGAATATCCCCGGCGCGGCGCACAGCTCCAGTTGGGCCTGGGGGGCCACCATCAGCATGGCGCACCGCTGGGGCAGGTCGAAATACAGCGTCTCACAGCTTTCGTCCGTCAGCTTGAAGCCGCACACCACCAGGTCCAGCCGCAGCTTGGCCACCGTCCGCTTCACCTGGGCGGCGCTGCGGCAGGTGAGGCAGGAAAATTCTCCCGTGCTCTCCAGCGCTTCTCGGAGCCGGTCGCAGTTGGACTGGCGCTCAAAGGCCACCACGATCTGCCGCATGGCCCTCACCTCGCTTCCGGGAGATTCAGTAGTTCATCATGTATTTGTCCCGCTCCCAGCTGGAAACGCGGGTGCGGTACTCGTCCCACTCCGCCTCTTTTCCGGCGATGTACTGGCTGGAAACGTGCTGGCCCAGGGTATCCATCACCAGCGTGTCCTTCTTCATGGCGACGAGGGCCTCCTCCAGGGAGCCGGGCAGGGCCTCGATACCGTGGCGTTTCCGAACGGCCGGGGACATGGCGAAGATGTTCTCGGTGACCTCCTCCGGCGGGGTCATCCCCTTCTCGATGCCGTCCAGCCCCGCCGCCAGGCAGACGGCCAAAGACAGGTAGGGGTTGCAGGCCGGGTCGGGGCAGCGCAGCTCCACCCGGGTGGCCTGTCCCCGGGCGGCGGGGATGCGGATGAGGGCGGAACGGTTGGAGGCGGACCAGGCCAGATAGCAGGGAGCCTCGTAGCCGGGGACCAGCCGTTTGTAGGAGTTGACCAGGGGGTTGGTGACGGCGGCCATGCCCTTCATGTGGGCCAGTATCCCCGCGATGAAAGCATACGCCTCCCTGGACAGGCCCTTGGGACCGTTCTCATCGAAGAACACGTTTTTCCCGTCCCGGAACAGGGACATGTTGGTGTGCATTCCCGAGCCGTTGATGCCGAAGATGGGCTTGGGCATGAAGGTGGCGTGGAGTCCGTTTTTCTGAGCCAGGGTCTTCACCGCCAGCTTGAAGGTCATGATCTTGTCGGCGCACTGGAGGGCGGGGGCGTACTTGAAGTCGATCTCGTGCTGGCCCTGAGCCACCTCGTGGTGGCTGGCCTCGATCTCATAGCCCATCTCCTCCAGCGCCAGGCAGATCTCCCGCCGGGTGGACTCCCCATGATCCAGAGGGCCCAAGTCGAAATAGCCCGCCTCGTCGTTGGTGCGGGTGGTGGGCTTGCCCTCCTCATCGGTCTGGAACAGGAAGAACTCCGCCTCGGGGCCCACGTTGAAGGTGTCGTAGCCCATGGCCTTCGCTTTCTCCAGCACCCGCTCCAGCACCCCCCGGGGGTCGCCCACAAAGGGAGTGCCGTCCGGGTTGTGCACATCGCAGATCAGCCGGGCCACCTTGCCGTGCTGGGGCCGCCAGGGGAAGATGACAAAGCTGTCCAGGTCGGGCCAGAGATACTGGTCCGACTCGTTGATGCGGACAAACCCCTCGATGGAGGAGCCGTCGATCATGATCTGGTTGTCCACGGCCTTCTCGATCTGGGAGGCGGTGATGGCCACGTTTTTCAGCTGGCCAAAGATGTCGGTGAACTG
>CANASS010000078.1 GCA_947364395.1 uncultured bacterium
AAGAACTCCTTGAACTCGGCGCACAGCTGGGCGGCCAGGGTCTTGTTGTGGGCCAGCACCAGGGTGGGCCGCTGGACCGCCTCAATAACCTTAGCCATGGTGTAGGTCTTGCCCGAGCCGGTGACCCCCAGCAGGGTCTGCTCATCCAGGCCGTTGTCGATGCCCGCCGCCAGGGCGGCAATGGCCTCCGGCTGGTCGCCGCTGGGCGTGTATTCGGAAACCACTTCAAATTTCGGCATGGGCGCGCCTCCCTCAATATTGTGTTTCTATCATAGAACATAGGTTTTAATATGTCAAGTCTTTCCTGCAACAAAAACTCCGCCGGGCCGCGGAGGCGGGACGAATTATTATATCACAGGAGAGGACGCCGCACAACTGCTGCGCGGCGTCCTCCCGATTTATTGTTTCTTTAAATTTTCCTCGTAATCCTCCAGGGCGTTCAGCGCCTGGCCGGACATGGGCAGGATGACGATGATGTTGAATACCGTCATCAGCCCCACCCCCACGTCGCCCAGGTCCCAGACAAAGGTGTAGGCCGCCAGACCGCCCACAAACAGCATGGCCAGGGCTACCACCTTGTAGAGGGTCTGGGACAGCCAGCTGTCCCCGAACAGGTAAGCCACATTGGACCGGGCGTAGAACAGAATACCCACAAAGGTGGAAAAGCTGAACAGCCACAGGATCAGGGCGATGAACACCATCCCGAAGGGCCCCAGATGGTGGGCCATAGAGGCCTGGAGCAGGTCCATGCCCTCCAGTCCGGCGATTTTCTCCGCCGGGGTCACCAGAATGATGAAAGCGGTGCAGCTGCAGATGACGATGGTGTCGATGAACACGCCCAGGGCCTGGAGCAGGCCGGTTTTGGCGGGATGGCTGGTGTCCCCCGCCGCCGCCGCGCAGGGGGCGGAGCCCGACCCGGCCTCATTGGAAAACAGCCCCCGCTTGACCCCGTTCATGACGACGGCACCAAAGCCGCCGGCCATCACCTGACGGATGCCGAAGGCCTCCTCAAAGATGCGCCGGAACACGCCGGGAAGCACAGTGATGTTCATGCCGATGAGGATGAGGGTGATAATGAAATAGCAGGCCGCCATGATGGGCACCAAAATGTCCAGCACCCGCACCGTGGCGTTTTTTCGCAGGACGATGACGGCGGACAGGGCCACCAGCACCACGGTGGTGTAGATGGGCTTGATGTGAAAGGCGTTCTGGAACGCGGAGGATACGGAGTTGGAGATCACCTGGCTGATGCCGCACCAGCAGATGAGGCCGGAGACGGCGAACAGCACCGCCAGCACGGAATACCGGCCCAGCTTTCCGCCCCGCTTCTCCTTGACGAAATTGTGGATGTAGTAGGCAGGGCCTCCCCGCCAGCCGCCGTACAGCGGGTCCTTCTCCTTGTGGAGCTGGGCCAGGGTGGCCTCGATAAAGGCGGTGGACGAGCCGATGAGGGCGGTGACCCACATCCAGAATACCGCTCCCGCGCCCCCGGCGGAGATGGCGGCCACTACTCCAATCAGGTTGCCCATACCCACCCTTGTGGCGGTGGACACAATGAGGGCCTGGACGCCGGAGATGGCGTCGCCCTCCCGGTTGGTCCGCTTCTCCGCCGTCACCCGGAGCATCTCAGGGAACAGGCGGACGGGGAGAAACCGGGTGCGGATGGTGAAAAAGACGCCGGTGGGGATGAGCAGCAGCACCAGCAGGGATATCCCCAGCGAGCCGCCCCCCGGCAGGGGGATGGCAATCAGGTCTCCCCACAGCAGCTTGTAAACGGCGGAGATGGCGTTGACGATGAAATTCATGACGGCCTCCTTACTTTCGGGAGGGCTTCAGAGCTCCGCCGCGTCCCGAATTGTCGAATCTCAGTATATACCAGAAGAGGCCGTTTGTAAACCGAAGGATTTCGCCGACAATTGAGCGGCCCGCCCTTGCATTGCCGCCGGGTTTCGTATATAATAGGTCCGTTATACGACTGAATCTCAACAGGGAGGACACAACATATGAAAAACGATATACGTCCCGCAGATATGAAACGGATCAATACCCCCGCCCTGGCGGAGGCCTTTATCGAAGAGCAGGTAAAGGCGGTACGGGCTCAGGTGGGGGACAGAAAGGTGCTGCTGGCGCTGTCCGGCGGGGTGGACTCGTCGGTGGTGGCGGCGCTGCTCATCCGTGCCATCGGCAAACAGCTGGTGTGCGTCCACGTGAACCACGGCCTCATGCGCAAAGGAGAGAGCGAGCAGGTGCTGTCTGTATTCCGGGATCAGATGGATGCCAACCTGATCTATGTGGACGCCACCGACCGTTTTCTTGACCTGCTGGCCGGAGTGGACGAGCCGGAGCGCAAACGGAAGATCATCGGCGGCGAGTTCATCAAAGTGTTTGAGGAGGAGGCCCGGAAGCTGGAGGGGATCGACTTCCTGGCCCAGGGCACCATTTACCCCGACATTCTGGAGAGCGACGGCGTAAAGGCGCACCACAATGTGGGCGGCCTGCCCGACGACTTCAATTTTGAGCTGGTGGAGCCGGTGCGCCTGCTGTTCAAGGACGAGGTGCGCTGTGTGGGCCACGCTCTGGGCCTGCCCGCCTCCATGGTGGAGCGGCAGCCCTTCCCCGGCCCCGGCCTGGGGGTGCGGTGCCTGGGAGCCATCACCCGGGACCGGCTGGCCGCCCTGCGGGAGTCGGACGCCATCCTGCGGGAGGAGTTCGACAATGCCGGCCTGGCGGATAAGGTGTGGCAGTTCTTCACCGTGGTCCCCGATTTCCGCTCTACTGGAGTGCGTGACGGCAAACGGGCCTTCGACTGGCCAGTGATTATCCGGGCAGTGAACACGGTGGATGCTATGACCGCCACCGTGCCGGAAATTGACTGGGCGGTGTTGAGAAAGATCACCGACAGAATCCTGTCCGAGGTGCCGGGAGTCTGCCGGGTGCTGTATGACCTCACGCCCAAGCCGGTGGGGACGATTGAGTGGGAATGATTTTTTGAAACTCTGAACCCGGTGCGGCACAACGTTTCCACGGTTTTGCGCCCCTCTTTTGATAACGATTTGATAACGCTCCCCATATACCGTATCATTCTATATTCCCACTGGATTGCGGGTAAAGAATGTTCTTTTGCGGCTTATAAGTGAGGACAACCATATT
>CANASS010000079.1 GCA_947364395.1 uncultured bacterium
TCGTGGACATCGTGCGGGGCATGAGCGTGTCCCTGGACGAGCTGCCCGCCCTCCTGCGGCAGCTCCGGGACGGCTCTGGACACGGTGTCCAGAAGCCCGGCGAGAGAAAGGAGGAGACATAATGAAAAAATCCCGTATGCTGGCGGCGACGCTCTGCGCCGTCCTGATGGTGGGGGTACTCACCGTTCCCGCCTACGCGGGCGGAGGCGACGAGGGCGGCGAGTATGTGCCCTGGATCGGCCTGGAGCCTGTGGAGTCCCTACCCGTGGAGCAGCCCCCGGACCCCAAGCCGTTCACCCCGGAGGGGACGGGGACCGTGCTGGACAACGCAACGGACCAGGACGGCAAGGAGTTTTTCACCATCACCACGGCAGAGGAGGCGGTTTTCTACCTTGTGATAGACCGGCAGCGGGGCGCGGAGAACGTCTATTTTCTCAACGCCGTCACCGTCTCCGATCTGCTGGCCCTGGCGGAGCCTGGGCAGGAGCCGGAGGCCCCGCCCCCTGTGGCGGAGCCGGACCCGGAGCCCGAACCGGCCCCCGAACCGGAGCCGGAGCCCCAAAAGTCCGGCGGGGCCGGGATGCTCCTGGCGGCCCTGGCGGTGCTGGCCCTGGGCGGCGGGGCCGGGTGGTACTTCAAGATATACCGCCCCAAGCAGCAAAAGGCGGCGGAGCCGGAGGAGGACTATTCCAGCTATGACGAGCCCGACGGCTACGACGACGAGCCGCCCTGGGACGTGGACGACGAGGACGAGGGAGGGGACGAGTGAACTTCACTGACAGCCCCTACGAGCCCTTTATGAAGCAGCCCACCTACCACCGCCCCCCGGAGCCTGCCCAGGCCCCCAGGGGATCGGAGTGCGAGGGATGCCCCTACTGGCGGGGCCTGCGGTGCGTGACCTGCTTCCGGGCCTATCTGCGGAGCCGGGCCGGACCCGGCGGGGGGAGGTGACGGCATGGAGCAGCGGGAGCTCACCCGCGAGGAGCGGGCGGCGATCCGGGCCCTGGTGGTGAAGTGGTGCGCCAATTATGACCGGGCCGTGGGATGCTTGCCTTTGGACTGTGAGTGTTATATGCTGGGGAAAACCTGGACGGGGCCCCTGTGCCGCTACTTCCGGGCGGCGGTCCTCCCTCTGGACCCGGTCCTGGAGGCCGCCCTGACCGTCCCCGGACCCGTGGAGACGCGGACCTGTCCCCTCTGCGGACGGCCCGCCCTCCTGGGCGGGCGGCGGCGCTACTGTTCCCCCGCCTGCGCCCAGGCCGCGCTCCGAGCGCAAAAGCGTTCTTATATGCGAAAAAAACGGGGTTGATGTGTGGAAAATTAGGCCCCGAAAAATCCAGTGTTTTCAAGGCTTTCCAGACGCCAAACAGGGGCGGGCCGTATCATTTCACGTCCTGCCCCTGTTTTCCGCTGATACTTTCCACATTTCAGGTTTTGAAAGGAGGTTATCATGGAAGAAAATCAAGGCTATGTGATTCGGCAATCCGTCCTGTTCGATAACGGCCGGGGCTTCGCTCTGGGGGAGCACCCCAGGGAGGGCTTCGTGACGTGGCAGTTTACCCAGGAGGGCAGCCGCCGTGACTACTATTGGGGCCACTATTATGACGATGGGGCCGCTGCGGAAAAGGACTATGCGGACCGCGCCGCCGACTATCAGCGCCGCTTTCATGTTCGGGAGGTCAAGGCCCCTATCTCCCGGCAGATGGAGGAGGCGGGCAGACTGGCCCAGGAGCGGCAGGCCCCGCCCAGCCACAAAAGGGAGGCCCCGGACCGGGGCGAACGGTAGCCGTGGCAGGAAAGAAACGCCGTCGCTCTGTTCATCTTCATGTGATGGTGACGCCGGAGGAGCAGCGGCAAATCCAGGAGCGCATGACCCAGGTGGGGATTTTGAACATGGGGGCCTATATGCGAAAAATGGCCCTCAACGGCTATGTGCTCCAGGTGGACCTTTCCCCGGTGCGGGAGCTGGTGTCCCTCCAGCGGCGGTGCGCCAACAATCTCAATCAGGCGGCGCTCCATGTGAACACCTACGGCGGCCTCTACCCCAACGAGCTCCAGGCGCTCCAAAAGGACTACGCCGATTTGTGGGGGCCTCTCTCTGAGCTGTTGGAGAAGCTGGCCCAGGTGGTGGCCCTGTGACCCGTGGGAGCGGCCCTGGCCGCTCCCCGGCTGTCCCCGCCTCTGGACACCGTGTCCAGAGCTGGGGAGAACCGATTTTGAAAGGGGGTGCTGTCTCTGGCGACGACCCGCCTCATATCCCACCATATCAGCGGGGGCAAGTCGATTTTGGCCTCTCTGTCGGACCGCTTCGACTACGGCCAGAACCCGGAAAAGACCCTGGACGGGTCCCTGATCCGCTCCTACGAGTGCGACCCCCTTACCGCCGACAGCGAGTTTCTTTTGAGCAAGGCCCGGTACAAATCCATTACAGGCCGGGAGCAAAAGCGGGACGCCGACGTGCTGTGCTATCAGATCCGCCAATCCTTCCCCCCTGGGGAGCTGGACCCGGAGGAGGCGCTGAATATCGGCTATGAGCTGGCGATGCGCTGGACCAAGGGGAAACACGCTTTCTTTGTGGTGTCCCACGCGGACCGGCCCCACCCCCACGTCCACATTTACTACAATTCCACCACCCTGGACTGCACCCGGAAATACCGGGATTTTTTAGGCTCCGCCCGCGCTCTGCGGCGGCTGTCCGACCGGATATGTCTGGAGCATGACCTGTCCGTGATCAAAAATCCCAAGCTCCACAGCAAGGGGAAATTCCAGCACTACGGACAATGGCTGGGCGCGGCCCGGCCTCCCTCCTACAAGGAGCAGCTACGGGGGATCA
>CANASS010000080.1 GCA_947364395.1 uncultured bacterium
TTCTTATAGTTGAGCATATACATGAATCGCTCACATCCTTTCCCTTGAAATGACCCGTGGGCGGTTCGCGCACGGTAGGCACATTATAGCCGCGACTCCTGGGAAAGTGTGGATATTTTTCAGATATTTTATGAACAAACTATAAACAACTGAAGCGGGTTTTGCACTCTGCCAAAAGATGGCGGGCAGATTGTTTTACATTTTAATAGAAATGTCAAAGTTTGATCTGGGCGCGTTTCCCCGCTTGGCGGCGGCTCAGTCCCGGAACAGCGCCGCCGCCCGCTCCATCCGCTGGGCGATCCGCACCCCAAAGGGACAGCGGCTCTCGCAGGCCCCGCAGCCCACGCACTGGTCCGCCCGGTGCTCCAGGGCCAGATAGTGGGCCCGCACCGTGCCGGGGACCTGGGGCTGCATGGTGGCCAGATCGTAATACTTGTTGACCATGGCGATGTCGATGTTCGCCGGGCAGGGCTTACAGTGGCCGCAGTAGGTGCACTCCCCCTGGCTGAAGGTGTGCTTGGGGGCCCGGGCCAGCACGCCGGCGTAGTCTTTTTCCTCGTCCGGCGCCGTCTCGTAGGCCACGGCCTGTTCCACGTGCTCCGGGGTGTCGTACCCCGCCATCACCGCCGCCACTCCCGGCCGGGTGAGGCAGTAGTGGATGCACTGAACCGGCGTCAGCGCCGTGCCGAAGGGGGAGCGCTGGGCGTCGAACAGCCGCCCTCCGGCGTAGGGCTTCATCACCGTGATGCCCACGCCGCGCTGCTCGCACAGCTTGTAGAGCTCCGCCCGCTGGGGGTCGATACCGCCCAGGTCCTCCCGGTAGTTCTCCCAGTCGAAATATGTATCCAGGTTGTCGGTGGCCGGGTGCATGTCAAAGGCGGGGTTCACGCTGAACAGCAGCATTTCCACCAAGCCCTGCTCCACCGCCCGTTTGGCCATGGCCGGGTTGTGGGTGCTCATGCCGATGTGGCGGATGGTCCCCTTGGCCTTCAGCTCCTTCACATAGTCCAGGAAGGGGGTGTTCATGGCCCCCTCCCAGTCGGCCTCGGTGTCTACAAAGTGGATCATGCCCAGGTCGATATAGTCCGTCCCAAGCCGGGCCAGCAGGTCCTCAAAGGCCGTCCGGCACTGGTCCACGTCCCGGGTGCGGACGTACTGCCCGCCCTGCCAGGTGGAGCCGATGTGCCCCTGGATGTACCAGCGCTCCCGCCGGCCGGCCAGGGCCTGGCCCAGGCTGTCCCGCACCTTCGGGTCGGACATCCAGCAGTCCAGGATATTGATTCCCAGTTCCTCCGCCCGGTCCAGCACTGATCTGCACTCCGCCGGGGTGTGGCGCTCCATCCACTCCGCGCCAAAGCCGATTTCACTGACCATCAGGCCGGTTTTGCCCAATTCACGGTAATTCATCGCGTACCTCCAGTTTGTCATGTGATGGAATACATTTTATCAGCCCCAGAGGGCAAAATCAATGCGGCGCAAGGGATATTTTCAGAAAAAGCGGGCCCGCCCGGCGTTTGTCCAGACAGGCCCGCTTTTCAACGGTCCCCAGCGTAGGGCTCAGCTCTCCATGTGCCGCCCCAGGAACCCGGCCACCGTCTGAGCCAGCTTCAGTTCCACGTCCCCCAGGGCGGAGGCGTCCCCGTCGGACACGAAGGCCACGCAGCCCAGCACGTCCCCTTCGGACAGAATTGGCACCGCGATGAGCACCCGGTACTTCTCCCCGCTGTCGCACAGGGGAAGGGGCTGCTCCGCCTGGACGCTGCGGCGCTCCTCCATCAGCTGCTCCATCTGGGCGGACACGCGCTTGTCCACCACCTCCCGGCGGGGCACGCCCCCGGCGGCAATGACGCTGTCCCGGTCCGTGATGACGGCGGGCAGGCCCGCCACCCGGCTGATGGTGTCACACAGCTGGGCGGCGAAGTCGGACACGTCGCCCAATTGCGAATATTTCTTGAAAATGACGCCGCCCTCCCGGTCCGTGTAGATCTCCAAGGGGTCACCGTTGCTGATAACTTTGACAGTGAAAATTTTGTCGTTGTGCTTGTCACTTTCCTGGATGATTTGGATCTCGTAGGAGCGGTTGCGGACGGGAGCCATCGCCGCCACGGCCTCCGGCTTCTCCTCCGGGAGCGTGCCGCTTTGCAGGATGCTGTCCACGTCCGCCTTGAGATGGAGCTCTACATGGTCCTCATAGACCTTGATCTTCTGAATGATGAGCTGGAGGTCGTTCCGATCCAACTTGGGCTTGGTCAGGATGTCGTCAAAGACCTCCAGGGCGGTTTTGGCAACCCGGTTCACTCGGATGATGGTGTTTTTCTTGTCCTGGGCCAGGTCGATCTGGTGCTGGACACCCTCCATCCGCCGAACAAGGTCGCTCTCCAGCTCGTCGTAGGTCTCCTCCAGGGTGGATTCCTGCTCCGGGTGCTTCATCACATCCCGGATGCGCTGGCGCTTGGTGGCTTTCAGCTCCTCCTGGAGGTCCAGCAGGGTGGCATCCAGATTTTCCGCCGCCCGCTGGGTCTCCGCCACGTCCTCCTGCTCCCTGGCAAGGTCAGCGTTGAGCCGGTCCAGCATGGCGGCGGAGTTGTCCTTCACCTTTTGGACATAGAGCTTCACCAGCTCGTCCAGCTTGTCTACCCGGATGTGGTGGCTGGTGCAGCCCTTCAGGCCCCGGCGGTGGTAGGTGCCGCAACGGTAAGCGTCCTTGATGTCCCGGCGGCTCATGGCGAACATGGGGGAGCCGCAGTCGCCGCACTCCAGAAAGCCGGAGTAGGTGTTGTCGTACTTCTTCTGCCCCCGGTAGTGGGCGGTGGAGC
>CANASS010000081.1 GCA_947364395.1 uncultured bacterium
TCTGGGAGGCGGTGATGGCCACGTTTTTCAGCTGGCCAAAGATGTCGGTGAACTGCATTCGGATGAATTTTACATCCTCCTCTTTCACCATTCGAATAATATCCTCTCTGCTGCAGCCCATAAATGAGATCCCCTTTCTGTTTCCCCGCGAAATAGAAATCGGCGCTCCTCCCCCTTCCGGGTCGGAACGCCGTTGTTCACGCCTGAACTACGGCCAGTATAGCCGGTAGAAGCATGAAAGTCAAGACAATATTTGCAATCTAAATATATTTTATTGCATATTACAAGGATATGGCACAACAGCAACGCCTTTATATGCAAGTTTAATATTCTAATATTGCAGTTTTGAGGGCAAACCAATTGACAGTGGAACACGATGGGAATATAATAAAGCACAACAGCTTCGACGGGGGGAGTACATATCATGTGCGGGATCGTAGGCTTTACCGGGCGGCGGCAGGCCGCCCCCATTTTGCTGGACGGGCTGGCCAAGCTGGAATACCGGGGCTATGACTCGGCGGGCCTGGCCGTCCGGGACGGTGATGAGCCGGCCCAGGTGGTGAAGGCCGTGGGCAAGCTGCGCAATCTGGCTGAGAAAACAGACGGCGGCGCGGCCCTTTCCGGCTGCTGCGGCATTGGACACACCCGCTGGGCCACCCACGGCGCTCCCAGCCTCATCAACGCTCACCCCCACGTCAGCGGCAGCGGTGTAAGCTCCGGCTCCGACGCGGTGGAGTCTCAGGTGGTGGGGGTCCATAACGGGATCATCGAGAACTGCTCCGAGCTGAAAGCCAAGCTGGAACGCCACGGCTACACCTTCTATTCAGACACCGACACCGAGGCGGCGGTGAAGCTGGTGGACTACTACTACAAAAAATACAAGCTGGGCCCTGTGGACGCCCTCACCCGGGCCATGGTGCGGATACAGGGGTCCTATGCCCTGGCGCTGATGTTTCAGGACTATCCCGGCGAGATCTTCGCCGCGCGGAAGGACTCTCCCATGATCCTCGGCGTGGCGGAAGGGGAGACCTATCTGGCCTCCGATGTGCCCGCCATCCTGAACGACACGCGAAATGTATACTACATCGGCAATCAGCAGGCGGCAAGACTCAGCCCAGGGGAGATCCATTTTTACGACCTCAATGGAGACGAGGTGGAGCTTCCCTTGACCGAGATCACCTGGGATGCCCAGGCGGCGGAAAAGGGCGGATTTCAGCACTTCATGCTCAAAGAGATCCATGAGCAGCCCGCCGCCGTGCGGGACACCCTGAACAGTCTGCTGAAGGACGGGCGGATCGACCTGTCCGGGGCGGGGCTGACGGAGGAGGTCCTCCAGTCCGTCTCGTCCATCCATATCGCGGCCTGCGGCTCCGCCTGGCATGTGGGGGTGGCGGCCCAGTACGTCCTGGAGGAACTGGCGGAGGTCCCCGTCCGGGTGGAGCTGGCCTCCGAGTTTCGCTACCGCAGGCTGCTGCTGGACGAGAACGCCTTAGTCATCGTCATCTCTCAGTCCGGGGAGACAGCGGACACGTTGGCCGCCCTGCGGGAGGCGAAGCGGCGGGGGGCGCGGACGCTGGCGGTGGTGAACGTGGTGGGCTCCACCATCGCCCGGGAGGCGGACAGCGTGCTCTACACCCTGGCGGGGCCGGAGATCGCCGTGGCCACCACCAAGGCCTACAGTGCCCAGCTCATGGCCATGTACGCCCTGGCGGTGCAGCTGGCCCAGGTGCGGGGGAAACTCACGGAGGATGAGTATACAGGATACATTGAGGAGCTGGCCGCCCTGCCGGACAAGATCGCCCGCGTGCTGGAGGACAAGGGCCGTATCCAGTGGTTCGCCGCCAAGTTCGCCAACGCCCGGGACATCTTCTTCCTGGGCCGGGGGGCGGATTACGCCGCCAGCCTGGAGGGCAGCCTGAAAATGAAGGAGATCAGCTATATCCACAGCGAGGCCTATGCCGCGGGGGAGCTGAAGCACGGCACCATCAGCCTGGTTGAGGACAACACCCTGGTGATCGGCGTGCTTACCCAGAGCGAACTGTACGAGAAAACCATCAGCAATATGGCGGAGTGTAAGGCCCGGGGGGCGTACCTTATGGGACTGACCTGTTATGGGCACTACAGCATAGAGGACACGGCGGATTTCACCGTCTACATCCCTAAAACGGCCCCTTGCTTCACCGGACTGCTGGCGATAGTCCCCCTCCAGCTGCTGGGGTATTACACCAGCGTGGCCCGAGGATTGGACGTGGATAAGCCCAGGAATCTGGCGAAAAGTGTCACGGTGGAGTGACCAGGCACGGGGAAGCCATATGCAAAAGGGGTCCGCCGCCGGGGCTGGCCGGCCCTTGACCGGGTGGGCGGATTCAACGCGCTGTTTCCGAGCTACCGCCACACAGCGCCGCCAAGGTAAACTGCGCCAAATAATCGGAGATGACCTGCTCAAGCCCGCGCCACAGGGAAAGCGTCCGACAGCGGCCGCTTCGGGGACAGGTATTCCGCCCCGGCTCCAGGCAGGCAACGGGGACCAGCGGTCCCTCCATCAGCTCAAGTATCGGCTTTATCCTGTACTCCTCCGGGGGGCGGTCCAGGCGGTAGCCGCCGCCCTTTCCCCGCGCGGCGGCAAGCAGGCCGCCCTTTACCAGTTCCTTTACCA